>JBKJNF010000088.1:0-19000 GCA_046596155.1 Flavobacteriales bacterium | reverse complement strand
TACATCAGGGTCCAGGGCTTCAAGCAAATCCATGTGCCTATGTTCCTTTCATCCCAATCTGATGCACATAAATTACGCGCTTCACGAAATTTATGGTTCGGAGCTTACGCAGGAATTATGTTAGTAATGGCCCTGTATAATCTTTTCGTATTTACTTCAATTAAAGACAAAAGTTATCTGATTTATGTCCTATACATAATTGTTATTGGATTAGCGCAATTTTCAGTACTCGGAATTGGTCAGGCTTATATTTGGTCCGACAATATATGGTTATCTTCCCGTTCTTCAATAATATTCGTCCTTGGAGCTGTCATGTTAGGCATGCAATTTTCTAGAATGTTTATTGGAACAATTAAATATGTTCCGAAGATGCATAAATTAGTTCCCATTTTTTATTTTGCCATTGCGGTAAATATTTCGATTTATTTATTTGGAGACCCTTGGTTCGGATACATGATGGCGCAGATTATCAGTGGTTGGACGGCCTTGTATCTAATGGTAATGGTAGTTTCAGCAATTCGAAAGGGTTCCAGACAAGCTCGTTTTTTCTTATTGGCATGGGCATTTTTCCTCGTGGGAGTGGTGATATATGTATTGCGCGATGCAGGAGTTCTTCCATTTGACGATCTCACGACTTACGCTATGCCGTTCGGCTCTGCAGTTGAAGGTGTCCTACTAAGTTTTGCTCTCGCCGACCGCATCAATATCCTCCGTCGCGAGAAAGAGCACTCCCAAGCCGAAGCCCTTGCATCTGCCCAAGAAAATTTCCGCATCACCCGCGACCAGAATGTGATCTTGGAAGTGAAAGTGACGGAGCGCACTCATCAATTGCAGGACAGCCTGGACCACCTCAAGCAGGCGCAAAGCCAGCTTGTCGAAGCGGAGAAGATGTCCTCGCTAGGACAGTTGACGGCCGGCATTGCACACGAGATCAACAACCCGATCAACTACATCCGCAGCAACATCCCGCCCCTCAAACGGGACATGTCGGACCTTCTGGAAATATTGGCGGCTTACCGCGCCCAAGGTGCTCCAGAGGAGATCGCCAAGCTGGAGCAACGGTTGGGTATTGACGAGACCATCACCGAGGTGGGCGTTATTCTCCACAGCATGGAGGAAGGTGCCGATCGCACAGCCGAGATCGTGCGTGGCCTTCGCACTTTCAGCCGGCTGGATGAAGGCGACCTGAAGCAAGCGGACCTGAATGATGGACTGCGCAGCACCTTGAAGGTCCTCGGCTCCCAGTTGAAGGACGGCGTTTCAATGGAACTGGACCTCCAGCCCATGGCGTCCGTGGAGTGCCTGCCCGGCAAGATGAACCAGGTGTTCATGAACATCCTGAACAACGCGATACAGGCAGTGCTGGCGCGTCATGGCAACTCCGGAGGCCGCATCAGCGTGGTCACCAAAGAGGCGAATGAACAGGTGATGATCTCCATCACGGACAATGGGATCGGCATGCCGCCCGAGGTGCGGGCACGCGTTTTCGAGCCCTTCTTCACCACGAAACCGGTTGGCGAAGGAACCGGACTCGGCCTGTCCATCGCACACAGCATCATCGAAAAACATCATGGCCGCATAGAGGTGGATAGCATTCCCGGCGAGGGAACGGTGTTCCGTCTGTTCCTACCCAGCTCGCAACCAATGACTCTCGCCAAACGCGCGTGAACATGAACAGCGAACGCATCAAGGTTCTCTATGTGGACGATGAGGAGGGCAACCTCTTGGCGTTCCGCGCAGGCTTCCGGCGTGAATTCGACGTGACCACTGCGAAGAGCGGACGGGAGGCTCTGGAACTATTGGAGCAGGAACGTCCCCATGTGGTGGTGAGCGACCAGCGAATGCCGCACATGTCCGGCACCGAATTTCTGGCGCAGTTGCGCGAGCGCTGGCCGCGTGTGGTGCGCATCATGCTCACCGGCTACTCGGATCTGGAATCCGTTGTGGAAGCAGTGAATCGTGGTGGCATACATGCGTACATCACCAAGCCGTGGGATGAGGTGGACCTGCGTTTGAGGATCCAGCAGGCGTATGAGATGCATGCGCTTAAGGAAGAGCGGGAGCGCCTGTTCCAGCGTTATCAGCAGGTATTCGCCAGCAGCGGGGACCCGATCCTGATCGTTGAGGCCAACGGCCAGTTGCACGATGCGAACCCGGCGGCGGAGAGGCTCTTTCGGTTGACACGGGAGCAACTGCTTGCCCATCGGGCACAGGACTTCGTCGTGGACCAAGCGCGCCTGTCGAACGATCTATCAGCACAGCGAAGGGGTTCAGGGCCATTGGATATCGAGTTGGGCCTGCGAATGGCGGATGGTCGGGTACTGGATTGCCTGCTTACCAGCACCTGGCTGCGGGGCGAAGGTCAAGGACCCGGATTGTTCCAAGCCGTGTTAAAGGACATCACGGACCGGAAGCAGGAAGAGCTGCGCTTGAAGGATCTGAACCGGCAGCTGGACCAGCGCGTGGCTGTGCGGACCAAGCAACTGAAGGAAGCGCTGGAGGACCTCAATTCATTTTCGTTCTCCGTGGCGCACGACCTGCTTTCGCCGCTGAAAAGCCTGAAGAGCATGGCCGACCACCTCTCGATCCTATCGGTGATGAACGCGGATCCAGAGATGCGCCAGGTGGCTGATCGCATGAACCACGGGCTTTCGCGCCTGATGATGTTAGTGGAGGATCTGCTGCGCTTCGCCCGAACGGACAATCATGCCATTTCGAGGGAACAAGTGGACCTAGCCCAGGTAGCGCGGGAGTGTTTTGAGGAACTGGACCGCGAAGGGCGCTCAATTGAGTTGCTCCTTCCACCCGCTGGCGCAGCGGTGATCCCCATGGACCCAGCCATGCTGCGTGTTGCGCTCACCAACCTGTTGGCCAATGCGGTGAAGTTCACGCGCACTCGTCAGAAAGCCGTGATCGAGGTGCAACACGAGGTGGTATTCGACCATCACCTTATAACTGTCACGGACAATGGTGTTGGCTTCGAACCTGCGAAGGGGAACCAGCTGTTCGGCGTGTTCAAGCGCTTGCACCGCGCAGAACAATTCGAAGGAACGGGCATTGGTCTGGCCATTGTGCAGCGTGTCGTGCAGAAGCACGGCGGCAGCTGCTGGGCGGAAGGCAAACTGGACGGCGGCGCAACCATCCACCTACGCATACCTACCGCCATCCCCGAGGGTGGGCTAAGGATCGCCATATGAAGGTGTAACCCTATGCTGATAGATCCGTAAAACGCATTGAACCAAACGGGTCACGTTCTGACCTCCAGCAAATGGAACTTCGCTATTTCTCCTTGATGCCTCTCCTTCTGCTTAGCCATTTCGGCCAAGCACAAAGTAAGATCATCGACCGCCGCGACCAAGCCGAAGGCTGGTACTTACCCGTGATCTGCGCGATCACAGCCAATGGCGGCAAAACATCCGACCTGACCGTGACCTTGTACAAGGACAACGAGAAAGTGGCGGAACTCAAGCCAACGAACAAGTCGGCCTTCGAGCTTCAACTCGACATCAACGCATACTACACGATCCACGTGAGCAAGCCTGGATACCGAGATAAATCGGTTTTCATTGATGCCAGCCTACCAGCCGATGTGGTGAAATACGAGTCCTACAAGTGCTTTGTGAACCTGGAGCCCATGGACAAGTTCGTCCATTCGGATCCGTTCTATTTGGACTTTCCCAGTGCGGTCGTACAATGGAGTGATGCGCAGCACCAGTTCACCCACAACGATGAATACCTGGCGAACATCCAGCTGAAAATGGCCTTACTGGGCGCCCAGATGGAGACCAACTAACGCGTTCGACCCGCCCGATCCAGCAACAACGACACTGGCCGGGGGCTAACACCAACGGCGATCCGCAAGGGCCGCCGTTGCTTATTAAACTCTTAGTGCTGATCGTAGTCCACCACCACACGAGGGGAACGTGGGTGGCTCTGGCAGGTGAGCACATAGCCATCGGCCACCTCTTCGTCGCTCAGGGCATAATTCATGGCCATTTCCATCTGCCCTTCCACCACGCGGGCCTTGCAGGTGCAGCAAACGGCGCCTTTGCAAGCATAGGGCACATCTAGACCAGCAGTGATGGCCGCATCCAGCACGGCGTCGCCCTTACGGTCCATCATCAGTTCGTATTCGCGCCCGTCGAGGATCACTTTCACTTGCGAGGTCCCGGTGGCGCTGGGCGCGGTGGCGTGTGCGGTCTCCTTGCGGCCTTCGGCGCTCACGGGAGTAGTGAAAAGCTCCACATGGATCTGCTTTTTGGACACTCCGCTCATTTCTAGGGCTTCGGTCACGTTCACCATCATCTGTTCTGGGCCGCAGATGAAGTATTCCTTGTGCATGGCACCGGTCACGAACCTACCAAGCAGCTCCTTGGCCTTGTCGGTGGTGATACGGCCGTTAAATAGGCGGTCCTCATCATCCCCCTTGGTAAGAATGTGATGCACATCCAGTCGGCCGGGGTAGTGCGCTTGCAGATCGCCGAGCCGTTTGCGGAAGATGATACGCGACTCCTCCGTGTTGCCAAAGAACAGGGTGCATCGACTGCGAGGTTCGGTGCGCAGCACGGTGACCAGGATGCTGAGGATCGGTGTGATGCCGCTTCCTGCGGCGAACGCCACGTAATGATGTTCATTGGTGGGAGCGAGCAGCGTGTGAAAATGGCCCATGGGCGCCATCACCTCGAGCGCCATTCCGGGCTTCAGCTTCTCTACGAGTTCGGTGCTTGCACGGCCCTTGATCACCTTTTTCACTGCGATCGATAGCGTCCCCGCATCCAACGGGCTACTACAAATGCTGTAACTACGCCGGAGCTCCTCCCCGTTCACCTGTAGCTTGATGGTCACGTATTGGCCATGGATGAAGCGGAATTCCTCCTGCAGATCAGGGGGGATACCGAAGCTGACGACGATGGTATCGGTCGTTTCAGGGTGTACTTCGGCGACCTTGAGCGAGTGAAAACGTGCCATGCGAATAGGTTGTACAAGAAGGGTCGCAAAAGTAGCCGTTGGCAGCCAGCGCCCGTAGTCTTCGCAGAACACCTAGGACCTATGGATCGTTCTGAACCCTACAAGCCACGGCCACAATACTGCACTCCCGTATCTTTACGCCCTTCCAGAACGCCATGACAGACGTAACCAGCCTAGAAGAACGCTTCCAATCGAAGATCGATGCGGAACTGAAGATCGAACCGAAGGATTGGATGCCGGAGAAATATCGGAAAACGTTGGTCCGCCAGATCAGCCAGCACGCGCACAGCGAGGTAGTGGGCATGCTCCCCGAGGGCAATTGGATCACGCGCGCTCCGAACCTTCGACGAAAAGCCATTCTGCTGGCGAAAGTGCAGGATGAAGCTGGCCATGGCCTGTACCTCTACAGTGCGGTGGAAACGCTTGGCACCACGCGGGAACAGACCGAGGACGACCTGTTAAGCGGCAAGGCCAAGTACAGCAGTATCTTCAACTACCCCACCCTGTCATGGGCGGATATAGGTGCTGTGGGCTGGCTAGTGGACGGCGCCGCGATCATGAACCAGGTAATGTTGTGCCGCGCCAGCTACGGACCCTATGCCCGCGCCATGGTGCGCATCTGCAAGGAGGAGAGCTTTCATCAACGACAGGGGTATGAGATCATGGCCGTGCTGGCCAACGGCACACCGGAGCAGAGAGAGATGGCGCAGGACGCCTTGAACCGATGGTGGTGGCCAAGCCTGATGATGTTCGGCCCGAGTGATGCGAACAGCACACACAGCGCCGATAGCATGAAGTGGAAGATCAAGCGCCAGAGCAACGATGAACTGCGGCAGATCTTCATCGATCGCACAGTGCAGCAGGCGGAGGTGATCGGCCTAACGATCCCCGATCCCCTGTTGAAGTGGAATGAGTCCACCCAGCATTTTGACTGGGGAGAGATCGATTGGAGCGAGTTCAACAACGTTGTTGCCGGGAATGGTCCTTGCAACAAGGAGCGCCTGGTGGCGCGCAACAAATCACATGCGGAAGGCGCATGGGTGCGGGAGGCCGCGCTGGCCTACGCGGCCAAGCAGGCGAAGAAACAAGCAGCATGAGCATGAGTAGCGACAACCCGAACAACTGGCCGCTCTGGGAGGTGTTCATCCAGAGCAAGCGTGGGTTGGACCACAAGCACGTGGGCAGTGTGCACGCAACCGATGCCCGAATGGCCATTGAGAACGCGCGCGATGTTTACACGCGACGGCAGGAAGGCCAGAGCATCTGGGTGGTACCGGCCAGCGCCATCAGCGCCAGCCAGCCGGATGATGCCGCCATGTTCTTCGACCCCGCGGACGACAAGACCTACCGGCACCCCACTTTCTACACGATGCCGGAAGGCGCGAAGTACATCTGAACCTGATCGATGATCTCCGGCCCTGTTCGTAAGGGCTGGAAATTTCCGGCCCCGACAATGAACCAAGCCCTCTACACCTTCTGTATTCGCCAAGCCGATGACCTGCTGATCTTGAGCCATCGCCTGAGCGAATGGTGCGGTCATGGCCCCGTGCTGGAGGAGGACATCGCACTTACGAACCGCGCGCTGGACCACCTGGGCGAAGCGCGTAACCTACTTGCATACGCCGGTGTGGTCGAGGGCAAGGGCCGCACGGAGGATGACATCGCGTTCCTGCGGAATGAGCGGCAGTTGCTGAACGTCAAATTGGTGGAGCAACCCAACGGGGATTACGCGCATACCATCGTCCGCAGCTTCCTGTTCGATGCCTACCATCTGCCGTTGGCCGAGGCGTTGCTGAAGAGCGCAGATGCCCAGCTGGCGGCCATTGCGGGCAAGGCCGTGAAAGAGGCGCAATATCACCTACGCCACAGTAGCGACTGGATCATTCGGTTTGGTGATGGCACCGCAGAAAGTCACCTGCGCGCGCAACAGGCCTTGGATGACCTGTGGACTTTTGGTGGTGAACTGTTCGTGATGGACGATGTGCATCAGCAGCTGATGAAGGCTGGCTTCGCACCGGACCTCGCGAAGATCAAGGCCACATTCGATACCACGGTGGATAAGGTGCTGAGCGAAGCGACACTGAAGCGTCCTGTTGATGGATTCATGGCCAGTGGCGGGCGGGATGGCAAACACAGCGAACACATGGGCTTCATTCTGGCCGACATGCAGTATTTGCAGCGGGCATATCCCGGTGCAACATGGTAAGGGCGCCACACCGTTGCGGCTGACCAGAACAAGCCACATGATCACTCCGGAGCGCATACGCGAACTGTTACACTTCGTGAAGGACCCGGAGATCCCCGTGATCGACGTGCTTGAATTGGGCGTTGTGCGCAATGTGGATGTGAGCCCCCAAGGCAAGGTGATCGTCACCATTACACCCACCTACACGGGCTGCCCAGCGATGGACGTTATGAAGGCGGACATTACCACGGAGCTAGTAAAGGCCGGTATCACCGATATCGAGGTGCGCATGACCCTTTCCCCTGCTTGGACCACGGACTGGATCACGGCGGCGGGAAAAGCCAAATTGAAGCAATACGGCATAGCGCCGCCGGTGCACACGGCCGACATCCGCGCGTTAAAAGGAGGCAGCCCGGTGGTGGAATGCCCTCAGTGCGGCTCAACGAACACGGTGATGCTCTCCCCCTTCGGCAGCACGGCCTGCAAGGCTTTGTGGAAGTGCAACAACTGCCAGGAGCCCTTTGACCAGTTCAAATGCTTGTGACCAGGGTGGCGGCTAGGCTCACTCCTCTTTCTGATCCAAGCGCAAGCGATGCAACAACCGATGCACCATGGGCGTGAGGATCACGGCCACGGTAGTGAGCAGGGCGATACCGCTATAAAGCGCGAAGACGGAGGCAAAGAGCTTGGCATCATCGGATCGTAGGATGTCCACAGGCCCCATCCCACCCATGATCATGCTGGCGTTGAGCAATGCATCGACGAATCGCAGGTGGGCGAAATGCATGTAGCCCCAGATGCCAACGGAAAGACTGGATCCGATGAACACAAGCGCGGCCATCAGGAACTTTAACTGACGGATGGCATAGGTACGCGGCGAGGCCAGTTGCTCTTTGTGATGCTCCAACTTCAAGGCGGTGAAGCTACGATCCGATCAACAGTGCCCGGTTGACCGTAGCGCCGGGCCGCGTGTCATACGGCCAGGGCCGACTGAGAACTTCGCGGCGGCAGTAGGCAAGTTCCTGCTCTGAGTTCCCATGCGCGGCACGTTGACCACGGTCCTTCTCACCTTCACCAACGTCTTCAGGACGGTTGCGCGGTACGGGCATCTGTGTTCCAAGGCACATCCAATGCGGTCCGGGCTGTTCCTGGTGGCGGCCGTGTGGCTGGTATTCCGCAAATAGCATGGAGCAAGGGCTATTCGGAGAACTGATCGTGGTGCTGGCCTTGGCCGTGGGGATCATCCTACTGTTCCGACGGCTGAAGCTCCCAGGCGTGTTAGGCTTCATCCTCGCAGGTGTGCTTGCAGGTCCGCACGTGCTCGGCTGGGTGGACAAGCCGGAATCGGTTCAACTGCTGGCGGAGCTGGGCGTGATCTTCCTGTTGTTCGTCATCGGCATGGAGTTCAGTCTGAAGAAGCTGGCCACCATCGGCGTTACCGTCTTTGTGGGAGGTTCGCTGCAGGCCCTGCTCACCATTGGACTGGTCGCGGGTGTTGGTCGGATGCTCGGTCTTCCGCTCCCGGCGGCCGTGTTCACCGGCTTCCTCGTCACGCTGAGCAGTACCGCGATCGTGTTGCGCATCCTGCAGGAGCAGGGTCGCATGGACGCGCCTTTCGGCCGGATCAGTGCGGCGATCCTGATCTTCCAGGACATCCTTGTGGTGCCCATGATGCTGGTAACGCCAATGCTCGCGGGCAAGAGCAGCGACATCGGCGGTGATCTGTTGCGCTTGTTGGTAAAGATGGTAGTGCTTGTCGTAGGCGTCTATGTGAGCGGGCGGTTCGCTGTTCCGCGGTTGCTGCGCACGGTGGCCAGCGGCAAGAACAAAGAGCTCTTCATCATCACCGTGGTCGTGCTGTGCTTTGCAGCGGCGTGGGCTACGCAATCCCTTGGGCTTTCGCTCGCATTGGGAGCTTTCTTCGCCGGGCTGATCATTAGCGGCACGGACCAGGCCTATCATGCTACAGGTATTGTGCAGCCATTCCACGAACTCTTCATGAGCTTCTTCTTCGTGAGCATTGGCATGTTGGTGGACCCGGGACTTTTCGTGGAACATCCGTTCGTCCTGCTGGGCCTCACGTTGCTGGTGGTGGTCCTGAAGACTCTTGCGGCCTTCGTTGCTGTATGGGTACTGCGGCACCCCGTGCATACCGCGCTCAAGTGCGGCATCAGCCTGTTCCAAGTGGGTGAATTCGCGTTCGTGCTTGCCGTAGCCGGGCTTGCGGAGGGCTTGCTGACCCCGGCGCACCATCAGTTGTTCCTGGCCATCTCTATCCTTACCATGGGCCTCACGCCCTTCGCCATGCGATCATTGGACGGCATTGTGCGCCGGGTCTTCACGGTATTCCTGCCTCGCACAGTGGGGCGCAGGATGGACGGTATCATGCGGGTGCGCAAGGAAGTGGAACGGGTGGAGCGCAAAGCGTTGAAGGACCATGTGGTGATCGTGGGCTACGGCCTCAACGGCCAGAATGTAGCAAGGGCGGCACAGAGCACGCGCATTCGCTGCGCGGTGATCGAAGAGGATCCCGACCTCGCCGACCTGGCACTGCGGCAGGGAAATCAGGTCGTTCACGGCGATGCAACGAACGACCACGTTCTGGAAAAAGCCCATGTGGAACAGGCCCGCGTGGTTGTGGTGGCCATTGCCGATGCGGATGCCACGCGCAGGATCGTGGCCTCCGTGCGGGCGCACACGCGCGCCTATATCATCGTTCGTACGCGATACGTACGCGAGATCGAGGCCAACCTGGCCGCAGGAGCGAACGAGGTGATCCCGGAGGAGTTCGAGACGAGCATCGAGATCTTTTACCGAGTGCTGCGCAAATACCTGGTGGCCGAGCGGAGCATCCAGGAGATCGTGGCGCACTTCCGTGAGGACCACTACGGTATGTTGCGCGGCGTCCCTCCTACCGAGTTGGGCCAAACGCAGCCTAGAGGCACTCTAAGGCCCGATCTAGGCGATATGGAGATCGCCACGGTACCCGTGGACCTTGGTCGGAGCAAGATCGTTGGGCGCTCCTTGGCGGATGTGGACCTGCGCGGCAACTACGGCATCACGATCCTCGCTATACGCCGTCAGGGGCGCACGATCACACAGCTTACGGGCAGCGATCGCATCCGAACGGACGACACGCTTTACATGCTGGGTACGGCGGAACATATCAGCCGCTTGGACCACGACCTGCGGTGAAGGCAACTTCCGGTGCGCTTCGTCGTAGAAGGGCCTAACCGTGAGCACCGCTATCCAACACATCATGCTCGTCGAGGACGAGGACGATCACCACTTCATTACGAAGTTGGTGCTCCGTCAAGCCCAATACACAGGCACCTTCACCGCGTTCCATGACCCCATGGACGCGTTGGAGCATCTGCGTAGGACCGGTGCGCGACCGGACCTGATGCTGGTGGACATCAACATGCCCGGCACCAACGGATTTGAATTCCTGGGCGTGTGTGAGGAGGAAGGGTTGTTGCCGAATGGCAGCACCCATGTGGTGATGTGCTCGAGCAGTATCCATCCCATGGACATCGAGACCGCGCGGCATACGTCCACGGTTCACGACTACATCGAAAAGTCATTCAGCCTGGAGCAGTACCACCGGCTTGCCGAGGCGATCCAATTAAAGGCCCAACCACAACGCGGTTCTACGCCCCCCCTGCCATGAAAAAAGTGCTCATCATCGAGGACGAAGCCATCATCTCCTTCGGCTATCGCCTGCAATTGGAACAAATGGGATTCGCCGTCATAGGCGCCGCCCGCAGCAGTGCTGAAGCGGAAACCATGCTCGCAGAGGAACGCCCGGATGTGATCATCATGGACGTCTACCTGAAAGGAGACAAGACCGGCCTCGACCTGGCGCGGGAGATCCAGGCGTTGGACCCCATCCCCATCATCTTCCTTACCGCCAGTAGCAAGCCGGAGATCGTGGATGGTATCCGCTCCATCCCCGATGCCGAATACCTGGTAAAGCCCATCGACAGCGACAGCCTGATCGGGCTACTGCACAGTGTGGCCCGCAGTAATGCCTGAGCAACGGCCGGTGACCACCTCAACGGATCACGATCGGTCCGAACGCCTGCATGTGTTCGCGCACGATCTACGCAACCGGCTAACCGGGCTCTGGGAAGTGATGAAGGCCTTGCGTGCAGGCGACGTCGCTATGGACCCCGACCAACTGCATGCGTTTGCGGAAAAAGGTTACTTCCAAGCGCAACGCGAGATCGAGGACCTCTTGGACGACTTTCAGGTGGACCGGACCGTGCGCATCCCAAAATGTACATCCATCCCACTATTCGATCGCATCGAAGAGACGCTGAAGCGCGAGCTTCACCGACTGGATCGTAAGGGCCAGCAAGTAACGGTTACAGGGGACCGCGGGATAGAGGCCCTAGGTGATGCGCATTGGATCGAGCAGATCCTACAGGCCCTGATCAGCAACGCAAGTAAGTTCTCCCCTCGGGGTTCCGCGATCCATGTCAAAATTGAACGCTCTGGTCTCCTCATACGCGTGCATGTAACGGACGTTGGTGTGGGTATGGACCAAGGCGATCTGGCCGATGTCTTCGTGCGTTTCGCCATGCTGGCTTCACGCAGCACGGATGGCGAACAGCAATGCCGCGGCACGCTGGCACGCGCGCGGCAATGGTCGGAGGCGATGCAGGGCGAGCTCATTGCGAACAGCGCTGGCGTTGGCCACGGGACCACGTTCACCCTTTCTCTTCCGGCTGCGGGCTGACCCGATCAGGCGACTACGCGCTTGATGTGTTTTGCCACGCGCTGGCCCTTGCTATTCATCGCCGTGTTGAAATCCACCATATCACCCACGGCGAGCGTGGCGAAGTCCACATCCTCCAGATCCTCGTGCAGGAAGAAGAGATTGTTCTCTGGGAATCGGATGAAGCCGTAACCATTGTGCAGGCTCATCACCTGACTGTTATGGCGCTCGGTATCCTCGTAGTTGCTCATGCTCACCAATGGCTTGTCCTGGTCTGCTGATGGGTCGCGCGGCAGAACTTCCTTGGTCACGAACATGTCCAGCACCATCTCGTCCTTGGCCTGCAGCCCCTCCTCTACCAGGTCGCTCATCTCCAATGGATAGGACACATTGTTCCAGAGGTCGTTGCTGGTGCGGGTGGTCTGTAGTTCGCCAGTGGTCTCATCGGTGTACTCAAAGTCCCAGCCGAGCAGCATGGTCTTGCAGCCCAGTGCATGAAGTTTACGGACCAGGGGCACGTGGTCGCCATCGCTGGCGATGAGGGCCACGACGTCATAGCGCTTGAGCATGCAGAGCTCGTAGGTCTCCAACGCCATAAGCACATCGATCCCCTTCTCGCGCTTGCGGCCCTGTTGGTCCTTTACGGGCAGGTAATGCGTTTGCACACCATTGTACATGAGCACCTCGTCGAATATACGGTCGTAGTATAGTTGGTTGGTCTTCTCATTGGCCTCCTTCGCGCTGAAGCGCCCGCGGAAGAAATGGGCGTCGATGATGTGGCAGAGGTTGGTTGTAGTGCCTTCCCGTTCCGCCACCGTGTGGCGTATGAAATCGTGCAGACCGCCGATGTGCAAACGACGGCGATGCGGGTGCACATAGTTGTAGTAGTTGCTGACGTGGCTGAAATAACCGCCGTCATAGAATACGCCCAGTTTGACGGCACGATTGCGGAGGATGTCGGAACTCATGATAAAGCTGTTATAGGGTACAAAGGTATCGGAGGCACGAGGCGTGGCCGTATTTTTGGAAACTGGAGGCTGGGATCTGTTCGCGAACCAGCACGCACCTTCCCCATTCCGATCCACGTGCGCACAACGCTGATCCTCCTGCTCTTCCTTCTATCAGGGATGGTATTTGGCCAAGCCATCAGCGGCACCTCCGGCCCGCAGTTCATGCTGACCGAAGAGCTCGGATTGCCGCTGAACAAGGCTCAGTTGGCCGTGGCGGTGAAAGAGGCCTGGGACCTCAGCTTCGGGCGGGAGCCCGGAGCGCGGGTGATCCGGCTCGATCCAGAGGACGGCGTAATGGAGGGCCAGGCGCGGCTCAACTTCCGCAGTGCCATGCTGGCCGGTCGTGAGGAAAGCATGGGTGTGGTGAACTACATGGTATCAGTGCATATCCGGAACGGACAATGCACGGTGCACCTCCATGATGTGCGGCACACGGGAAACAAAGGCGCCAGCGGCGGCGGGTTGGACGTGGGTTTGCTGCGCGAAGGCGAAGCCCCATTGGAGCATTACCCGGGCATGGGGCTGAAGTTCTCGCGCCGTTTGCACGCCGAGGTGCGCTCATTGGTCGAAACGCGCCTGCGGGAACTGATCCGCCTGTTCACCGGCAGGCTCCGACAACAGGTGGTTCCGTAGGTCCTTCGTGCAACCCTGTGCGGCCGTTCGCGTTCAAGGGCCATCGAAACCCCGACCGTGAACGCATCGAACTGGCGCATCTGGCCCATTATTGCCGCAGGTATCGCCATCCTCTTCATATGCTGGGATCTCGCGCTGGTGTCGCGCACGCACGCGATCCAGAACCGCATCGGTCGGCAGGTGGAGTTGTTGGACGAGCTCAGCGGGCTGAACAGTAGCGTGACGCAGCTGGGCATGGTACATCGGGTCGACGTGAATACGGGGAACTATGATTGGCCGCGTGAACTCGCCAGGGTGCGGGGGAAGCTTGCCTTCATTGCAGCACGGCATAATTCAGAACCTTGGATGTCGAGCATGCCGGAGCACCTGGAGGAGCAATTGCGGGCCTGTGATTCGCTACATAAAGAGGTGGTCTTTCGCTTGGGTGGTCACAGCGCCCAACGTATGCCCGAGGCGGTCTTTCAGATCATGCTGGAGCGTGGACAGAAAGAGATCGATCGCACGGCGCGACGTGTACACGAGCAAGGACTGAGCGCCGAGACCGCTGCCTTGAACGCAAGCTGGGACCAGACGCAGATGCTTTTGATACTGGCCTGCCTTTTCGCGGTGGTGTTCGCGCTACTTGTGGGCATGGCCCGCAGGCTGCTGATGGAATCGCGCCAGCGCACCGAACAATTGGCCGTGGCCAAACAGGACCTGGAGCACACCAACACGGAACTGCGGGAGACCATGTTGAGCAAGGAGGAAAAGGAGATCATGATCAAGGAGATCCACCACCGGGTGAAGAACAACCTGCAGATCGTTAAGAGCCTCATTCGTTTCCAACAGGATCAGGTGCAGGATCCGCGGACGCGGGAGCTCTTCACCGAATGCATGACCCGGGTGAGCGCCATGGCCTTGGTGCACGAGCAGACCTACCTGAGCAAGGACCTCGCGAACATCGATGTGAGCAGCTATCTCAATCATCTGGTACGCGATCTTGTGTATGCATACAGCGTGAACAAAAAGTTGCAGATGGACATCGACATCCAGGTGCCCACACTTGGCGTGGATACGCTGGTGCCATTGGGATTGATGATCAACGAGATCATCAGTAACAGTTTCAAATATGCCTTTGAGGGGCGTGAGAAAGGCACGATCATCGTACACCTGGCCGGCAGCGAGCACGATGGTCTTCGGATGCGCATTGGCGACGATGGTGTTGGCCTGAAGAGCCGTGACGGATTCCACCGGCCGAACAGCTTGGGCATGGACCTGATCCATACGCTGGCAGGCCAGCTGGATTCGGACATCACGCTGTTGGACGGGCCGGGCACGCAGTACGAGTTGGTAAGCCAGAAGCTGGCGCACCGGAAGGTGGCCTGATCATCCACCCGGAACTCTGGCCCGTATCCCCCAATTCCCTCTACGTCCGGATCGGTGATGAATTCGGCGATCCCGGTCACGTCAAATGGCCGATGCGACTACATTAGCTTTCATCAACGAACCCTCCTATGAAACGAACGGCCCTCTGTTCCGTACTTTTCCTTGCGCTGGTCTTACGAGCGCAGACGGTAAAAGTGTTGTTCGACGCATCACAGGCCGAGATGGCGGGTAACGCCGACTGGGTGGTGGATGCGGACACATACAACATCGGCGTTAACAGTTCGCACCTGATGGTGACCGGCGCCGGCAACGAGGCCAACCCGCAGCGCTATCCCACACCCGCGCAGAGCGGCATCATCAGCACTACGGCCCAGAGCTATTGGAAGGGCGCCCTCTCCTACTGGGGAACCGACCTGGCCAAGCGTGGCTACCAAGTGGAAACACTGCCGTACAACGGACTCATCACCTATGGCGTAAGTACCAACGCCCAGGACCTGAGCAACTACAAGGTGTTCATCGTCTGCGAACCGAACATCCGCTTCAGCACAAGTGAGCGAACGGCCCTCGTCAATTTCGTCCAGAATGGCGGTGGACTCTTCATGGTCGCTGACCACACGATCAGCGATCGCAACAGCGACGGATGGGATTCGCCGGCGATCTGGAACGACCTGATGACGAACAATGGCATCCTGAGCAACCCCTTCGGCCTGTCATTCGATCTGCAGAATTTCACGCAACTGAGCAGCAACGTGCGCAACGACGCCACCGACCCCATTCTGCACGGTGTGCAGGGAAATGTAACGGGCCTTGACTTCCACAACGGCACGAGCATGACATTGAGCAGCACGGCCAATGCAACGATCAAGGGCCTCGTATACAAAACGGGGGTTTCCAACACGGGTAGCGCACAGGCCATCTTCGCCGCAAGCAACTACGGTAGCGGCAAGGTGTGCGCCATCGGCGACAGTTCGCCTCCCGATGATGGGAGCGGCGACACCAACGATGCGTTGTACGTGAGCTATGGAACGGCCGTAAGCGGTTCGCACCGCAACCTGTTCGTGAACGCCACGATATGGCTCGCCACGCCGGCAACGGCGGCCATCGCCAGCGTCATCGACCGTGAAATGGAGGTGCAAAAACGCGCTACCCTGGGCATGGACCTCTACCCCAACCCCGCATCGGACCGGATCAACGTTCGCTTTGCGAGCGATGAAGGAACCAGCGTGGGCATTGAGCTGTTCGATGGCACAGGCCGATCGCTGAACCAACGCAGGGTGACCGCTGCTGAAGGCGTGAACAGTGTTCCCATCGACGTGTTCACGTTGCCCGAAGGCCTCTACATGGTGCGCGTGAGCAATGGCGCCGAGACGCTGGTGGAACGTTTTATTCGTCGCTGAACGGGCCCGGATCTTCCCGTTGAACGGGCGGCTTACGGACGGCCCGTTCGCATTCAACCATCCGTCATACCGGGGTGCCTGCTCGATACGACCCACGGGACTACTTTCACCGTCCCAATTCCCAGAACATGAGGATCCAACCCGTGCTGATCTGTGCGCTACTTGTGGCCTGCGGCACACCCGAACAACACACTGAGCAGAAAGCCGTGGAGAAGATCACTTATCCCGAAGTCCACAAGGACACCACCATCGTCGATGACCATTTCGGAACGAACGTGACCGACCCGTACCGATGGTTGGAGAATGACACCAGCGCCGAAACGGCCGACTGGGTGAAGCGACAGAACGAGGTGACCCACGCGTATCTGGACAAGATCCCCTATCGCGGCGAACTGGCCAAGCGCTACGTGGAACTCTACAACTTCCCGAAGGTGACCACGCCCTACAAGGTGGGCGACCTGTACTTCATCAGCACCAACTCGGGGCTTCAGAACCAGTACGTGATCAACGTGCGCAAGGGCCTCGATGGCAAGGATCAGGTCTTCATCGATCCGAACGCCATCGACCCGAAGGGCACCACCACCTTTGGTCTGATGGGGGCCAGCACCAACGACAAGTACATGGCCGTGGGTGTACAAAAAGCAGGCAGCGACTGGCAGGACATCACGGTGTACGATCTGACGACGATGAAGCAACTGCCCGATGTGCTGAAGTGGGCCAAGTTCAGCGGCGCGGCGTGGTACAAGGACGGATTCTTTTACAGCCGCTATCCGGAGCCGAAGAAGGGCACCGAGCTGAGCGCCGCCAGCCAGTGGCAGAAGGTGTACTACCACAAACTCGGTGATCCTCAGGAGAAGGACGCCTTGGTCTACGAGAACAGGACCGACCCCAACCTGTACATCGGTATGGGTGTAACGGAAGGAGAAGAGTTCGGTACACTGAGCATCAGCACCGGCACCGATGGCTTCGAGCAGTACTACATCGACCTGCGGAAGTCGGGCATTCCCGCTCCAGGTGCGAAGTGGATCGCTTTGCAAACCGGCTTCGATCACAAGACGAGCATCATGGACTATGATCCCAAGGCCGACCGTTTGCTGGCCATGACCGAGGTGGACGCCCCCAACTATCGCTTGGTGAGCGTGGATCCGTCGAAGCCGGAACAGGCGAATTGGAAAGACGTGATCGCTCAAAAGAAGGAACTGCTGCAAGGCGTTTCCACGGGCGGTGGCAACCTGTTCGCTGAATACCTGAAAGATGCTTCAAGCCGCTTCTACCGATACGCCATGGACGGCAGCGGCGAGAAGGAGATCCAATTGCCAGACATCGGTAGCGCGGGTGGCTTTGGTGGCAAGCGGAAGGACACGTTCAGCTTCTACTCCTTCACCTCCTTCACCGACCCAGGCTCCATTTACACGTATGACTACGCCTCGGGAAAGAGCGACGTATACTTCCGACCGGAACTGAAGTTCGATCCCACACAGTTCGTCACTGAACAGGTGTTCTATCCCAGCAAGGACGGCACCAAGGTGCCCATGTTCATCGTGCACAAGAAGGGCGTGGAGAAGAACGGCAAGAACCCCACGATGCTCTATGCCTATGGCGGGTTCAACATCAGTCTGTCACCGGGCTTCAGCACCAGCCGTATGCTGCTCCTGGAACAAGGTGGCGTGTTCGCACAACCCAACCTGCGCGGTGGCGGCGAGTATGGCGAGGACTGGCACAGGGCCGGAATGAAGGAGAAGAAGCAGACCGTATTCGACGACTTCATTGCTGCTGCGGAATACCTCATCAAGGAGAAGTGGACCGACACGCCGCACCTGGCCGTGAACGGCGGTAGCAATGGCGGCTTATTGATCGGTGCCGTGGAAACGCAACGTCCCGAGCTTTTCGGCGTCTGCTTCCCGGAAGTGGGCGTATTGGACATGCTGCGCTACCACAAATTCACCGCGGGCTTCGGTTGGATACCCGAATACGGATGCGCAGACAGCAGCAAGGCCGAGTTCGACTTCCTCCACGCCTACTCACCGCTGCACAACATCAAGCCGGGTACGAAGTACCCGCCCACCTTGGTGATGACCGCCGACCATGACGACCGTGTGGTGCCGGCCAACAGCTTCAAGTACATCAGCACCCTACAGGCCGCTCAAGCCGGTGATGCACCGGTCCTGATCCGCGTACAGACACAGGCGGGCCATGGCGCTGGAATGCCGACGAGCATGATCGTGCAACAGCAGGCCGATAAGTACGCGTTCTTCTTCCACAGCGTAGGGGTGACGCCCACATTCGCCACGCCTGCAAAGTGATCCTTTCCCCATCGACAAGGCCTCGTTCCCACAGGAATGGGGCCTTGTCGTTCCTGCCTATAGCTTCGGTCCATGATCAGCTTCCGCCTACGCCCCTTCTGCATGGAGGACCTGCCCGCGCTGGTGAAGCATGCCAACGACCCCACGGTGGCGGCCAACCTCTCAGACGCATTCTCGCATCCTTATATGGAAGAGCACGGTCGGCTCTTTCTGGAGGAAGCTGGTAAGATGCTGCCCTTTCGGCGGTGCGTTGATATCGGTGGAGAAGCCTGCGGAGCGATAGGATTGCATCCGCGCCAAGACCTGTGGCGCCGCAACATGGAGATCGGCTTCTGGCTCGGTAAGGACAACCGCGGGCATGGCATCATGGCGCAAGCGGTGCGGCAGATGGTCGCGCTCGGTTTCGAAACCTTCCCGGA
>JBKJNF010000336.1:0-10249 GCA_046596155.1 Flavobacteriales bacterium | reverse complement strand
GTACCCCTTTGAGGCCGGTGAACTGCTCGGCCACGAAGAAGGGCTGCGACAGGAAACGCTGTACGCGACGGGCGCGGTTCACGACCTGCTTGTCCTCCTCCGACAGCTCGTCCATACCGAGGATGGCGATGATGTCCTGGAGTTCTTTGTAGCGCTGAAGCAGCTCTTTCACGCGCTGGGCGGTGTTGTAGTGCTCGTCGCCGAGGATGTCGGCCGACAGAATGCGCGAGGTCGAGTCCAGCGGGTCAACGGCCGGGTAGATACCCAGCTCGGCGATTTTGCGGCTCAGTACCGTCGTGGCATCCAGGTGGGCAAACGTGTTAGCCGGGGCCGGGTCAGTCAAGTCATCGGCAGGCACATACACGGCCTGTACCGAGGTGATGGAACCACGCTTGGTGGAGGTGATGCGTTCCTGCATGGCGCCCATTTCGGTGGCCAGTGTAGGCTGGTATCCTACGGCGCTGGGCATACGCCCCAGCAGCGCGGAAACTTCGGAACCGGCCTGGGTGAAACGGAAGATGTTGTCCACGAAGAAGAGGATGTCGCGACCTCCGCTCTTCTCATCGCCGTCGCGGAAGTATTCCGCCAGGGTGAGACCACTGAGCGCCACACGCGCGCGCGCTCCGGGGGGCTCGTTCATCTGGCCGAACACGAAGGTGGCCTGGCTGGTCGCGAGCTTCTCGTAGTCCACCTTGCTCAGGTCCCATCCCCCCTTCTCCATGCTGTGAACGAATTCGTCACCATACTTCACGATGCCGCTCTCGATCATTTCGCGCAGCAGGTCGTTCCCTTCGCGCGTGCGCTCGCCCACACCGGCGAACACGCTGTAGCCGCTGTAGCCTTTGGCGATGTTGTTGATCAGCTCCTGGATCAATACGGTCTTGCCTACACCGGCACCACCGAACAGACCGATCTTACCACCCTTAGCGTAAGGCTCGATCAGGTCGATCACCTTGATCCCGGTGAACAGGATCTCGGCGCTGGTGGTGAGGTCCTCGAACCGCGGGGACTCGCGGTGGATGGGATACGACTTCTCCATGGAGACCGGCTTCATGCCATCGATGGGCGCACCCACCACGTTGAAGAGGCGACCCTTCACATCCTCGCCCACCGGCATGCTGATGGGCTTGCCCATGCCTTCCACAACAGCGCCACGCGACAATCCATCCGTGGTGTCCATGCTGATGGCCCGCACGGTGTCCTCACCGGTGAGCTGTTGCACCTCCAGAATGAGCACGCTGCCATCCTCTCGTTTGATGTTCAGCGCGTCATAGATGTTCGGCATCTCTTTCCCGGCTTCAAAACGGACGTCCACCACGGGTCCGATCACCTGTACCACTTTACCGATCTGCTTGGTCATTGTAGTGCTTGAGGTTCAATGGGGATACGCGCCCCAGCGGTCTGAAATTCGGGCGCGAAGGTAGCGGGTTCCCGCGGATTGAAAAGGCCTGTGTATAAAAGTGGCCTTCTGGCACGCAGTGCAGGCCCCATAAGCTCCCGAGGCCAGGTGTGGCTGTGGATAACCCGATCACGGCTTTTCCATCCGGTTGGGGCGAAGCACCCGCAACGCGGCCATCTTTGGCTCCGGCCCATTCGTGCCGCAGGACGGCACATCTCCGAACTCATGCAAGTCCATACCGACCTCAGTACATTCACCGCCGTAGAACACCCCGTGCTCACCACCGGCACCTTTGATGGTGTTCACCTGGGCCACCAGACCATCCTCCACCGGCTGAAGGAGATCGCCCGGAAGGAGGAAGGGCAAAGCGTCCTGTTCACCTTCTATCCACATCCCCGCTTGGTGCTTCAGCCCAATGATAGCGACCTGAAGTTGCTGAACACCCAGCGCGAAAAGGTGGAACTCCTGGATGCCGCCGGTCTGGACCACCTGTTGATCATACCCTTCAGCCGCACCTTCAGCCGCATGCATGCCCTGGACTTCGTTCGCGATGTGCTGGTGGACCAATTGCGGGTGCATGCCATGGTGATCGGCTACGACCATCGCTTCGGGCGTAACCGCGAGGGGGACATCAACCTGCTGCGGCAATTGGGCGAAGCCTATGACTTTCTGGTGGAGGAGATCCCAGCGCAGGAAGTGGACCATGTGAAGGTGAGCAGCACCAAGGTGCGCGAAGCCTTGCGTAGGGGCGATGTTCATCTCGCTGGCGAGCAGCTTGGCTATGCCTATCCGATCAGTGGCGTGGTGGTGAAAGGCGACCAGCGGGGCCGCACCATCGGCTTCCCCACGGCCAACATGGGCGCGGTGGACCAGTTCAAGCTGATCCCTGGCGATGGCGTGTACGCGGTGAACGTGACCTTGAAGAGCGGCGTGTTCAAGGGCATGCTGAATATTGGTGTGCGGCCTACCGTGGAAGGCGACAATGAACGCACGCTGGAAGTTCACCTCTTCGACTTCAACGCGGACATCTACGGCGAACCGATCACAGTGCGGCTGCGTCATCGGTTGCGCGATGAGGTACGATTCGCAGATCTCAACGCGTTGAAGGAACAGTTATTGAAGGACCATACCGAGGCCATACGCCTGCTCTCCCTGCCATGATACAACGCATGCTCCTACTGGTCCTTGCCTTCATCGCGATCACGGCGCCGCTGCACGCGCAGTTGCTGGACGCGATCGCCCTGGATACAGTGAAGGAGTACCACAGCCTAGAGGCGGCCCTGCGGGAGCCGGAAAAGGTCTTCAAACTGCAGTTGACGCAAAAGAAGTTGAAGGTGGCGCCCGAGGAACTCCGCAAGCTCATCAACCTCAATGCGCTGGACCTGGGTCGCAATAAATTGAAGGAACTACCCACGTGGATGGGCGAGCTCGTGAACATGCAGGAGTTCCGCGCACCGCGGAACAAGTTCTCGGAAATGCCCGTGGTGGTGTGCCAATGGAAGCACCTCAAGCGATTGGACCTGCACCAGAACCAGCTTCCAGGCCTTCCGCCGTGTATGGGTGACCTCAGCGAGCTGATCTCACTCGACCTGTGGAGCAACGACCTGGGGACCTTTCCCGATGAGTTGAAAGGGATGGAGGCCCTGCGTTTCCTTGACCTGCGCGTGATCCAATTCGATGAGCGTGAGATGCAACAGATCACGGACCTCTTCCCCAAGGTGAAGATCTTCTTCTCGCAACCGTGCAATTGCGGCACACCGTGATCCCGTGCGGATGAACGGTGGCATCTTCGCCGCGTGAACCAGGACCTATGGACCCTGCTTGAATGGGGAAGTGCTGTGCTGGCGGGAGCCTATACCTTCCTCGCCGCCTTCGAGAAACGCATCGGCTGGATCTTCGCCATCGTGTCGTCGTTGCTGATGATGGCCATCTACGTGCATCGCAACTACACGGGGCAAGTACTTCTTAACGGGTACTACGTGGCCATGGGCTTCTACGGTTGGGTGGCCTGGGGACGCGACGATGCCTCGATCCTGATCACGCGCAAGCCGTGGATGTTCCATCTCGTCGCGGTGGCTTCGTGCCTTGTCCTTTCCGCCTTGGTAGGCTGGGTCTTCAAGCGTTACGCCCTCAGCGAAAGCCCGTATATGGATGCCTGGGTCACGGTGTTCAGTGTGCTGGCCACCTGGATGATGGCGCGCAAGCTGTTGGAGAACTGGATCTATTGGTGCCTGGTGGATGGCGTGGCGATCACGTTGTACGTCACCGCTGAACCACCGCTCGTGCCGTATGCGCTGTTGTTCTCCACCTACGTGGTGCTGAGCGCGGTGGGCTGGTGGAAGTGGAGCCGTTCGTTCAAGCTGTCACACGCGGCCGTGTAGCTGGCGAAAGGTCGCCGTGCGTCCGTTTCAACGGCTGCTCGTAGAACGTGATGGTGAGCAGCAGGAAGAAGAGCAGGTACATGCTGTCCTCCATCGGTATCGTATTCAGCCGAATGCCGAGGTTCTCCGCGTTGTTGTACCACACGATGGGTTCGGGCAACAGCCAGCCAGTGAGCATCCCGTTCACCAGGAAGAAGGGGATCAAGCTCACCGCGTAACCCACATAGAATCGGCCGAGGTAGGTGCTCCTCAGGATGAACACGTGCACCGCAAGCAGAGCGGCCGTGCAGAGGAAGGTAATGGAGGTGTATACGTGATCGATATAGAGCAGACCGACGGTGAGTAAGGACGCGCTCAGTAAGATGCTCAGTGGACGGGCGACCATCCCCAGCACATCGCGCCGCACGAAATGCCGCATCACTTCATATAGGAACACACAGGAGTAGGGTATGGTGAGGAAGAATAGCCACTCCTCTACGGGAAGATGCAGGAAGCGTGGACCCAACGTGTATCGTGCATTGAAGCCCCAAACGCCGTTCGCGGTGAACACGGCGTCCCACGCTAGGAAGACGATCGCCATCACACCAATGCCCGCGAACAGCCCGGACCATTTGCGCCAGTATTGCACCCGCCGCTCGAAGCTCGCCGCCAGCGGGAAGGCGATGCTCAAAACGTCGAGGCCGAGGTAGTAGTAGTGCTCCATGCGCGCAGCTGCGTCCGGAACAAAGAAAGGGCGTAGGTGTTCGTTCCTGTGCGTGCAAATGGTGCGCCCTACCATCACCCCGGCCGGTATGCGTGTCACCGGGCCAAAGCAATGAGCAGGGCGCGTCCGTGGTCGCTTACCGGCCGCGGCTATTTGCGTAGGAAGATCGCGATGCGGATCCCTCCGGCGTCCGTGAGGCGAAGCGTGTAGGTTCCGCTTGCGAGGCCATGAACAGCGATGCTCGTTCGTGATCCGCTGGCAATGGACTGCAAGACGCTGGCTCCCTGTGCATCCAGCACCTCGATCAGTGCGGAGTGTGAAAGAGGCTCGCCTGCATCCAGCGTGATGTGATCGGTCGCTGGGTTCGGCCAAACGTGAAGATCAGCGGAGACCAACTCTTGTCGTGGGATCGCCGTGGCAAGGTCCGTGGTGGCCACGTAAGGCACGGCAGCTCCGGCGCTGAGCGTGAATGCACCACAGGCCACCAACTGATCGGATCCCAATAGGTCAAGGTCGTTCACTGGACCGTTCATGTCCGCCATTACGGTCACCTGATCCGGAGAGCCGTCATAAGCTCCCATTTCGTTGCCATAGCTCATGCCAACGCTGATCTGGAAGTTGCCGCCGAAGTAAATGCGGCCATTGTACTCGAAGAGGGCATTGATGTTCGTCGATCCATCAAGTGGGCTGAAGATGTAGTTGGCGATGTTGGGCATGAGTTGTTCCCAACTGGATGCACCGGATGAGATACGCGCAAGTCCGAAGTACGTGACCACTTCACCCACGCAATCGCCACCGGCATACAACGTGTCCTGGTCCACCAAGAGGTCGAATACGCGACCGTTCAGACCATCGCCCAGTTGTTGCCACGAGTTGATGTTCAACTGTGCCACGTGGACGACCGTACTGTCCTGGGAGAATAGGTATCCGTAAAAATCACCGCCGCACACCAGTGTGCCGTTGAACGTATCCAAGGTGCGGATGATCCCATTAAGCGATTGACCAACGAATTCCCATGTATTGTTCGTGAGCTTTTTCACTTCGTAGGAAACGCCAGCGAAACCCGATGAGGAACCGGCCGCATAAAGTGTTCCTTCGTAGATGTGCAGGTCGAACACCTCGGCGTATTTGCTCGCGAACACGGCCTGCAGGTTCCAACTAGATCCGTTCCACATGGCCAAGTCCGAGGAGCCGCCATTGAATGAGCCGCCAACGTACAAGCTTCCGTTGAACTCGATCGCCGTATGGATATCCCCTTGGGGAAGTCCCGGCAGCGCTGTGTAGCTGTTGCCATTGTAGCGAGCCACGTAGTTCGCATTCGTTCCACCGGCCTGCGTGAAGCTCCCAGCCACCAGCATGTCGCCATTGGAAAGGCGTAGCAACTCCTTCACTTCACTATTCGTTCCGTCCCCCATGGCCATCCATGTGGTAGATGGTGGGTAGCCGGGCTGGATCCAGGCCAACTCATCCTCGGTGAAGCCGCTCGCGCCAGCCCAGGCGAGCACATCCGCCCGCTTCATGTCATGCACGTAGGCGAGGTTCATTTCGCGGCTGATGTGCTCGGCCAATTCGTGGTGGCCGCTCTCGATCATCAACTGCCCAACGGCGCAGGCCGTGTTGTTCGGATCAACGAACACGGGGTTGCGGTAAGGCAGCGCATGGTTCTGCGGGAAACGGCCGCGGTCGGCATAGGCATCGAGCCGTGCGAGGAGTGTGTTGCGTTCCGTGAACTGCACAGCGGACAGGCCTTCTGGCGTAGTGGTACGGAGCTGTTCCGCGACGAGGTGCAGGTGTATTGCGATGCGCTCCGATTCCGTATTGAAGTGGACCATGCGATCGGCGTTGGCAGGCGCGCGGCACATCGAGCGCCATTCCTTGTTGACCTCCAGCATGTGCCGGAAGAGCGGGGCTTCCGCTTGCGGAGAAAGTTGGGCGTTGCCGATCGAAGCGATCAACAGCGCCGTAAAAAGGAGTGCAGAGCGTTCCATGATCGCAGAGAGTTTTACGGTTCAGCAGTAGGACAGCTACAGATCGATCGCCGCTGCCCGGCATGTGACGTAAAGTTAACTTCGATGCGTGCTGAAGATCGTGATCACTGGACCGGAGAGCACTGGCAAGTCAACACTTGCGGAGGCGGTCGCTAGGCATTTCCGAGCGCCCTTAGTTTCCGAATTCGCGCGATCCTATCTGGAGCAGCATGGATCGGCGTATGTGGAGAAGGACCTGCTCGCCATCGCGCAAGGACAGGTGGCCGCGGAGGAACGTGCCGTGCAAGGCAGTCCATCCCTAGTGGTGTGCGATACCGATCTGGTAACCATGCGGATATGGAGCGAGGAGAAGTTCGGCCGCTGTCATCCGTGGATCGTTCAACAGACTGAGCAGCGCGCTTATGACCTGTGGCTGCTGTGCAAGCCCGACCTGCCATGGGAGCCCGATGCGCTGCGGGAGAACCCCGGTGATCGCGATCGATTGTTCGAGCGGCATATGGATCTTCTGGACGAATTGAGTAAGCCGTATATGGTGATCTCCGGCAATGGTCCATTGCGCACATCGCTGGCTATTGGGTTCGTTGAGGGCCTGGTAGCGGAAGGGGAGTGACCTTGCGCGCACCAGACTTTTTACACCTGCTCCTACGGAGCGCGTGATCAGTGTCTTCGATCGTTATATGCTACCGGAACTCGTAATCGTACCCTTCCAGCTGGCTGAGCAAGGTTGACGGTGCGTCCGTGGCGGTGATCCGACCTTCGATCTTCGGTGATACAGGAGAGAACTTCCCGAAGTACTCGCGCAGGATGTTGTGCATGGTGGCGTTCGCACGGCATGGGTTCGCCACCTTCTCCATGCGGCACAGCGTGTCGTTGGGGTCGCCTTCCCGCTCGCAAGCGGCGATGAGGTAGGTGCGCCTCAGGTCGATCGGTCTTCCGGCGACCTTGATCCAATTCACGCGCTTGCCCTTCTCCTTGTGCATGGTGAAGTTGGCCGTCATGCCTTTGAAGCGCACCACCCAACCACCGAAACGCTTCGCCGGGTCCTTCGCGAACACATTATGAAGTTCCTGTTCCAACCAATCCCACAGCTGCTGCCCCGTCACCTCGCCGTATTTAGCCTCGCTATCCACGGGGATCATGCTCCACAGGTGGTCATTGGTGATCGGTGTGGGCGTCCTGCCATCGGACACGATCGGCGGGCAGAAGCGGAAGCCGTTGCTGATGGCCACGTCAGGCTTTAGTTTCCACATGATGGCATCCGTTATAAGGTTGTCCATCGGGTTCTCGATCACGTAATACCGCACCAGTGTGCTCTTCGTGCTGCCAACCACCGTTTCGAGCTGTGCCTTGTAGGGTGCCCGCATTTCCTCCACCAGCGTGGCCATTTCGGGGTCGGGCCTGTACAGTTCGGGATCTACGTCGAGTAGTTCATAGTGACTGTCCTTCACCTTGCCATTCTCCACCACCACATCCAAGCGGGCCACGAATGACCCGAAAGCACCTGGTTCCGTTACCCTGCTGTATTTACCTTGTATGGGTGTGCGAACGCGTTCGTGCGTGTCCGCGCCGAGGATCAGGTCGGCACCTTCCACCTCGGGCTTGTTGGCCAGGTCCACCTGTTGCGCCAGGCCCATGTGCGTGAGCAGGAATACCATCGCGCACTGCTCGTAGTCGCGCAGGTAGCGGATGTACTTCGCTACGTTCAACTCGGGCTTGGTGAAGGTGATGCCGTTGCTGTAGGCAGGTGATTGACGTTTGGGCGTGAGGGGGTCGTTATATCCGATGAAGCCGATCTTCACACCGGCTACTTGTTTGGTCCAGTACGGAGGGAAGATGAGCTCGCCCTTCATATCCGCATGCAGGTCACTGCCGGGGGGCGATCCTTCCGGAAAGGGGGCGTGGTACATGTTCGCGCACACCTTGTCGGCCTTGTACGATCCGAGGTCGTGCATCATGATCTCCTTGCCATAGACCACTTCCCAATTCCCCGGTAGCACAAGGTCGTAGCCCACTTTGTCCATCAAGGGAATGATGTTGCGCCCTTCGCTCAACGCGGCCACACCACCGCCCTGAAAGCAGTCGCCGCCATCGATCACAATGGTGTTCTCGGGATCCTCGCGGCGCAGGTAGTCGATCATCGACTTCAGCACAGCATAACCGCCGCGCTTCTTATACACTGGCTTGCCGTTCTCTAGGAAGAACTCATCGTGGGTGTGCAGTTGGGCGTGGATGTCGCTGGTGTGCAAAATGGTGAACCGTTGCGCGCTGCCCCGCTGCACGGCGCGACTCTTTACGAGCTCATCACGGCGGTCGTTCAAAGCGCCCATGGCCACCGTGGGTCCGAGTGTGAGGCCCGCCCCCAGCGCGCCGAGGGAGCGCAGCATCTGTCTGCGTGAAAGGCCAGATGTCTGTTCCTGATGTGCGCCGCACGTGCAGCCATCCGGGTGGTGGATCTTGCTCATGTGCGCTATTTCTTATGTGCCTTCGCTTTCGCTTCGGCGATCGGACCGAAAGGACCGAACTTGTGCTGAGCTTCAGGAATGCTGTCGGCGAATGGCCCGAACGGATGATCCACCGGTTTACCCGCGATGTTGGGCCAATCCTTCGACAGGTCGCGCGACGGGCGCTGGCGCGAGTTCACATAGGCTGCGACATTCCACGCCTCCTCGTCTGTAAGCTGTGGGTTCTCCCATGTGGAGCCCTGCGGCATGTTGTTCTTTACATAGCCAGCAAAGCGGCTCAAACGGAAGAGGCCAGCACCGATGTTGTAGCTGTGGTCGCCCCATAATGGCGGATACCGGTAGGTTACGTTGTTCGCAGCCTTCAGGCCGCCACCATCGAGTTGATGACAGCTCGCACATTGAGCTACGTAGACCATTCCCCCCTGGGCCGTGTCCGCCGCGTGATCCATGAATGTTAGTTCCGTAAGTCCCACTCCCTTCGGTTTCGTACCCTTGAGTATGCCCGTGCCCAACCATTCCATGTACGCCACCATGGCGCGCATTTCGCGCGAGCTGCTATCGAGCCCAATACCGTTCAGGCTGCGCTCAAAGCAATCGTTGATGCGCTTTTCAACTGTTTCAATTGCCCCGCTACGCTCGCGGAACTTCGGATACGTGCTCCATACTGCACTATAGTTGTTGCCCCAGGGCCGTGTGCCGGCATCGAGGTGACAGTTCTGGCAGTTCATACCGTTGGTCTGATGCGCCAATGTGCCCTGTGGACCGAAATAGTAGGCCGTGTTACGGATAAGCTTACGTCCATAGTGCACCAGTTCTTCCCGGTCACCGCCGATGTGATCGATCAGCGTGGTGTCCATGCCCATCCATAGGCTGTCCGCGCCGAAGGTGGCCATCATCGGCGGAGGGGGTTCGAACCATTTATTCGGAACCGATATGAATGCGATGATGAGTCCGATCGCGCTCCAGGTGAGGATCTTCGTCCAGCACGCAGGTCGCTCGTCGTGCGGCATTCCGGCCCGCTCCTTCAGTACGCGTATCGCCTGCTCCGTCGCTCCCAGCCAAAGCAGGATGACGAACGCTACGCAGAGAAGGAGGAACGGGACGAGCATGCCTGGTCGGGATGCATCAATGTGGCAGACTGTCGCGGAAGCGGCCGTATACGTATGTGCCCGCCACCGCGCTGAGGAAGGTGATGATGATCACGCTGAAGCCTGCGCCCATTTGCGCGAAGAGCGGACCCGGGCATGCCCCTGTGATCGCCCAGCCTAGGCCGAACATCAGGCCACCATAGATCTGGCCTTTGCTATACTCCTTGG
>JBKJNF010000245.1:0-2827 GCA_046596155.1 Flavobacteriales bacterium | reverse complement strand
TGTAAATGGGCATCAGGTTGTAGAACAGCAGGTACAGCAGCAGCCCGCTAAGTCCCCCGAGGATGTAGGTGCCCAGCAGCCGCTTGTCGCCGAGGATGTTCTGGAACAGTTGGCCCGAGAACCAGAGCATGAGCATGTTGAAGAAGATGTGCCCGATACCGCTGTGGGCGAACATATAGGTGACCACCGTCCAAGGCCGGGTGATCAACATGCGCAGGTCCTGCGGACATTCGATCCATTGCCGCATGAAGGTATGTCCTGCCTCCGCCGCACGTGCCTTGTCCTGCATCACGAATAACAGCACTAGGTCCACCACCAGCATCGCCAGAAAGACGGCCACGTTCACCAATATCAGCCGCACCAAGGTGCCGCCAATGCGCCATTGAGAGGTCAGTTCGCTGCGTATGGCCATCATCGTTCGTTCGTCACAAGATCGTTGACCGCCTCCATATACGGATCAGGATGAACCCAAAGATCATACCTCCGATGTGAGCGTAGTGTGCCACACTATCGCCTGCCATGGGACGCACACCCTGGAACAGCTCCAGAACTCCGTACAGCGCAACCACATATTTCGCTTTCATGGGTATGAATAGGCCAGGAGCGTAGATCACCTCGTTGGGCAGCATCATGCCGAAGCCGATGAGGATGCCGAACACCGCGCCACTGGCACCGATCATGGGACCTAGCAGATCACCGGCCGCCTCCACGATCTGGCCGCCCATCATGTCGGCCAAGGCCTGGTCCTTCACACCACTGCGATCGTACAACTCATTTAAGGCCTGGCGCCAGTAGTCATGGTCCACCGGTAGGTGGCTCAGGTGCTGGATATCAGCCACACTGAAGCCGTAGGGTGCCAGGAGGGCCATATGCTGGTGGAATTCCCAGGCGTTCACCCCCAGTTGCAGGAAGGCCGCGCCTAGGCCGGTGGCCAGGTAGTAGAACAAAAAGCGTTTTGGACCCCAGATGTACTCTAGGCTGTTGCCGAACATGAACAGGCCGAACATGTTGCCCAGCAGGTGCATGAAGTCGGCATGCATGAACATGTGTGTGAGTAGCTGCCAGGCCCGGAAATTGGGTGAGCTCAGGTTGTAGAGGCCGAGTTGCTGGTCCAACACCTCGGGCATCAGCGTGGCCTTCAGCAGATACAGCAGGGTGTTGATGATGATCAGGTTGGTGATCACCGGCTGAAAGCCCAAGTGGAAGCCAGAACCGTACCCACGCATCATCGCTGGAAACGCTCGTCAAGTTCCTGCAGGGTCCACGTGATCAGCACGGGACTTCCGCCGGGGGTGAAGTAGGGCATGTCGCAGGCGAACAAGCGGTCGATCAGGTCGTGCATGGCCTCGGTGCTCATCCGCTTGTCATTACGCCAGGCCAGGCTACGCGCCATGCCGCGTGCAAGGGTGGCATGGCGTTCGGCCTTCAGCGTTCCGCGTTCGTTCTTCACTTGCTCCAGTAATTGTTCCAGCAGTTTCGCGGGATCCTCATCGCCGCTTTCCGCAGGAAGCCCGTTCACTGCAACGCTTCGTCCGCTTAATGGTTCGAGCTGAAAGCCCAATGCGGTAAGCTCGGGGATGATGCCCAATAGCAGCGCATGATCCGCTGCGTTCAGTTCCACCGTTACGGGGAACAATTGTGCCTGGCTGCTGCCCTGACCTTTTTCGAGCGAGCGCATGGCGCGTTCGTAGAGGATGCGTTCATGCGCCCGTTGCTGATCGATGACCACGAGACCAGTGCGCAACTGCGAAAGGATGTAACGGCCGTGGATCTGGAACACCGGACGTGCGCCTGTGCTTTCCTGATCGCCCATGGGTAGCACCCGCTCCTGTGGCACATGACCGGGAACACCTTCATCATGTTGCACGGTGCGCGGGGCATCGGGCAGGTCGAAGAGCTGTTGCCAGCCGCTCGCCGAGGCACGCTGACCCAGGTCGTAGGGCCGCCAACCATCGCGCGGGGCGGGGGTAATGGGCGCCACAGTAGGGACGTTGGGCATACCTGCGGACATCAGCATCGCCGGTTCTGGCTCGAAATCCAAGCTGGGCGTGATGTTGTGGCGGCCCAAGGCTCGGCGCACAGCGGCGTGCATAATGGCATACACTGTGCGGTCGTCGCGGAACTTGATCTCCGTTTTGGTAGGGTGGATGTTGATGTCGATCCACGCCGGATCGATGTCGATGAAGAGGAACCAACTGGGGTAGTTGTCACGGGCCACCAGCTCGTTGTACGCGGCGCGAATGGCGTGCTCGAGATAATTACTGCGGATGAAACGATTGTTCACAAAGAAGAACTGCTCGCCCCGACTGCGCTTGGCGAACTCGGGCTTGCACACAAAGCCGCTCACCCGCACGAAGTCCGTGGCCTCGTCCACGGGCACCAGGCGTTCGTCGTACTTGCGACCGAACACATGTACGATCCGTTGTCGCTCATTCCCAGCCGCCAGGTGGTGCACCTCCTGCTCATTATGGATCAGCTGGAAGGCGATGACAGGATGAGCAAGCGCCACGCGCTGGAACTCGTCGATCACATGTTTCAGTTCAACCTGATCGCTTTTCAGGAACTGGCGGCGTGCAGGCACATTGTAAAAGAGGCTACGCACGCCGATGGTGGTGCCCGCAGCACAGGCCACGGTCTCCTGGGCTTTCACACGGCTGCCCTCGATGAGCACCCGTGTGCCCAGTTCGTCCTCATGCCTGCGGGTGCGCAGTTCCACCTGCGCAATGGCGGCGATGCTGGCCAACGCCTCGCCCCGGAAGCCCTTGGTGCGCACCACCGACAGGTCGTTGGCGCTGCGGATCTTACTGGTGGCGTGGCGCTCGAAGCT
>JBKJNF010000182.1:0-3554 GCA_046596155.1 Flavobacteriales bacterium | reverse complement strand
GCCTATGGCGCTCGGGCACCATGCAGATGACGCGATCGAAACGTTGTTCCTCCACCTGCTCCGCGGCACCGGCGCACGCGGCTGGTCCACCATCCCTTCGCGCAGCGGAGCCTTCGTCCGCCCCTTGCTCTGCGTGGATAGGGCGATGATCATGGCCTATGCGAAGGACCAGGTGATCCCTTTCCGAGAGGATGCCAGCAACCAGGATCCCAAGTATCTGCGCAATCGGATCCGGCATGAGTTGCTGCCGCTCCTTGAAACGATGCGGCCCGGAGCGCAGCTCGTTCTGGCCCGTTCGGTGGAGGTGCTCGGCGATGTGGAGCGGGCAGCACGCGCTTGGACGGAGCAGGAGTTGGCGCGCCTGCTTCCAAACCCTGAAGGTATCCTGACCATTCCCTTCGACGTGCTGGATGCCACAGCCTCTCCGCATTTGTTGCTCCTGGCCATCACACGTCCCTTGGGCGTTCATCCTGACATCATCGACCGCATCCACGATGCTGTGGCCGAGCATTCCGTTGGGGCTGTGTTCAATACACCCGAACACCTAATAACGGTGGAGCGGAATGCGTTGGTGATCGCGCCGAAGAGCACGGTGGTTCCACAAGAATGGCTTGTTCGGGCAAATGAGGATGGTTCGGCAGGCCCGTTCACCTGGCGGTTCGATGCCACAGGCGAAAAAGCAGTGCCTGCAGGCATGCATGAGGCCTTCCTCGATGCCGATCAGCTTGCGTTCCCTTTGGTGCTCCGACCCTGGCGAACAGGTGATCGCATGCGGCCCATCGGGCTCGGCGGCAGCCAGTTGGTGAGCGATCTGCTCACGAATGCCAAAGTGCCCACAGGTCAACGATCAAGCCGACATGTCCTGATAAGCGATGGTGTGGTCGTCTGGCTCGCCGGTCTGCGCATCGCTGAGGGTGCACAGGCCATAACCGCCACCTCTCGCATCCTGCGCATCCGCTTACAGGAGTGATCAGCCTGGATCTTATCTTACGCGTCCCTTCAACCTGAACATGATCCCATCCGCCATCACCCGAATCACCAAAGAGGAGGTGCCCAAGTTGCGCTTCCCATCGGAACCCGTAATGCTCTCCGAGGCGCATCAACGTCAACGCGATGAGAACATCCAACGCGCCATGCAACTGGGCAACAACGAGCATAACAAGTGCCGCATCGTGTTCCGCGACGAGGATGGCCTCAAAGTGGTAGAGACCACCGTGTGGGCGTTCGATGCGGACAACATTGTGCTGAAGCAGGGTATCACCATACCCATCGCACGGGTCATCGAGGTGGATCTACTGTGAGCGCAGGATCCCCACCATTCAATCCATCCGCCCCGGCTTCCACACCTTCCAAGGTTAGTTTTGTCATCCATCCGCTCATCACATGCGCACCCTACTGATCTCGTGCACCTTGCTGCTCCACGCGGCAGCTTGGGCCGGGGGACCCGTGAAATGGAGCTTTGGCATGTCCGACAGCACCGATGGTACAGCCCGGGTCTTGCTGACGGCGACCTGCGAGGAGCATTGGCACCTCTACGCCATGCAGCTGCCGAATGATGAAGGGCCACTGCCCACAGCCATTCGCTTGGTGCCGTCGCAGAGTTTCCAGCTTACCGGAGAGATCCGTGAGCCCGTGCCCACCGAACTGGAGGACCCCAACTTCATGATGCTCGTGCGCTATCACGCAGGTGAAGTCGTCTTCACCGTTCCCATTAAGCGCCTCACCAACCAAGCGTTCGCCGTGGAGGGTGAAGTTGAGTTCATGTGCTGCAACGACAAAATGTGCCTGCCACCCGAAGTGGTGAAGTTCACCGTACAATTCCCCGCAGTGAAGTAGACCATGAAGCGCGCTTTGTTGTTCCTGCTGCTCTTCGCACCACTGCTGGCCCTTGCGCAGAGCGACTCCGTGAGCGCTCCGCCGATCAGCTGGACGGTGAGCGCGGCAAAGGCGGATGCCAGTTCGTACGAGCTTCTGTTCAAGGGTGATCTGCAGCCCGGCTTCGTCATCTACACGCAACATATCGACACGAGCATCATCGGGCCGCTGCCCACGTTGTTCACGTTCGACACCATTCCTGGTGTGACGGTGGAAAAGCTGATCGCCGAGAACGGCAAGGAAGTGGACGAGCACGCGGATCCCATCTGGGAGAATGCAGTCATCAAGAAGTTCCGGGGCTGGGTCACCTTCACGGTTTCCGTCCAGAGCCAGCTCGCTTCACCTGTGCTCACTGGTTCAGTGGACTTCATGACCTGCGACGACATGGGGTGCACGCCGGACCGGCTCTTTTTTCGGGCGAGCCTCGCAGATAACCGGGTTGAACTCGGAACGGTCTCCTTCGCAACTTCAGCCGTAGGCTCCGGTGGAGCCGCTCCAGCCGAGGACTGCCGCGCATACGTCATGCCCAAAGTTGACCTGAATGCGCCCGTTGTGGATTGTGCCGGAGCGCAGGATGATCCCAAGGATGGCTCACTTTGGACGATCTTCTTTCTGGGCTTTATCGGAGGCATGCTCGCGTTGGTCACTCCGTGCATGTTCCCCATGATCCCGCTCACGGTGAGCTTTTTCACCAAGGGCAGCGAGGACAAGCGGAAGGGCCGCATGAACGCCTTCCTCTATGGGGCCTTCATCGTGCTGATCTACCTCAGTTTCAGTCTTCCCTTCCACTTGCTCGGAAGTGTGGACCCGGAGATCTTCAACGTCATCAGCACCAACCCCTGGCTCAATCTCACCTTCTTCGCGATCTTCATCGTCTTCTCGATCTCCTTCTTCGGCTACTTCGAGATCACATTGCCCAGTGGCTTCGTGAACAAGATGGATCAGAACGCCAGCCGCTTTGGTGGGGCTATCGGCATCTTCTTCATGGCCTTCACATTGGCCCTGGTATCGTTCAGTTGTACCGGCCCCATCCTCGGGTCCTTGCTCGTGGGTGCCATCACCCCGGACAGCGGACCCACGCAGCTCACCATCGGCATTGGCGGCTTCGGCCTTGCCATCGCGCTACCGTTTGCGCTCTTCGCCATGTTCCCTGGCTGGCTCAACAGCCTACCGCGCAGTGGCAGTTGGCTCACCAGCGTAAAGGTGGTGCTCGGTTTCATCGAGGTTGCGCTGGCCTTCAAGTTCTACAGCACCGCCGACATGGTGAGCCACTGGAACACTATGCCCTACGAAGTCTTCCTTGTCATTTGGCTCATCTGTGCGGTTGGCATAGTGCTTTATTTACTCGGCTTCATCCGCTTCCCACACGACAGTCCGGTGAAGGACCGCTCGCCGCTGCGCTGGAGCTTCATAGCGCTTTTTGCAGGCATCGCCATATACCTCGCGCTTGGTTTCCGCGTGGACAAAAAGGCCAATATGTTCGATGCGCCCAGCCTGCTCAGCGGACTTGCACCACCTGCGAGCTATAGTTGGATCCATCCGACCGAAGGGCACCTGTCCGACCTGTGCAAGGCCATGGAGATCGCGCGCAACACAGGCAAGCCGCTGATGATCGACTTCACAGGCTATGGCTGCGTGAACTGCCGCAAGATGGAGCAGTTCGTATGGACCGCGCCCGG
>JBKJNF010000002.1:0-9042 GCA_046596155.1 Flavobacteriales bacterium | reverse complement strand
ATGCCGAGGCGCTTCACCTGTGCACTGTAGCCGTGATCCGCCATGAACTCCAGCACCGCGCTGCCCATGCCCCCTTGGATGCAACCGTCTTCCACCGTGATCACATGTTTGAATTTGCCGAAGACCTCGTGCAAGAGCATCTCATCGATCGGCTTCGTGAAACGCATGTCGTAGTGCGCGATGGAGTAGCCTTCGGCTTGCAACGCGTCGATGCCTTTCGCGGCGATGTTGCCGATGTGCCCGATCGTGAGCACAGCGACATCATTACCGGTGCGGATCCGCCGCCCCTTGCCGATGGTGATCTCCTTGAAGGGCGTCTTCCACTCGGTCATCACGCCTTCGCCACGCGGGTAGCGGATGCTGAACGGACCGCAGTCGCGGAGTTGCGCGGTGTACATGAGGTTGCGCAATTCCTCCTCGTTCATCGGCGCGCTCACGATCATGTTCGGAATGCAGCGGAAGTACGCGATATCGAAGGCGCCGTGGTGCGTGGGACCATCGGCACCGGCCAAGCCTCCGCGGTCCAAACAAAAGACCACATGCAGGTTCTGCAAGGCCACATCATGCACTACTTGGTCGTAGGCGCGCTGCATGAAGGAGCTGTAAATGTTGCAGAACGGAACCATTCCTTGCGTGGCCATGCCGGCACTGAAGGTGACCGCGTGCTGTTCAGCAATGCCCACATCGAAGGCGCGTTCCGGCATGGCCTTCATCATGATGTTGAGCGATGAGCCGCTCGGCATCGCCGGGGTGACCCCCACGATCTTCTTGTTCTTCTCGGCCAGCTCCACGATGGTGTGGCCGAATACATCCTGGTAGCGTGGCGGCTGAGGGCTCTTGGGCACCACCTTGATGATCTCGCCCGTTTCCTTGTTGAAGATCCCGGGTGCATGCCAGAGCGTGGGGCTACCCGCTTCCGCAGGTGCGTAGCCTTTGCCCTTGACGGTGATGGTGTGCAGGATCTTGGGACCCGGGATGTCGCGCAGGTCCTTCATCACCTTCACCAAACGCTCCACATCATGCCCATCCACTGGACCGAAATAGCGGAACTTGAGGCTTTCGAACAGGTTGCTCTGGTTGAGCAACGCGGCCTTCATCGCGTTCTCCACCTTCTGCGCGATGGCCTGCGCATTGGGCCCGAACTTGCTGATCTTGCCCAGCATCTTCCACACGTCGTCCTTTACCTTGTTGTAGGTATGGCTGGTGGTGATATCGGTGAGGTATTCCTTCAATGCACCAACGTTGGGGTCGATGCTCATGCAATTGTCATTGAGCACCACCAGCAGGTCGCTGTTGGCGGTGCCGCCGTGGTTCAATGCTTCGAAGGCCATGCCCGCCGTCATGGCGCCATCGCCGATAATAGCCACCACCTGGCGGTCCTTCTCCCCCTTCAGCTTGCTCGCCACCGCCATGCCCAACGCGCCGCCGATGGAGGTGCTGCTATGGCCCACGCCAAAGGTGTCGTACTCGCTCTCGCTGCGCTTGGGAAAGCCGCTGAGGCCCTTGTACAAGCGGTTGGTATGGAACACCTCGCGCCGGCCGGTGAGGATCTTGTGACCATAGGCTTGATGGCCCACATCCCACACCAGTTGGTCATAAGGCGTGTTGAACACATAATGCAGCGCCACAGTGAGCTCCACCACGCCCAAGCTGGCGCCAAAATGCCCGCCCTTCACGCTCACTACATCGATGATGAAGTCACGCAGCTCCTTGCACACCTGATCCAACTGCGCCTCGTTCAACGTGCGCAGGTCGGACGGGACCTGGATGCGCTCCAGTAGCGGGTATGTGCCGGGGGGGTGTTCCACGGGGTGGGATCGTGCGGAAGAGAACAAATGTAGCGGACCCATGGTTCACGGGGGGCCTGCCTTCAACGACCACCGGCGTTGATCCGTGTGCGCCGATCAAACCGGGATCAATTTTCGGTGTCGTACATCGAGTAGCTTCACACACCATGAGAACAATACTTTCCATCCTGCTCTGCCTGTTGCTCGTTGGCCCGATGATGGCCCAGGACGATACGGCTCCGGACAGCACAGGTCTTCCAGGCGACAACTTCAGCCTGCAGGGCGCCTTGGACCTGTTCAAGAACGCGAACGACCTGGAGCAGTTCGAGCAGGCCTTGAACACCGAGGACAACAAGGTGAACAATCTGGACCTCGACGGCGACGGACAGATCGACTATGTGCGTGTGACGTCACACAAGGAAGGCGATGCCGTGGCCGTGGTGTTGCAGGTGCCCGTTTCGAAGGGCGAAGCGCAGGATGTAGCTGTGATCGAAATGGAAAAGACCGGCGAGGAGAACGTGATGCTGCAGATCCTGGGAGATGACGAACTGTATCCGGCAGGCACCATCATCGAGCCCTTCGAGGACAAGCCTGATGTGAAAGAGGGAAAAGGCCCTTCGGCCCCGGAGCTGTTGGTGACACATGCGGTGGTGAACGTTTGGGCATGGTCTGGCCCGCGTTGGTGTTACAGCGGCCGCTACTATCCCTGGGTGTCGCCTTGGTTCTATGGTTCCTATCCACCGTGGTGGAAACCCTGGCGCCCACACCCTTGGCATGTCTGGGGTGGCTGGCATCGCCACCACGGCTGGTACCGTCCTTGGAATGTATGCCGCGTGCAACACGCCAATGCCCTGTACGGTCCGCGACGTTCACACAGCGCGGTGGTACACGCACGATATGCCGATGCCCATGGCCGCCATTTACATGCCCGGCCAGCGCGCAGCGATGCAGCCAAGCCGGTGAACAAGGCAGATGGCCAGCACATCCGGCAGGCCGGAAAAACCCCGAGGACCTCCGCCCCCAAAGGCGATGGCAAGGGTAGACCCAACGCTACACGACCTGCCCGCGGCGGAAAGAAGGGCCGATGAGGGTCCAACGCGAGGCAACGAACGGAGGGCGCTTCAGGTCATCGAACGTATCCAAAGCACTCCTCCTACCATGCGTTCATTGATCGTCCTGTCCATCCTTTTGTCCATTCCCGCAGTGGCCCAACAACCGGACTGGCTGGTGAGTTGGCCCGTGGGCTACACCATGAACCCGGGCATGCCACGTCACGTGCTCGCCTCATCGGGCAATGGGAACTTGATGAGCGCGCGGCTAATGAGCGCCGCCTTCAACTACGGGCAGGACATCATGGGCAGCTGCGCCGTTGAGCGGGTCGACCCGGGCACAGGCCAGGCCCTATGGAGCTGCACGCTGTTCGATAGCGCCACGGTGGATTGTGGCGCTGTGGATGAGGATGGGAATGTTTACGTGGCCGGAAAATTCATGACCCACCTCGGACTATGCGATGGTTCCATCCTCGGCCATACGGGCATGGGTTGGGACCTGGACCTATACCTGCTGAAGTTCGATCCGACCGGTTTGGTGCTGTGGAGCCGGAACATCTCCGTGAGCGATCCGCAGGCCAGCATGATCAGTGCGATCACCATCGATCCGCAAGGGCGGGCATGGTACGCTACAAGCGACTTCACGCTTGGGCGCATCACGCGGATCGACGCACAAGGCAATTACGCGGAGACCCGGTACATCGACGGTGCCAAAATGATCGGTGGCCTGGACTTTAGCCCTTCAGGAGCGATGTATGTGAGCGGTGCTGCGCAGGGTGGCGGCTTTGCCTTCGGCGGAACGAGTACTCAAGCACCTTACTCGTACAACATGTTCGTGTTGCGTTTCAACACTGCAGGACAGAGCGATTGGGTTGAATTCGCAGTGGATGTCACCTTTCAACAGCCGAGTATCGCCGTAGACGAGGATGGCAATGCCTTCGTGGCGGGGTCCATGTTCACCAACTCTTCTTGGGGTGACCTATCCTTCCATGGCCCGAACTGGGTGTACGATACATTCCTGGCGAAAACCGACAGCACGGGCCAGTTCCTCTGGGGGGTTGAAAGTTCTCCTGTTTCCGGACCGATCGCGGGCGACCTTGCCGCGGCCGCACGCACCATGGTGGGCCTCGATGCGCAAGGCCATGCATACATCACAGGAACATTAAGAGGTTCGGTTGATTGGGGGAATGGCGTAGTGAGCAACGGCATCACGATCGGCATGAGCACCCAGACCATCATATCGTTCGATGCCGATGGAACAGCGCTTTGGGCGGCCACCAGCATACCCAACGCTGCCTTCACCCAGACCATGGCCATCGGCACCTTCGATGACGGCTCCGTGTTCTTCACCGGACATGTGAGCGGCGAGTATGTCTTTACGCCGCATACCACCGGCGCAAGCGGACAGCAGTCCTATGTGCTTGGTCGGATCGGCGGCTTGAGCACAGGTACTTTCGAGAAGGTTGAGCCACCTGCACTGTCAACATGGCCCGTCCCTACCAGCGATCGTGTGATCATCAACGTTCCTCTGCAACGAGCGAACGCTGCGGTGCTCGTCAACGCGAGAGGTCAGGAAGTGATGCACTTGGCACTAGGCGTTGGCTTGAACACGCTTGATGTTTCTCCGCTTGAGGCAGGCATCTACCTGCTGCGGATGTCCAATGGAAGTACAGCTAGGATCGTGAAGGACTGATCACCCCCTCTTCAAGAACGCATCCCACCCCTGCGCGGTGAGTTCGTGCTGCCCGCCTTGTTTGTCCACCAACTGGTATCCGCTGGCCTTATCCATCATGTGGCCGATCACCGTGAGGTTCGGGTTGCCCTTGATCTTGTCATGGTCCGCGAGCGGAATGGTGAAGAGCAGCTCATAATCCTCGCCGCCGTTCAGCGCGCAGGTGGTGGGATCGAGGTTGAAATCACGCGCGGTCTGGTAGGTGCCGGGATCGATGGGCAGCTTGTCGTCGAAGATGCGCACACCCAGCCCTGAGCTGCGCGCGATGTGGATGGCCTCGCTGGCCAGTCCGTCGCTGATGTCGATCATGCTCGTGGGCTTCACATCGAGCTTCTTCAACAGGTCGATGATGTCCTTGCGGGCCTCTGGCTTCAACTGACGCTCCAGAATATAGTCGTGCCCCACGAGGTCGGGTTGCGCGCCGGTCTCCTTGAACACGGCCTTCTCGCGCTCCAGCACCTGCAGGCCCATGAAGGCCCCACCGAGGTCACCAGTGACCACCAGCAACTCGTTCTCCTTCGCGCCGTTGCGGTACACGATGTCCTCTGCCATCGCCCCGCCGATGGCGGTGATGCTGATGATGAGGCCGCTGGTGCTGCTGCACGTATCGCCGCCAACCAGGTCAACACCATAATGCGCGCAGGCGAGCGACATGCCTTCGTAGAGCTCGTCCACGGCCTCCACCGGAAAGCGGTTGCTGATAGCCAATGCCACCAGGACCTGTTGCGGTCGGGCGTTCATTGCGTACACATCGCTCAGGTTCACCACGATGGCCTTGTAGCCCAAGTGCTTCAGCGGCACATAGCCGAGGTCGAAGTGCACGCCCTCTACCAGCATGTCGGTAGTGACCACTTGGTGCAGACCGTGCGGATCGATCACTGCAGCATCATCACCGATGCCCTTCACCGAGGAAGCCTGCGTGAGCTGGATGCGCGAAGCGAGACGTTCGATAAGGCCGAATTCGCCCAGTGCGGAGAGTTCGGTGCGGGAGGTGCTGTCGGTCATGGTGTGCCAGTGGAAATGCGGCGATCACCAGATCACCACACGTGCGCTGTCGGCCACCAGCATGGGGCCGCCGCCTGTGCACCACACGTTCGCGAACTCCTTCAGCTGACCTAGCGTGGCGTTCACGCGGTAGCGGCCGGGGCTGTGCGGGTCCATCTCCAACCGGCGACGCAGCTCCTGGTCGGTGATGTTCTGCCGCCAGATCTGGCCGTAGCCGAGAAAGAAGCGCTGCTTCCAGTTGAAACCATCTACCAGCGGTGGCTCGGGCTTGCCTTCCATGGACTTCACCAAGGCATAGTAGCTCAGCGTGAGGCCACCGAGGTCGGCGATGTTCTCGCCCACAGTAAGCCCGCCTTTGATGTGCATGCTGGGCATGGCCTCGATCCCGTCGAAGTACGCGATGAGCTTCTGAGAGAGCGCCATGAAGTTCTTCTTGTCTTCAGCCGTCCACCAGTCCACCAGGTTGCCCTTCGCATCGAATTTGGCGCCTTGATCATCGAATCCGTGCGTGAGTTCATGACCGATCACGGTGATGATACCGCCGTAGTTGATGGCGTCGTCGGCATCGGCGTTGAAGAAGGGAGGCTGAAGGATGCCGGCCGGGAACACCACTTCGTTGCGCGACGGGTTGTAGTAGGCGTTCACCGTCTGCGGCGTCATGCTCCATTCCTTTGGGTCCACGGGCTTGCCCACGCGCGCGAGCTTGTCGTGCGAGCGCCAGGCTGCCATGTTCATGGTGTTCTGCACGAGCGTCGTTGGTGTGATGTCCACGGTGCTGTAATCCTTCCAGGTGTCGGGGTATCCGATCTTCGTGGTGAAGGCGGCCAGTTTCTCGTGCGCTTTCACCTTGGTTCCGGCCGACATCCAGGCTAGGCCGTCGATGCGCTCGCCATACACCTTGCGCACGTTCTCGATCATGTCCTCCACGCGCTTGCGCGAAGAGGCCGGGAAATAGCGGTCGGCGTAGAGCTTGCCCAACGGCTCACCCAGCATGCCGTTGGTCACCCGCAGGGCACGTTCGGCGCGTGTGCGCTGTTGCTTGGTGCCGGCCATCACGGTGCTGTTGAAGTGGAACGCCTCCTGGTCGATGGCCTTGCTCAACGAACCGGCATAAGCGGCAAGCACCTTCCACTTCATCCACAGCTTGATGGTAGGCAATGGTGTGGCCGCAACATAGGCTGAAGCTTTCTCCACATAGGTCCGGTCCTCCAAGAGCAGGCTATCCGGCACGCTGATGCCCTCGGCCTTGGCCCAACTTGTGAGGTCGATCCTCGACGAGAGCTTGGCGTAGTCCGCGAAGGCAATGCGCTTGTAGATGTCCGGGTTGCGCGTCTGGATGTTGGTGAGCTGCAACTTGGCCAGGCCGGTCTCAAAGGCGAGGATGGTCTTCCCCGCGTCCTTTTCCGAAAGTCCGGCCAGCCCGAACTGCGTATCAACGTGCTTCACGAACTCCGCACGGATATTCACCATGCCTGAGTCCATCTTCTCGTAGTAGCTACGCTCGCCCAGGCTCAGCCCATCCTGTCCACTGTACAGCGCGTTCATCTCGCTGTGCTGCATGTCGGCCTCCGCTTGAAAACCGACGAACTGCGACACGCCCATCTTGCCGAACTCACCGGATAGGGCCGCGTATTCCGGCAGGGACTTGATCGCGTCAACGCGATCGAAGTAGGGCTTCAGCGGCGTGGCGCCGAGCTTTTCCACCATCACGGTGTCCATGAACGAGCGGTACATGTCGGCGATAAGTTGGTCCTCGGAGCCCTTCTTCACGTCCTTCTTCGTCATCACCTCATCGATGATGCCCTTCACCTTCACTTCCAAGTTCTCCTTGGCCAGGATCGTGAACGAGCCCCAGCGCGATTCGGTGGAAGGCACCGGATTGTTCTTTTTCCACGTGCCGTTCACATACGCATCGAAATCCGCACAGGGCTGCATGGTACTGTCCATGGCCGCCATGTCGAAGGCGGGCACGGCCGGAGCCTTGACGGTCCTTTCCTCGTTCGGCGTGGTGTTGCAGGCGGTCAGACCAAGCGTTACCATGGCCAGAAGAACAGCAGAGCGTACGTACATGGGCTAGTTAAATGGGGGCGCAAAGCTATTCCGAGCAGCCAAGCGGGGAGCGCTGTAGAGGTGGTCAGTGGTGGATCGGTCAGCAGCAGCTTGCCCCAACGTCTCCTCTCGGCGAACCAGAACACGTGGGTTTAGAGCGAACCCATGGCCCGGTCAAGTGTTTCATAGCAGCCAATTGCCAACAGCCCATTGGGTCGTACCTTTGCTTTCCGACCTTGTTTAGACTCATTCTAAATAAGAAGCACACAATGATCAAAGTCTCTGAGAATGCCAAGTCCGAGGTCACCAAACTCCTTGGTTCCGAAGGCCGTGGCCCCAACCACTTTGTCCGTGTGGGCGTGAAGGGCGGCGGATGCAGCGGCCTGATGTACGACTTGGACTTCGACGACCAAATGAAGGACGGCGACAAGGTGTTCGAGGACAACGGGGTGAAGGTGGTGGTGGACAAGAAGAGCCTGCTCTACTTACTGGGCACCACGTTGGATTTCAGCGGCGGCCTGAACGGGAAAGGCTTCCAGTTCGTGAACCCGAACGCGAGCCGGACGTGCGGTTGTGGCGAGAGCTTCAGCATTTGAATAGAAAGTGAAAGAGTGAGAAAGTGAAAGAGTCAATACAGGTTAGGTAAGGCGCCATACCCTTTAGCTCCTTCACCCTTTTACCCTCTCACGCATTAACGAAAATGGCACAAGACACCGACGATATCCTCCGCGAGGTCACCTCGAAAGAGTACGCCTACGGCTTCGTCACGGACATTGAGAGTGAGAAGGCCGAGAAAGGGCTGAACGAGGACATCGTGCGCTTCATCAGCGCGAAGAAGAACGAGCCCGAGTGGATGCTGGAGTGGAGGCTTGAAGCCTACCGCATCTGGCTGAAGATGGAGGAGCCGCATTGGGCGCACGTCCACTACCCGAAGATCAATTACCAAGACAGCTACTACTACAGCGCGCCGAAGAAGAAGCCTACGCTCAACAGCTTGGACGAGGCGGACCCCGAACTGATCGAGACCTTCAAGAAGCTCGGCATCAGCATGGAGGAGCAGAAGCGCCTTGCGGGTGTCGCCGTTGACATCGTGTTCGACAGCGTGAGCGTGAAGACGACGTTCCAAGCGGCATTGAAGGAGAAGGGCATCATCTTCTGTTCGTTCAGCGACGCGGTGCATGAGCATCCTGACCTGATCAAGAAATACCTCGGCAGCGTGGTACCGCGCACGGACAACTATTTCGCTGCGCTCAACAGCGCTGTGTTCAGCGATGGCAGCTTCTGCTACATCCCGCCGGGCGTGCGCTGCCCGATGGAACTGAGCACCTACTTCCGCATCAACGAGGCCCTGACCGGCCAGTTCGAGCGCACGCTCTTGATCGCCGATGAAGGCGCCTACGTGAGCTACCTCGAAGGCTGC
>JBKJNF010000297.1:0-44554 GCA_046596155.1 Flavobacteriales bacterium | reverse complement strand
CGGCGAAGCCTGATCCAGGTAACGGACGACGGCCAGGGCATGACGCCTACCGAAGCTCAGGCGCGCATCGGTAGGCGTCATGCCCTGGCCGTCGTCCGTTACCTGGATCAGGCTTCGCCCGGCATCCTTCACCAACAGGATGATGCTCGTGGCCCCGGCGTCCACGCTGTTCTCCAGCAGTTCCTTCACTACGCTGGCCGGCCGCTGCACCACTTCGCCCGCGGCGATCTGATTGGCCACATGGTCGGGCAGCAGGCGGATGATGTCGGACATGTAAGCGGGATCCCCGGCAAGCAGGCTGGAGCGAGGCACAAATATCGGGTTCCGGTGGGCTTTCTCCGGTGAGGCATTGCTTCCGCCTTTGAGTCCTTGGCCGTCGCCTTCCGCCCATGGCGGAAGGCGGCTATTTCCTGCTCAGAACACCATGATCCTATCGCGACCGGCGGGTACAAGGGTGCGGTCGTGGGCCACGGCCATGCAGCCGCCGTCCTTGTCGAATCCGAGCGATCCCACCGGGCCTGGATAGATGAGTCCGCCCATACGACGCTCCAATTCCAGGATCACGGCGAACTTCACGTGACGGGTCCTACCGTCAAAGCCCCCGTCGTTCACATGGTGCGTATCCACCACAACTTCCTTGGGCAGGTGGCCTGGTTTCTCGAAGCGTAGGGTGGCCTCTAAATCGGCCGGCAGGGTGAGTTCGAAACGTCCGGACTCTGGAACCGTAGTGGACTGATACTCGCCGTTCACCTCAATGGACACCACAGCTCCGACCATGGTGAGATCTTGCGTTTGCAGCCAACCGGTGATCACCACCGCTTCGTCCATCGGAAAGGCTGGTGGCGAACTGGCGTGGGTCCAGGTGGTCAGGTTGAATAGCGCCGTGATGCAGAAGCCAAGGTTCAATGTGTGGTTCCGTGCGTGCATGATGGTTCGGTTTTCGTTGTTGGACGAAGGACAGCGGTGGATACGCATCGCCGTTGTCGAGGTTCCGCGCCGCAAGCGGGCATTTCGACAGGGGACAGTCCCGGATCGCGCAATTCCGCGATGTTGGTGTTGAACGAACCTAAAAATTCGGACCCCGGAACATGATCGAATGAAAAAGCCCCGCATCTCGCAGGGCTTTTTTGTGCGGAACAGGTGGTTCAGCTCTTCTTCTTGTCGGCCTTCTTGCGGCCGGTGGTGCCTTCTGCGCGGCCCTTTCCGGCAGCTTCCGCAGCGGCAGCGCGCTTGGCGATCTTCAAGGTGGCTTTGCGCTTGGCGTTCAATCGGGCACCGCTATCCTGTGGCATGTTGTCGTGTTTGTTGTTTGCGCCTGGCCTACATGGCGTTGGCGGTCCGGGCGCGAAAGTAGGGCGAAAGCCGGAACTCGCGTTTTTCACCGCAGGGACGCAGGGCGCGCAGGCCGTGGCTTTCAAATTCATCCGCGTCCACCAGTTCGCATCAGGTAGACCCTTTGCAGGAATTTTATGCTGGAGCCAGCGTCATCTGCGTCCATTTCCCTCGAAACCAGTGTTCCATCGCTATCGGTGCCTCACTGTTCAAAACTGGCCCGTGCCTTGCCCACCCTCCCGTACAGGTGCCGGTAGTTTTGCCGTTGTAGTCACAGGCCCCGGCCCTTTTCCCAGAAATGAAGCGTTTTCCCATCCTGCTCGGTGTTACCGCCGTGGCGCTGATGTCCTTTGGCGGTCGCACCCCGTTGGCCGTCGAACGCCGTGAGGATCCGGCCTTCATGAACGGCCCCATGCCCTGGGCCGATAGCGTGCTTCAAAGCCTCAGCATCGAGGAGCGCATCGCACAACTTATGATGGTGGCCGCGTGGAGCAACAAGGGCCGCGAGCATGTGCGTGAGATCGAGGACCTCGTACGCCAGCGTAATATAGGTGGTCTCATCTTCTTCCAAGGTGGACCGGCGCGCCAGGCCACGCTCACAAACCACTACCAGAAGCTGGCCCGCACGCCGCTCCTCGTGGGCATGGACCTTGAATGGGGACTGGCCATGCGACTGGACAGCACCATGCGCTTCCCCAAGCAAATGACGCTCGGTGCCTTGCAGAGCGACGAGCAGATCGAAGCCATGGGCGGCGAGATCGCACGCCAGATGAAACGCCTCGGCGTGCAGGTGAGCTTTAGTCCCGTAGCTGATGTGAACAACAATCCGGCGAACCCGGTGATCAACGATCGCAGCTTTGGTGAAGGGCGCGAGCTGGTGGCGCGCAAGTCCATCGCCTACATGCGCGGTCTGCAGAACGGCGGCGTGATCGCCACGGCCAAGCACTTCCCCGGACATGGGGATACGGATACCGACAGCCACCTTGGACTTCCGTTGATCGCACAGACCCGCGCGCGTCTCGATTCGTTAGAGTTGTATCCATTCGAGCGCATGGTGGCCGAAGGCCTTAGCGCTGTGATGGTGGGCCACCTTGAAGTACCTGCGCTGGATACAACGCCGGGTATGCCCAGCACGCTAAGCCACGCGATCGTGAGCGATCTGTTGGAGAAGGAGCTCGGCTTTAAAGGCCTGATCTTCACTGATGCCCTAAATATGAAGGGTGTTGCCAACGCGGACAAGCCAGGGGAGATCGAACTACGCGCCTTGCTCGCCGGCAACGATGTGCTGCTCTTTCCTCAGAACCCCGGAAAGGCGATCGACCGCATCATGCAGGCCGTGGACAGCGGCATTGTGCCTCGTGAAATGATCGACCACAAGTGCCTGAAGCTGCTCCGGGCAAAGGAGTGGGCGGGACTTTCGCATCTGGATCCCATCGAGGTGGCCAACATCGCCGATGAGCTGAACCTGCCCGCCGCCAAATGGCTGCGAAGGTCACTTTACCAGAACGCCATCACCGTTCTTCGTAATGAACATGTTCTGCCGATCCGTCGTGTCAACAACCTGCGCATTGCGTCGCTCGCCATCGGCGACACCGCGCATGGTGTGTTCCAACAGTACCTCGGCCGGTATGCGCGCATCGCAGAATTTCGTAGTGACAAAGTGCTCAACGCGGATAGTGCCGAAGTGCTGCTGAACAAATTGAAGCAGTACGATCTGGTGATCGCCTCGGTGCACGGCACCACCTTCAGGGCCGACAAGGAGTTCGGTGTGCCTCAGGTCACGCTCGACTTTCTGCGCCGCCTTAGTGATCAACAGCGGACCGTCTTCGCGCTCTTCGCAAGTCCTTACCGCCTTACCCAGGCCTACGGTGCACAGCGCATGAGCGGTCTGGTGGTGGCGTATGAGGAGAATGATGACACACAGGACCTGGTGGCCCAGATGATCTTCGGTGCCATTCCGGCAAATGGGCATCTTCCGGTCTCGGCCTCCTCCTTTTTCAACGTTGGCGACGGATTGACCATCGATCGCGCGGACAGATTGGCCTACACTGCGCCGGAAGCGGCCGGGGTGCTCACCGCGGATCTTAAACGTATTGATGCCATCGTGAACGATGCGATCGCGAAGCAGGCCTTCCCGGGCTGTGAAGTACTCGTTGCGCGGGGAGGCGATGTGCTATGGAATAAGGCATATGGGAAAACCACTTACGGCGGCCGCCGGGTGCGCACCGATGACCTTTATGACCTGGCCAGCGTCTCCAAGGTGGTGGGGACTACGCTCGCCGTGATGAAACTGACGGAGCAAGGCCGCATCGATCTGGACAAGGATCTGGCCACTTATCTCCCTGAACTCGCCGACGAGCATCCCGCACATGGACATTCGGTGCTGCGTGATCTGCTCACGCACCAAGCGGGCATGGTGGCCTTCGTCCCCTACTACCGCAGCCTTGTGCGCACTGGATCGCTCCGCGCCGATGTGTTCGCCGATACTCTGGATCACGTTCACACGGTGCGCGTGGCCGAGGGCGTGTACATGAAACCTGCGTACCAGGACAGTCTGTGGTCCGCCATGCTCGCTGCCCCTGTGGCGCCCCGGGGCAACTACTTGTACAGCGACCTCGACTTCCACATGTTGGCGCGCGTGGTGGAACGTGTGAGCGGAAAAACCTTGGACACCTACCTTGATTCCATCTTCTACCGTCCGCTTGGCTTGGCCACCATGGGATACCGACCCTGGCAGCGTTTTCCCAAGGATCGACTCATGCCCACCGAGGATGATCACGATTTCCGTATGCGTCTGATCCAGGGCGATGTGCACGACCAGGGCGCTGCTATGCTGGGTGGTGTTGCTGGTCACGCGGGCCTCTTCAGCAATGCAGGCGATCTGGCCGTGATCATGCAAATGCTGCTGAACGGTGGCACATATGCAGGTGTGCGTTACCTGCATGACAGTACCATCGCGGATTTCACCAAGTGCCAGTTCTGCAAACCCAACGCATTGCCCGCCCCCAATGGCAAGGACAACCGGCGCGGCCTGGGTTGGGACAAGCCCCAGCCTGCAGGTAAGCCAGGACCGGCCTGCGAATGTGTAAGCTACTTGAGCTTCGGACATACCGGATTCACCGGCACACAGATCTGGGCCGACCCCGCGGACAGTACGATCTATGTCTTCCTGAGCAACCGGATCAACCCCAGCGCCGAGAACAAGAAGCTCAGCGAACTGAACATCCGCACGCGGATCCAGGAAGTGGTGCATGATGCCGTGGCGGCCCGCACGCGGCCTATCGTGAAACCCAGCCGCTGATCCGGCGGGAGCTCCGGCCGCATCTATCGATCGATACCGGTCATTTGTCGCAGCCTCGGCAGGGTGTTAAGGGAAGGACTACTTTGCGGCCAAACCCGGCCAAGCGCATGAAGCACCTTTCCGCTCTTCTGATCGCCACGGGGCTTGCATCCTCTGTATTCGCCCAATCTGAATGCAGTAATGGCAGGTACCTCGACCCGATGTACTTCGATTCGGTGATGGTAACCTCCGCCGTGACGTTCGGCAGCAATACGCCTGTTTCCGGGGGAGGTACACAGACCTTGCGGATGGACATTTACCAACCGGTGGGTGATGTGTTGTCGGCACGTCCTGTTGTGGTTGTGGCGTATGGCGGTTCTTTCATCACTGGGCAACGCAGTGATGTGGCCGATCTGTGTGAACGATTCGCACACTTGGGCTATGTGGCCGTAGCCCCGGATTATCGGGTCGGCTTCTTCTTTCCCAACGCACACACCACGGAACTCGCCGTAGTGCGCTGCATGCACGATATGCGCGCCGCGATCCGTTGCCTTCGGAAGACGGCTGCTGTGGATGGCAACCCCTATGGCATTGACCCGGACCGCATCATTGTGGGCGGCATTAGCGCCGGAGGTATCGGTGCCTTGCAGGTCACTTACCTTGATCAATCATCGGAGATCCCGCCCATCATGTATCCGGATACCATGACCATAGGTGGCATCGAAGGGAATAGCGGGTGGCCCACCTACTCGAGCGATGTGGTGGCCTGCTGGAGCATGAGTGGCGCTATCGGCGACACGTCCTGGATACAGCCAGGCGACCAGCCCTGCATAAGCCTGCACGAGGAAGGGGATGGGGTTGTGCCGTATGGTACAGAAGAAGTTAGCGTGATCGGTATACCAACCGGCTTGATCGCATCCGGAAGTAGCGACGTGCACCGTCGTTTGGACCACGAGGGCATTGAGAACTGTTTCGTGAGCTACCCAGGCTCACAACACGTCGGTTACCTTACGTACGACACGGAGAATGCGTTTGGTGCCGTTGCCCGCTTCTGCGCGGACGTGACATGCGGAAATGCGATCAGCTGCGGCCAGTTGCCTCTAACGGTGGCGGATGACATGGTCACCGTGCAGCCCTCTCTATATCCGAATCCTACGATGGGACAGTTGAACGTGCGTATCGAAGAGCGCAGCGCCTTGACGTTGGTGGATGCTGCAGGTCGCGTTGTATTGCAGATGAATGTTGTGCCCGGCGCGCTGGCGCTGGACCTATCCGCCATACCCAATGGGATGTACACTCTAATTGTCCAAGGGATCCAGCTCCGTGTGAGCCGCGTGGTGAAAGTGGATTGATGTCGATCTTTGAAGATAGCAAAGCCGCCCCTCGGGGCGGCCTTCCTATTTGTTCTAGGTGGAACTTTACTGCGCGTCGTCGTCGCCGAAGTTCATACCGATGGTGAGGCCGTAGGTCATGTACTTGCTATCCACGTTGCTCACGTTCGGGTTGTCCTTGAATACCTTGCTCAGGCCGAAGCTTGCGGTAGGCGCCAGGGTGAAGCGGCCCATATCGAAGCCCAATCCAGCTTCGATGTTGAAGGAGCCTGCGTTGAAGTCACCACGGTTCCAGTCGATGTTGTTATCCTTGGTGTCCACGCTCATCAGTACATCGTAGCTGGGTCCGAGCATGAAGCGCATGTCGAACTGGTACGTGTCGATGATCCGGTAACCGGCCATGGCACGCAGCTTCAGGGTCGTGCGGATCAGATCATCCTTCACGGCGATTGCCGTGCCTTCGCCAAAGCTCATGGTGGTGGTGTTGCGTCCGATGAATATACCGGGTTGCAGGAATAACCGGTCTCCGATCCGTGCATCCGCACCTAATGTCCATCCGAGGGCCGCTTTGAAATCGCTGCCTGGTTTGGCATCGGTGACCTTCTGGAAATTGAGCCCGATCTGGGGGTTCACTTGGAACTGGGCGCTGGCGATGGCTGTGGTCGTAGCAAAGGCCAGGGTGGTCATCAGCTTTTTCATGTTCTCCTACCTTTTTGCAGGCGGGGCGAATATGGCAACGGGCGTGCCGATCCGAAGACGCTCCCTGCCGAATGCTGGGCTTCAGCGCATTACCAACGGTCCGAAAGCGCGCGAAAAGAACGGTCAACCAACGATACGTCCGTCGTCCATCAGGATCTGCCGGTCCGTGCGCGCCGCGAAGTCGTTGTCATGCGTGACCACCAATAAGCTGCGCTTGTGTTCCGAAGCGATTTTCTTGAAGATGTCGAACACGATGCCGCTATTTCGACTATCCAAGTTGCCGGTGGGCTCATCGCCCATGATGATCATGGGGTCGTTGATCAACGATCGAGCAATGGCCACGCGTTGCTTCTGGCCACCGCTCAGCTGGTTGGCCATCTTCACTGCGTGCTCGTCCATTTCCAGCTCCTTTAGCAGGCCCATGGCGCGCGCTTCCACTTCCTCCGCACTATACCGCCCCAACTTTAATCCGGGCAACATTACATTCTTGAGCACGCTGAATTCCGGCAGCAAGTAATGGAACTGGAACACGAAGCCGATCTTTTCGTTACGGATCTGCGCCAACCGTGCACCGGAAAGTCCGCGCGTGGGTTCTCCGTCGATCTTCACCTCACCCTCGAAGTCGGTATCCATGGTGCTCAGGATGTACAGCAAGGTGCTCTTGCCACATCCGCTTTTGCCCGTGATGCTCACGAATTCCCCATGTTCCACATCCATCGAGACGTCCTTCAGCACGGGCACGGTCACCGGGTCATGGAAGGACTTGTTCACCTTCCTGACCTCCAGGATGTTCTTGATGGCGCTCATTTTCCACGGATGATCTCCACTGGGTCCACTTGGCTGGCCTTGCGCGCAGGGAACCAGCCCGCGATCCAGGTGGTGATGAGTGCGAACGTAATGGCGATGATGTAGTACTTCGGCGAGTAGTCGATGGGGAAGGTCTTCACCGTAGGCAGGGCTGCGGTGACGAAGGGGATGTTGTCGATGATATGCTGCATCGTAACGCCACCGATGAGTCCGGTAATGCCCCCAACAATGCCAATGATCATGCTCAGCATCAGGAAGATCCTGCGGACGTCGCTACCGCTGAAGCCGGTAGCCTTCAGAATAGCGATGGCGTCGAGCTTCTCGTAGATCATCATGTTCAGGATGTTGTAGATCCCGAACCCCGCCACGATCAGCAGCACGATGCCTACCGAGTAGCTGATGATGCTGCGCACGTTACTGCCGGTCTCGAACTGCGCGTTGGCCCGCTGCACGTCAAGCGCATCCACGTGGAACCGCGCGGAAAATTCCTGCGCCATGGCGGGGGCCATCAGCAGGTCGTTCAGCTTCACGTTGATGTCGGTGTAGTAGCTGCTCGGCCGTGCCAGGAGCTTTTGCACCGTTTTGATGTTGGCATAGCACTGCACCTTGTCATAGTCGGCGATACCGCTCTGGAAGATGCCCACCACGCGCAACAGGGCACGATCACCTGTGGCGGTTGTCACCTGCACCGTTTCACCGATGCCCGTCTCCATCATATCCGCCAGCCCTTTGCCCAGGGCAATGGTGTTGTTGCCAACCGCGAGGTCCCTGGGGTCGCCTTGCGTGAGATAGTCGCCGAACTTGTAGTAGAGCACTTCTTGCGGTACGTCGATCCCGTTCACCTGCCCGTTGAGGTCCACCGTTCCGGAGTTGAAGAAGACCTGTGCCACCAATCGCGGCGAAACCGCCAGAACACGTGGGTCCTTCTTCAGCGCGTCCATCATGGCTTCCGCATTGCGCAAACGCGGCAGGTCGTTCTTCGGTTTCAAAGAGCTGATGAAATGGTGCACGCTATCGGCACCGGTCGCGGTCTGTTGTGCGTAGGCCTCGTCGATCGGTTGCACCGGTGATGCCTTCAGTTCGTTATACAACCGGATGTGTGGCGTTCGGTTCAGGATCAATCCGTCCAGCAGGTCGTTCAATCCGTTCATGAACCCGAGCAGCGTGACGAACATGGTGATGCTGAACATCACGCCTACCGCGGCCACGATGCTCTGGCGCAGCTTGGCGCGAAGGAGGGTGACGGCGATAGAGAGGAGGAGCTTCATGCGCTAGTGGCCGCGTAGGCGTTGAGCAATGCGTGGTGCATGAACGCCGATCCGACATGACCGGTGAGTGCGGATCATGACGCTGAGACCCTGCATCTCTGCGGCCATCATGTCAGGGCTTGTAGAGTTCAGTGTTCGCGTCGATGCCTTCAAGTACTTCCACTTTTTCCAGGTCGCGTGCACCAAGCTTCACCGGCTGTCGTTCGCCCGGGGCCGTGAGTACATAGGCACCGTCGACCACATAGCCCGCAGGCACGGTGAGCGCTTTCTCCTTCACGCGCAGCACGATGCTGGCCTCGGCCGTGAGGTTGGGGTACAGGGTCGGGGGCTTTTGGGTGAAGCGTGCCTCCACCTTGAAAGTGCGCGAGCGCGGATCCATCAAGGGGATCACTCGGGCGATCTCCGCAGGGAAGACCTGTCCCGTGTAGCTGTCCAAGGTGATGTAGGCGATCTGCCCTGGTCTCACCTGGCGGATGTCATATTCATCCACCTCCAGTTCGATGTACAGGTCGGAGGCGCTGCCGATAACGGCCACGGCGCGCTGGGTGGTAGCCAGTTCGCCCGGTTCGATCATCAGGTCGTACACCAGGCCATCGATCAGGCTGCGAGGCGATCGATCGTCATTGCCAGCACTGCTGATCGCCGCGCTGTTGCGTGCTACGTCCAGTTCAGTGCGCAGGCGTTCCCGCGATTCGATGAGCGCTTCCTTCGCTCGCGTGTAGTTCGCCTTGCTGGTATTCAACGCCAGTTCGCGCTGTTCAAGATCGTTGCGACTTCCGATCTGCTGGGCCCAGAGCGCCGTCTGTCTCGCGAAGTTGGTGCTGTCCAACGCGTATTTATCCTTCGCTTGTGACACCGCCTCCCGAAACTGCGACAGCACGGGGCCGTTATCGCTTGCCTTCCGTTCGAGTGATCGGACCTGAACGCCGGCACTGCGGTTGGTGAGGTTACTACTGCGGTCGTCGATGCGCAGCAAAGGTTGTCCCGCTTTTACGGTATCGCCCTCTCTCACCATGAGGGCCGTTACGGTACCGTTCACGGTGGGGTATACTTGATACTGACCTTGCGCTTTGATCACGCCGCTGGCGTAAACGCTTTCCGTGATGGGGCCGATGGTGGCAGTGATGGTCTCCGTCTTCGGCTTGCAGCCGATGAGCATGAGCAGGGCGCACGCCCCGGCGAGCTTGAATGGTTCCACAGAGCAAAACTACCCAAGCGCGCCGAGGCGAACATGCGTTTTGTCAGGTCCAGCCGTTCAGGGTAGCATCAAGGTCTTAGCGTCGCCCTTGTCGGTGATCCAGAGGTATTTCACCACTTCTTTCACCTCCTTTTCCGAGACATCCGGGGGCAGTTCACATTGGATGGTCAGGTTGTAGGTGTATTGCACTGGCGGCTCAGTGATCTCGGCATGCAATACGATATCGAAGTTGCCGTAGGGAACCTTATTGTAGAAGAGCGTGTTCGGCTTGCGGATGTCGTTCACCAGTTGTCCCTTGCGCTTGCTATTGAGCGAGGATTGAGTGTGGCCCTGATAGGCGGCATAACGGTCCAGCGGAAAGTGCGCCCCGTTCTGCTCTGCTGCCATGCGATGGCTCTTGTCCACCTTGATGCCGAGCTTCTCGAAGTTCTCCAGCTTCTTCTGCAGCAGTTTCGTGGCGAAGATCCGCAAGGTGTCGTAAGCCGCACTTTGCTGTGCCACGAAAAAATCCACCTTCACTAGGTCGTAGATCTCCTCCTTGGCCGCGGCGGTCACCAGCTTGTCCAGGATCCGTGCATCAGTGAAGCGTATATGGATGTTCTTCTGGATCTCGAACCCGGCAGGCACTTCTTGATAGGTGCGACTGAAGAACTTGCGAGTGGTCTCCACTTCATACACAGGAATGAACGAGAGCATGTCGGTGAACACGTCCGCGTCCTTTACGCCGTCCATGCGCAACCGATCTATCATGGAGCCGATCCGTTCGCTGAGGAGGCTGTCCGCTTCCTCTGCCGATTGCCCCAGCTGGGTCACATTGAAGATGGCCAAGTAACTGTCGGCCTTCACGTTCATCATGGCGTTCACCTCCAGTGTGAGCGTGTTGCCGTTGATCGTGGCCTTCACGGCCTGTTCGGCCTGCTGGAAGAACATACGGCTATTGGCCTCATAGTAAAGATTGCCCATGGCCTGTGGGCGGGCGTGGATGGCGATGGTGATCGCCGCGGTCAGCAATAGCGTGCGTGTGTGGAGCATGTTCGGATTTTCGCACCCGTACACGCCTCCAACACATGCGTTCGATCCAACCTGTTAAGTTCCAACATCCGCGTGCAAGCGTCAGGGAGCAACGAACCGAGCAGGGATTGTCGGATCCGCGAAGCCGTTCTACTTCTTCTTGAACTTCCCCGAGCGCCACGCCTGCATGAACTGCGCCCAGGCAATGGGATTCAGCAATCCGATGGTGGGTGCGGAGCCTTGGTTGTATAGTCGGGTGTTCTCCACGGCCATGGCGTACTGCTGGCTCAATCCGGCGTCGGGCGGCATGTTCTCCATGCGCTGCAAGACTTCAGCCGTGCTCAAATGCTTCAACGCGGTCTGGTAATCATCATCGTTCAAGCGTAGGTTCATGAACGCGTCGGCGAATTGTTCCTTCGTAGGCCACGGATAGACCATCAACGGATCCAGCATGATCGTATCCGGATGCATGACGTGGATGATGGAGTACTTGGAGCCCTGAACACTGTCCGGTATGGCATACCAGTCGCGCTTGAATCCTACGGCTGCGAACTGCAACGTATCGCCCAATTGTGCAACGAGGCTGAAGTACCCGAACACATCGCTGACGGTCCCGCGAAAGCTACCCTTGGTGCCGATGCTTGCAAAGGGCACGGGCAACAGACTGTCTCCAGTGACCACCACACCGCTGAACTGGATCAACGGCCGTGACTTGTCCTTCCCTTGTCCCAGAACGGAAAGTGCGCAAATAAGACCGAGGGCAAGCAGGGAATGACGCATGGGCAGCGAAGGTAATGGGGTGATCGGCGCTGTGTGCAAGAACGCTGCCAAGCGGTCCTTCTGGCAGTTTTGATCGATCTCGGCCTTCTCCAATTCATGTCTGGGTCCGATCCCCGTAGTTTCGCAGGGCCCTATCCGCAGATCCCATGAACAAGTTCCTCCTGTCACTGACCTATTGCCTGCCTCTTTGGTCCGTCGCACAGATCACCATAGGTCCGGATGATATGCCTAGCGCTGGGGATACCATGCGGCATCAGGTGAGCACGTTGACCAACTTTGATGGCGCGGATTCCGGCCCCGGGCACGAATGGCATTTTGAAAGCCTGGCACCGCAGGGTGAGGCGGCCGATACGGCCGTTACGGTGGAGAGCACACCCTTCCTCTATCAATTCTTCTTCAATAATGGCTTTTTCTATCCTGAACATGACGCGGATCTTGCGCTGCGTGGTATGTCGATCAACTTCCAAACGGTAAGCCTTGATAACGTTTACGATTACTACAAAAAGACCAACGCCGGATATCGGAACGTGGGATTTGGCGCCACGATCAACGGACTTCCCGCCAGCATCCAGCGCCAGCCGGTGGACTACATCTATCGTTTCCCACTCAACTATGGCGACCAGGACACGAGCGCCAGCACCTTCGTGCTTACCGTGCCCACACTGGGCACCTATGGCCAATCACAGATGCGGTACAATGAAGTGGATGGATGGGGCACGCTTTACCTTCCCGCCGACACATTCGAAGTGCTGCGTGTGAAGAGCACTTTGGTGATCCGCGATACGTTGTACATCGACCAGTTCAGCTTCGGTTTTACCTTCCCACGCCCGGAGACGATCGAATACAAATGGCTGGCTTTGGGAAAGGATCAACCCGTGCTGCAGATCAACACGCTGTTGGGACAGCCACTGCTGGTGCAGTTCGTGTACGAGCCTGATGAGTTCTCCACCGAGATCGGTTCGCCTGTGATCCACGCTGGTCCAGATGTATTCCCGAATCCCGCAAGTGACCGTGTTGCCGTGGCCTGCGATGATGCGCGCACGATCGAACTGTATGATGCACAAGGCCGACTCCTCCGCCGGATCCAGAGTGCACCAGTGCTTCGCGCAGTGATGGTGGACCTGCAGGACGTTGCTCCGGGGGTGTATACGCTGCGCCGCGCCGGAGAGGCTGTGGGAACACGGCTGGTGGTCGCTCGGTGACCCGCGCGTTGCAGCGGATCAGGGTCACGCGCCTGCTCCTGATCGTCACCTATTCGGCATGCGTGATGCTTGCGGTCTTGCTGGACATGCATACGCGCGTGCAACGTGCTTCTTCGCCGTTCCTTGTGGCCAGTCCTGAGGAGGCGCCCATGCGCTTCGTCGGGATCGTCCTAGGCTGTCGTGTGAACGGCGATGATCCATCAATTTGCCTGGAGGAACGTTTGATCACGGCACTTGCGCTCTATCGGCAGGGTCGCGTGCAGCGCCTCCTGGTGAGCGGGGACCACGGCACGGTACAGTATGATGAGGTGAATGCAATGCGAGCATGGTTTGTGCAACACGGCGTTCCGGTGGAGCATGTATTCCTGGACCACGCTGGCTTCGATACCTATGATACCATGGTGCGTGCCCGAAAGGTCTTCGAAGTGTGCGACGCGCTGGTGATCTCCCAGGCCTTCCACCTGCCGCGCGCAGTCTACTTAGCGAGAAGTACCGGCATCAAGGCCGTCGGTGTTCCCGCCGATCCGCCGCAAGGCAGCAGTTGTCGCGGCAGTGCTGTGCGCGAACCGCTGGCCTGCTTGAAGGCGGTGGTGAACGTGATAGTCCATTCGTCGCCGCACTTCCTCGGACCGGTGATCCCCATCACCGGGGTACCCGACGCCAGTTTTGATCGCTAAGCGAAATGATGCGGGCCCGCCTTTTCGCGGTATGCAGCTGCCGCGTACAGGAGCCGATCGCTGTGCGTATCGCACCAGGCCTGCACATCGGTTGAGCGACCTTCGTGGATGGCGAGGACGAGCGGATGCCCCGTTCCTGCCTTTCCCACCACATCAGCCAAAACCCAGCGACCGAGGTCCGCTTCGATCTCAAGCGATGCACCGTCGTGCACGGCGCGCTTCAAGGTTATTGCGCGCCAGCCGTATTGCCACGTGAAATGTGCCAAGTAGCGCAATTTTCCCCACAGCCCGGGACCATAGCGTTCCGCCTGCGCCAGGTGACCCACTTCATGCGCCAAATGCTGAAGCCACTGCCATGTGCTGTCCGCCGAGCCATCACCATAGCCATCGCGCGCGAACCATTTTTGCGTGAACCAGATTGTGCGCCCCACGGTGATCGCGCCGGCGCGATCGTAAGGGTACCAGGGAGCGCGTACCCAGTTCTGCTGCGAACGCCGGATGCGTGCCGCCTCTAGCAAGTGAAGAGGTGCCCCGCTCACAGCGTGTAACACCGTACGGGCAAGTGGCGTTAGCGCACCGTGCCCATTCACCAAGGTCCCAGGTGCATGCACAGCCCTTACATCGTCTTGATGCCGTGCAACTTGCACAGCCAGCCCAGGTGGCCGATGTGCGAACCTTCGTGCCGGATCGCATGTGTGATCACATCACGCACCGTCTCTCCGATCAGTGGAAGCCTTGTCAGGTTCGGACCGTTCAGCGCCTTGTCGCTGAGCGTGGCAATGTGGGCGACGGCCTTGGCATGAACGTCCTTGAAGGTGGTCCACACTTCGGTGTATGGCGGACACTCTTCCGCGGGCAGTCCTTTTGAGCCCAGTGTGAAATGCTTGGCCCAACTGAACTTCTCGAAGGGGCCACCAGTGGCCATCAACAACAAGCCGTTCTCGCTGGTGGCCAAATGTGCGACAAGCCAGAACGGGGTGTTCAGTTCCACACCTTCGCAAACAAAGCGTTTATGCACATCCACCTCCTTCAAGTAGCGGAGGTAGTTCAACGTGTATTGACGGGTGCGGTCCATAACGTGGGCCAGGACCTGAGCTTCGGTTCGCATGCGGGGGTTGTTCGGGGCGCAAAGGAACGGCGGACGAGGTGCAATTGAGTTAGGGCCAAAGCACATTGATGTGTGGATAAGTGAAGGGGCATGGTTCGTGCACTATGTCCGAATGGAACCACTTTTGATCATCAACGTTCCTTGATCGAATGAAGAAGAAAGACCGCAAGATCTTCGTACTGGATACCTCGGTGATCCTTTACGACCACTCGGCCATCGATTGCTTTCAGGAGCACGACGTGGCCATCCCGATACAAGTGTTGGAGGAGCTCGACACGTTCAAAAAGGGAAATGACACCATCAACTTCGAGGCAAGGGAATTCATCCGACACCTGGACGGAATCGCCAAGGGCGACCTGTTGACGGATTGGACCCCGCTGAACGGCCCCACCAAAGGCCAGTTCAAGGTGGTGGCCAAGCACGACCTGAATGGAGTGGACGCCACCAAGGTGTTCCAGGACGGCAAGGCCGATCACCAGATCCTGAACGCGGCACTTACACTGCAGCGCCAGAACAAGGACCGCAAGGTGGTGTTGGTGACCAAGGATGTGGCCTTGCGATTGAAAGCGAAGAGCCTTAACATCAACGCCGAGGATTACCTCACAGGCAAGGTACATGACGTGCGCGACGCCATCTACAGCGGACGTACGGTGAAGGAGGACGTGGATGAAACGCTCATCGACAAGTTGTTCGAGCAAGGACAATTGCCCATCGCGGCCCTTGATCTGCCCAAGCCTACGGGCAACCACTTCTTCATCCTTAAGCACAAGAAGAAGAGCATCCTTAGCAAGTATGATCCGCGCACCGAATTGGTGCACCGCGTAGAGAAGCACAGCATCTTCGGCATAAGCCCGAAGAACGCCGAACAGACCCTGGCCATGAGCGCGCTGATGGACCCCGAGATCAAGCTGGTGACGCTGCAAGGAGCCGCAGGTACTGGCAAAACACTACTGGCATTGGCTTGTGCCTTGGAGCTGCGCCGCGACTACCGCCAGATCTATGTGACCCGCCCGGTGGTGCCGTTGAGCAACAAGGACATCGGTTACCTGCCCGGCGACATCCAAAGCAAGCTTGATCCCTATATGCAGCCCTTATGGGACAACCTGAAGCTGATCAAGGGTCAGTTCGATAAACATGATGGCACGCCCAAACGTATCGATGAGATGTTGGAGAACGAGAAGATCGCCATCGCACCGCTGGCCTTTATCCGCGGCCGCAGCCTGAGCAACATTTTCTTCATCGTGGATGAAGCCCAGAACCTTACACCGCTTGAAGTGAAGACCGTGATCAGTCGAGCAGGTGAAGGCACCAAGATCGTGTTCACCGGTGACATCCACCAGATCGACACGCCCTACCTTGATACGGAGAGCAATGGCCTCAGCTACTTGATCGACAAGGCCAAGGGTGATCCGCTCTTTGCGCACATCACACTGGAGAAAGGGGAGCGCAGTGCACTGGCGAACCTAGCGAACGACCTGCTGTAGAGGCGACGAATGCTCGCATGATCTGCACAATGAGCGCGGCTTCACGGCCGCGTTCTTGTTTTCCGACACCAGCCGAAGGATCAGCTACGAACATTTCACACTACAGCGTGCTGGCCACACGCACCAACCGCTGCCTTGGTCTGGAACTAAAAGAGGTCCTTCACCTCAACGAAGTCGAAGTTGAGCGAGAAGAAGCTCTGGAAGTCCTTGCCGGTCTCTGCCATCTCCTCGTCACCCGTCTCGTAATGCCAATTCACCTTCACAGGATGCCCGCGCTCATTCACCGCGTTCAACTTGTCGAAAATGTTGAAGAAGTGCTTACTGCTGCTGGTGTCCAAGTAGTCCAGCTTCATGTCCACCACAGTGGGACGCGGATGCTTCATGTATTCCTCTAGCCAGCGGTAAACGCGCTCATAGAACAGTTCGCTGTTGGCAGGCAACGAACGACCGATGAACTCAAAGTGACCGTGCTCCAGGTCCATGTCGATCTCCGGACTGGTATCTGTACGGTCGATATGCAGACGTTTGGTGGCCATGGCAATGCAAAAGCGAGGGCCAAGCTACCCGCATGAAAGGCATGCGGGGACATCAACGCCACGGTCGATGTGAACAGCGGGGCGTGAAAGACGAAAGCCCCGGGCTCGGGGCTTTCGTCGTATATGAGATGAGATCAGCGGTTGCGGTACTCTACCAAGATCTCGTGATCGCTGGGCAGCACGATCTCGGTGTCCTGCAGGCGCCGTGCCCAGTACAGATATTTGCCAGTGCCGTTGCAGGCGAAGGCCATCATCGTTTCTCCGGCCGCCAGTGCGCGGATGGGGAAGGTGCGCCACTTGCCGGTCTTCTCCTGCATGGCCACCTTCACCTCGATCTGCTCACTGCAGGTATTCTTCAGTTCGATCTGGTACACACCCGAATAGTCGCGCTTGAACACCTCGGTGTAGGCCTCGCACTTCTCACAGGGTTTCCCCCAGCTGCTGTTCACCTTGGTCACGCAATCGGCATAGCTCTGGTCCTGTGCGTTCATGGACAGGGCCAGGAGACAACCCGCCAAGAGGGATAGTGTGTGTGTCATTTGCAATCGTTGTTCTTCAGGATGAGGGCTGCTTCGCCGTTCCCGAGTTTCTTGCTGGCCTTCCAATCCATGCACGCCCCTTTCAGATCGCCTTGGGCCTTTTTGGACCAACCACGGTTGTTGTAGGCTTCTTGGTCCTTGGTGTCCAAGGAGAGCACCTTGTCGAAGTCGCCATCGCTTCGGTCTGGCGCCCCAGCCTTTTGTAGGCGTTGCCTCTGCTGGTGTAAGCCCATAGGTGGTCGTCCTTGAGCTTGATGACCGCCGTAAGATCGGCCACGGCCAACTCGTAATGCCTGCTCATGCTCTGGCTGTAGCCGCGCTGAAGGAGAGCATTAATGTGTTGCGGATCGCGTTCGATCACCTGGGTGAACAAGGCGATGGCCTTGTCATAGTTCCCTTTCCGGCTGGCCAGTTCACCCTCATGGAAGATCTTATCGATCTCGGCAACGGGGAGTTGCTGCGCCAGATCTTGGGCGGTTGCCGCCACGGTGGAAATGGCCAGTGTGCAGCTTAGCAGGGAACGCATGGCGGTCAGCAGAGTTCAGGTGTTCAGTTCTTACGGCGCTCGCGCGTGTTTGTTTCGGCCAGACGCGTGAGCTCTTCGGATTGCTTGTCCTCTACCAGCTTGATGAGCAGGGCCCGGGCCTTTGCACCTTCAGCATCACCTGCGGGAATGGGTAGGTTCATTCGACCGGTGGGGCTTATCACACCGCTCTTCTGCACCTGCTTATCGATGCACTTCGACCGTGGGTCCTGGCACTGCAACATCACCGTGCCTTCCTCGATATTGAACGCACAGCTGGCCGCGTCGAGGAACGCGATGTACACCATGTCAGTGCGCACCGCTACGCCATTGTTGAGGTATTCGGCCACCAAGCGATCACGCTTGTCCAGTTTGAATCGCGCCTGACCGGCAAAGTGCTCGTTCAGTGAGGCCAGATCGGTGCTCACCGTGGCCGCCAAGTCCTCGGCGGAACGGATGGTCTGGTCGTTGTTCTGGGCCTGTACGCCCAAGGTGAGGAACGCAAGGATGGGAAGTGAGAACTGTTTCATGGTTGGAACTTTTGGTGGCCGTGTTACGTATCGACCATCAAATAGTTCGGGATCCACATGGGAAACAAGAATCTGTCCGTAGCTGCGCGAACGCTGATCATGGCCGGTGCCCTCGTTGTGGGCATTGTGGCGGCTTTGGCCGCCAAAGGCCTGATCACCACGCTCGCGTGACGATGGCCTACCGGAACACTCTTCGGACTTGCGCATTGGCTGGCGTACTGGCATTCGCCGGTATGTCCAGCCTTTACGCGCAACGTTCATTCACCATCAACGGTCGCGTGAAGGTGGACGGCGGAAGTCTGGAAGGTGTGAAAGTGATCGTGTACAAGGCCGGGGAAAAGCAACGCACACTCTCCAACGGGCTTAACAAGTTCTCCCTTGTGCTAGAGGTGAATACCACCTATCAATTGGAGTTCGTTAAGGATGGCTTCGTTACAAAGAAGCTGGATTTCGATACCAATGCGCCAGCGGAGGCCGCCGCCAATGGCTTCACCCCCTTCGAATTCGGTGTGAATCTGTTCAAGCAGTATGAAGGCGTGAACACGGTGGTCTTCAATCAACCGGTGGGCATGATCCGGTACGATGCCACGGCCGATGATTTCGACTATGATACCGACTATACCAAGAGCATTCAGAGCGCTTTGGCGAAGACGATAGCCGAGGTGGAACAGAAACAGGCAGATGAACAACACAAGGCCGATGCTGATGCCAAGCTGAAGGCGGAGGAGGAAAAGTCCAAGGCCAAGGCGGATGCCGCCAAGGCCAAGCAAGAAGCTGATGCGTCAAAGGAACAGGCCCGTGTGCAGAAAGAGCAGGAAGTTGCAGTACAAAAGGAGAAGGATCGTGCAGAAGCCGAGACCAAGAAAGCCGAGATCGCTGCGAAAAAGGCGGAACAGGAGCGGCTTGCTGAGGACAGCCGAAAGGCCAAGGAACCACCACCTCCAAAGCCCAAGCCAGCTCCGAAACCGAGGCCGGAACCCAAGCCAGAGCCGCCCCCAGCGCCGGTAGCCAAGGTGAAGGTCCCCAAGGTGCGACCCGAGCTGAAGCCGGAGCCTGTTGTTGCACAGATGAAGGGCACCCGTGGTGATCCCAAGGAGGGTGGCGACACACGCCGGGGCCTCGCCCCCAAGGAGCTGGAAGAGGCCTCGCGCATTCAGCCCGCAAAGGTGAACTTAGGGGCAGAAACGCGCCCTGAAGTTGTGGTGCCCGAAGTGAAGGTCACCCGCAAACAGGAGCTTATGGTAGAAGCCAACCAGGTGATCACGAAGGTGGAAGTGGATAACGGGAACAAGCTCACCGAGTATCGCCGCGTGGCGCACAAACGTGGACCCGTGGTCTACTTCAAGGATGGCCAGGCCTGCACTGAACGGGTGTACGCCACCGAGGCGTTGGCGGAAACGCGGTAGCACGCTACCATTCCAGTTCCACCCCGAGCGATAGCGACTTGCCGCGGGCATTCGTGCTCACCATGCCAAGTGCATTCTCCAACGCCACCGTGGTGCGAAGCGCCTTGCAGAAGCGGTGTTCCCACGCGGCGCCCACGCGCCACCCACCGAAGCCGCCTGCTGATGCTTCCGCTCGAACCCGCTCGTTCCTGCCGAAGCGATGATCACCGGCGATCGTTGCGCGCGGTAAAAAGCCGGGTAAGGCCCGCCCCTCCACCTGAGCGGTGATCCCAATGCGGTCGGTCACCTCCACGCGCAAGCGGGCGAACGCGCGCGCCGGTAAGGGACGCAGAAAGCCGCCGCGCTCATAGCCTAGGCCCAGTGTGTCCTGCAGACCGTCCTGTCCCACCACTAGGCCTTCCAGGTCGATCACGTTCTCCACTCGGACGCCATCGTAGCGGATGGTGCTGTCCTTCGGCACGCGAAGCGAATTCCCGTTCCATGCGATGGCGCCCAGGTCGTTCATTCCGATGATGAACTGCGCAGGTCGCCTGCAGAACATGAAGGCATGATCCACCTCAGCGCTGATGGCGAGCCCCACGCCATTCGAGAACATATTACCCGCCGTATCGCTCTGCGCGAAGGCACCATCCAGGTCGAGGCGCAGGTAGCGCCCATCGGTGCCGGTGAACAGATCCGCTTGGCGGATGGTGGCTCCCGTGAGTCGTTGTCCGTTCACCAACTGGATCATGAAGTACGAGCGCGAGGCCTTGTCCTCTATACCGAAACCGAAGGTCTGGTAGCGCACTTGTTCCAGCGACGCCGGACCTAGTTCTGCCACCCGGTCCTCATACCTCGCGTTGCCGAAGAAGGTCACGCTGTACAGGTCGTCCGCATAGCGAAGGCCCATGACATCAGCGTAGGAGACCGATAGACGTGGACGTATGGACGGATCACCAAAGAGGGCATTGCCCCACGCATAGCTCATGCGTCCCTCCAGCACATAGCCGGCCCTGTTGGCCGCCTGTGTCGTGCGTTGTGAACGCTGGCGCAGATCGCGACCCAGCGCTTCGCCACGCCACAGGCCCATCACCAGTTCGTTGCGCAGGACGTTCGAGTCGAACATGCCGAGCGCATCGATCCGCAGGAAGTGCTGCGCTTGAGGGGCCAATGGCACGGGATCGCCAACGCGTGTAGTTGGGCTTGTCGATAAGCTGTCCGTAACCTGTGCCTGCAGGGCAAGCGATAGTGACCAACAACCGAGTACAAGGTACCAGTACCTATTCATCCCCGTTCACAATGTAGTTGCCCTCCAGCGATACGGTGATGTCCATGGTGTGTTCATGCCGGAGCTGTATATGATCCGGCTGGCTGGCCGTATTGAAGGTGGCGTCTATGCGTAATCGTGCACCATCGGGTCCTGCGCTGGATCCCGCGTAGAACAGGTCAACTTGCTCCGGCGTGATGGTGAAGTCCAACTGGCTTTCCGTGCCCGATGTAACTAGTCCGTTCGCATTGACCGCAGCCGAGGCAATAGTGCCGCCCGGTGCAAGTTCAGCAAGAACGTTGTTATCCAGGTCCACTATCACCAATCGCATGGTGGCCGAGAAGGGAAAGCGGTTGGTGGTGAAGACATGCAAAGTGCCGCCCTGCAAGGCGTGGTGTTCCAGCGTGCCACCCAGATCAAGCTGGGTGGTCTTCGAGAGCGTGAGGTCCGTTGCTGCCAGTCTTAGCGGGATCTCCACGTCCAGGTCGGCCGACAGGTCGCTTGCATAGTAGAAGAAATCGTTGCCGTTGCTCACATCACCTAGCGGGGCAATGGTGACATCGAGGTCATACGCGATGCGGTCCGGAAGCAGTTCCACGAAGGGGACGATGTTGCTGTTCGATGAAGCGATGCTCCAGTTGTTCTGTGCAGCCTGGAACGTGCCGCCGAGATCCAGCGCGCGATCCACGTTCAACGGCGATGTGGTGATGGTATGTGCTAGGTCCAACTGGGTGTTCGTTCGTGAGTTGATGCCACGGATACGGTTGATCCGCGCACGCACATCCACGCCGATGCCATTGCGCACATGCAAGCGCGCGGTGGCATCCTCGAGATCCAGCAACCCGGATACCCCGTTGAACAGGTCGAGCGGTACAGTGTCCGGATCGATGGTGATGATGCGTGTGCCGAAATAGCCGCGGGCATAAGCCGGAACGATGTCGGCGTAGCTCACCAATGCCTCCACACTGTCCGCGTTGCTCATGACCACGTCCGGTCCGTTCGGGTCGGTGGTGAGCGACAGGATGGTGGCCAGCGTGTTCACCTCGTTGAATGTCGGCCCGCGCAGGTCGAAGTGATAGCCGTCCAAGAGGATCGCATCGGCATGTACGCTGGGGTTTTGTGCGCTGCCAGGCAGCACGGAGGTCTGCAAGCCCAGCACCGTTCCATTGAGGTTGGCCGCCGGTAAGGAGAAACTGCACAGGATCGACGTACCCAGCCGGTTCGTGAGCGTTACACCCAAGCTGCCCGAGCGCACGCGCAGCTCGCTCAGCTGGAGATCCTCCAAGTCAAAGCGGTTCACATCATTCACCGCTTGGAACTGGGTGCCCGGGAAGATGTTCAGTGTGCTGCTGCCCAGGTCGAAGGGCGGGTACTTGTAGCGGAAGCTGGTGTCGGGGGCCGAAAGGATGGTGTCAAGCTTCAGGGCGAAAAGGCGGGTTGAGTAGAGGAGGGTGACGTTCCCGCTGACGTCGGTCTGGAGCAGGCTGTCCGCGATGAGGTCGCCCAGGCCCAGCGTAGTGTGCACCAACGGAACGGCCAGGTCAACATCCCACGACGGGCGCGCAGGTTCCTTCCGGCATCCGCCCAGCAGGGGCAGCACCGCCAGAAGTGCGCAGGCAACCTGCCAGGGTCCGGTGCGTTCCTTCATGTGGGCAAGGTAGCCACGGTGGGCAACTTCGCTCGTCAAAGGACGTTGGACCGATTAGTTTTGCTGTTGGAATAAGGTCATGGCCAGGTTACGCGAACGTCGCTTTCTGCTTCCTTGGATAGGGAGCGCTCTCCTGATGTTCGGCTTGTCCTACCTGTGGCATGGTGTGGCTCTGAACGACCTGCATGAGGTGCGCACCCCGCTACCCTTGTATTTCTCGCTATCCGCCCTGGTCTACGTGCTCATCGGCCTGGGAATGACCGTTGCCATGCATCAGGCCATCGCGCATGATTGGATCACCATCAAGCAGGGCTTTCCGCTGAAAGGCCTGCTCTTGGGGGCCATATTTGGGTTCGTCGTGTTCCTTATCGCCTTCATTTTTGGAATGTCCTTCACGGACAAACAGGCCATTCACATCGTGGTGGATGTGTTCTGGCAGATGCTGGAACAGGGGTTGGGGGGACTGGTGGTCAGCTTCGGCATCATTTACGACCTTCATCAGAACTTCCTGGAGAACGAACGCAGTCACTGAAGCCTTCAGCGCGACCTGCCGTACCGGGCCTTCCAGATACGATCGAGCAGTTCAGCGTATTTCTGTTCGCGTGGATTGTCACCCGGCGTGTAGAAGTGCATACCGTCGATCCCGTCGGGCAGGAACTGCTGATCGCCAGCGTGGTCAGGTTGATCGTGGCTGTACTGGTAGCCCTTGCCGTGCCCTAGTTCTTTCATCAGCTTCGTGGGCGCATTGCGCAGGTGCAGAGGTACGGCCAGGTCGCCGCTGCGCTGCACTTCAGCCTGGGCCGCGCCGATGGCCAAGTATGCGCTGTTGCTCTTCTGAGCACACGCCAGATGGATGGCGCATTGGCTCAGGATGATCCGGCTTTCGGGCCAGCCGATCATCTGCGCGGCTTGCATCGCCGTGGTTGCCATTAACAGCGCGTTGGGGTCGGCGTTGCCGATGTCCTCGCTGGCCAGGATCACCATGCGACGCGCGATGAAGTTCGGATCCTCACCACCTTCCACCATGCGTGCCAGCCAATACACGGCTGCGTTCGGATCGCTGCCGCGGATGCTCTTGATGAAGGCGCTGACGATGTCGTAATGCTGCTCTCCCTGCTTGTCATATCGCGCCGCGTTGCTCTGCACCACCTGGTGCACCAGGGCATCTGTGAGCGCCACCGGACCTTCGCCCGAGGCCTTGACGCACAGCTCGAAGGTGTTGAGTAAGCGTCGCGCATCGCCTCCGCTGGCGCGCATCAGTGCATCGATGTCCTTCAGTTCGATCGACCGCGTTTTCAGTTCCTCGTCCTGTTCCATCGCCCGGTGCAGCAGGGAGAGCAGTTCCTCTTGGGCCAAGGGCTTCAATACATACACCTGACAGCGCGAGAGCAAGGCGCCGATGACCTCGAACGAAGGATTCTCCGTTGTGGCGCCGATGAGGGTGATGGTGCCGCGTTCCACTGCGCCCAGTAACGAATCCTGCTGGGCCTTGCTGAAGCGATGGATCTCGTCGATGAACAGCACGGCGCTGCGCGAAAAGAGTCCCGATCCCCCGGCCTTCTCGATGACCTCCCGCACATCCTTCACACCACTGCTAATGGCGCTGAGCGTATGGAAAGGCCTACCCAGCTTCTCGGCGATGAGCCGCGCCAAGGTGGTCTTTCCAACTCCAGGCGGACCCCACAGGATCATGCTGGGCAGCATGCCGGCGGCCAGCGCCTTCAACAGCACACCTTCCGGACCCACCAAATGTTCCTGGCCCACCACCTCGCCTAGGTGGCGCGGACGCATGCGTTCGGCCAGGGGGGAAGCATCCATGCTGCAAAGGAAGCTCGTCCCACCATCCGCGCGCAGCTCCAAGCGCACTATCATTGGTGCGGGTTCCTATGGGACCTACACACTGATCATGGCCCGCATCCTGCTCCTCAACGGTCCCAACCTCAACCTCCTCGGCACACGCGAGCCTGCTATCTATGGCACACGCACTCTGGAGGACATCCTGGAGCAGCTGCGTGAACGTTTCAAGGAGCACACCCTGCTACATCACCAGAGCAACGTGGAAGGGGAGTTGATAAACACGTTACAGGCCGCGGATGGTGACCACGACGGCGTGGTGCTGAACGCGGGCGGCTACACACATACTAGCGTGGCGCTGCGAGATGCCATCGGCGCATTGCGGATCCCCGTGGTGGAAGTGCACCTGTCGAACATCCATGCCCGAGAGGAATTCCGCGAACGCTCGCTCACCGCGGCGAAATGTGTGGGTGTGATCACGGGTTTCGGTGCAGAAGGCTACGCGATGGCGATCGCCTACCTCACTCGCTGAAGGCCGTCACGTCCAACTGCGGAAAGGTCTTCTGCCGAAGGATGAAGCGATCATACGCTACGCTGCGTTGGTACTGACCCGTGAGGTCCGCATCATGCTCCAACCCAGCCAGCCGACGCCGCTCTCGCAAGAGGGCGGGAAGGCGGACCAGGAAATGGCGATGCGCACGACCCACCATCCACGCGTGCGGCGCATGTCCTTCCAGTAGGAACTTGATCGCCGCGAATATGTCCAGTGTAAGTCGCCGCGCGATCCGTGTCATGATCCAGCGGGAGCGGAGATTCTTCGTGAGGACACACAGGCTGTTGCGGAAGTTCAGGTAGGTCTTACGCGAACTTCCGTATCCCAAGGCACCGCCACCCACGTGGTACACCACGGCCTTGCTCGTGTAGCCGATGCGCCATCCCGTGCGACGTAAACGCCAGCACAGATCGATCTCCTCCATATGCGCAAAGAGCGACTCATCGAAACCGCCGGCCTCACGGAAGGCGGCGCTGCGGATCATCATACAACAGCCCGTGGCCCAGAACACCTCCCGCTCATCATCGTACTGGTGTGTATCCGTTTCAGTGATCTCGAAGATGCGGCCACGACAGAAGGGATAGCCGTTTCGATCGATGTAGCCACCGGCTGCACCGGCATGTTCGAATCGCGTGCGATCGGCATGGCTCAGTACCTTGGGCTGGCAGGCCGCCATGCGCGGGTCGCGCTCCAGATAGCCGCGGAGCGTAGCCACCCAGCCAGGTGTAACTTCCACATCGGAATTGAGCAGTACGCACATCGGCGCGTCCACGCTGGCCAACGCGGCATTGTATCCACCTGCGAAGCCGAGGTTGCTGCCCAATTCGATGACCTCCACCTCGGGCGTATTGGCCCGCAACCACGCAAGCGACCCATCCGTGCTGCCATTGTCCGCCACGATCACGCGAGCGTCATCACGCGAGTGTTCCACTACCTGCGGCAGGAACTCCCGGAGCCAGCGCGCACCGTTCCAGTTCAGTATGACCACTGCCGTATCCATCCGCATCATTGGGGCGGCAAAAATGGACACTGCAGGCGTGCCGCCTAGTGCGGATTGTTGAAATTGTCCTCCACGCGCTGTCCCTCGATGGAGTACACCCGGGTGCCGTCGGACATCGAAGCCGGCCCCAACGGGGCGCTCAGCATGCTCTGCCAGCGCGGATTCTTCACTTCGCCCGGCATCTCAGAATGCAGCAGTTCCCAGCAGCCTATGCCTACATTCTGCTGCCAGAAGACGAATCGTCTATCGCTGTACCGGCCGGCCTTGTAGTAATGCCAAATGAGGTAGGGTAGCTGTTTGTTGTCGTTGCTGCCATCGACCACGGTGCTGGGCAGACCGTATTTTAGGAAGGTGATGCCTTGGTCCGATTCGTAGCCCCGGATGTTCCGGCATCCATACAACCGGTTGGCAGCCTTCACCTGTGTGCGGTACTTCAGCCAAGCGCCTTCCGGATCGAAGCCGTCACGATTCACCCAGAAGGTGTAGAAAAAGCGCTTCATCAAGGTGGGATCGCGGTCCTTCCAGCGGTCGTCGATCATGCGGCGTTCTAGGTCATCCGCGATCGGACGCAGGCAGGCCACGTTCTCGGCCAAGGTGTCCAGGTCGGTGATCGCATCCACGAACGTGCTGCCCAGGTCCTGTGTTGCCAAGGTGTTCAGGTCGTACTTCAGCGGGTTATTCCGTTGTATGAACTGTTCCTGTCGCGCCACCACCTGCCCGCTACGGTCCACGGCTTCAATGGCCACGAGGTAGTTGCCAGAAGGGAGGTCCCCGATGCCGAACTGCACAGAAACAGGCACCACAGGCCCAGCCTTCATGCGTTGCGTGTGTTTGAACTGCCCCTTCACCTGGTGCGATTCGTACGTCTCGATCGCGTAGTTCAATACGAACAGGCTGTCCTTGCCGAAGCGCTCGTCGGTGCCATAGATCTCCGTGTAAAAGCCAAGGTCCTTCTGCTCCTCGGGGAAGTACGTGCCGGTGTAGGGCGAAGGCACCTTATTGCCCTGGGTATCCGTGGTGGTTCCAGCCGTAAGGAGCACGTCGGAAAAGTGGGTGCCTTTGGGCTGGGCGGCAACGGGCAGGGGCCCCTTCCAGAGCGAGCGGTTCTCCGCAGTACCGTTCATATCACGCAGTTCCACGCTCATGGAATAGTCGCCCACGGGCAGTACGAAATGCTCCTGAACGATGAAGTCATTGCGAATGCTATCACTACGCTCCGGTCCGAGTACCAGGCTCTTGCGGTAGTCCACGATGGCGCTGTCCTTTTCGATGATCGTTAACGCCTCTACCTGGGCTTGCAACAGACCGCGCTCATTGGGCTTCCACTGTGCGCTACCTCCCAGCACGGCGATGTTGATGTCCACCTGCTCACCCTGACCTGGAACATGGAAGCGCTTGGTCTCCACGATGGCGTCCAAGGTGCTCTGTGCCGCAGTCATGGCTGGCAGGGCCAGTATCAGCAGCGCGTTAATAGAGGAGCGGCGGGTCATGTCCCAAAGATAGCCCCGGGTGGTGCAGTGCATTCCCCGGTGCTGGTCGGGATCGCACCGGTGGTCCATCGCGGGCTACCTTCGCCGCCCGCTATCATCCCGCACGTGCGTTGATGGATCACCAGGAGAGGTGGCAGAGCGGTTGAATGCGGCGGTCTTGAAAACCGCTTTACCCGCAAGGGTAACGGGGGTTCGAATCCCTCCCTCTCCGCCAAATAGCCCCCTACTTGTCGGGGCTGGTTCTTCGGGGATCGCGCGGGAGCTCGCTCGCCGGAGCGATCATTAAAGAACGAGGCGAGCCGCAAAGCGGCTCGGGCTATTTGAAGCCACCCCTTCCGGGAAAGCGCGCCTCGCGCAATCCCGGAATGCTCCCGTACCAAAGCGACCGCGGAAGAACGAGCCGATCCGAGTAACTGATCCTTGCTGCTGATGGCCAACCCCCATTGGGAAGGCGCGCTTCCTGCGATTCCGGATCATGATCGCTCGCTCGCCAGAGCGATCTTCAGCTTTGCGCACCCGGTCTCCCTGATAGCGGAACTTGGTATACTTTGGCGGGATAAAGCCACTCGCGCATGCGCAACTCTACTGTACTTCTATTGATCATTGGGGCCACGGCCTCGAACGCCCAACCGGTCATCGACCAGAACTCTTTCGGCACCACCACGGGTGTCTCCTATCAGCTCACAACCGCCGACCCTCTGCCATTCGGTCCATCCGGAGCGAACGTGGTCTGGGACTACACCCAGTTGAACTCGCTTTCCACGGACGTGTTGGAATATGTGGACCCTGTCGGCTCGGGACTGGAATCACTTTTCCCGGAAGCGACCGTCCTCTTGGTGAACCAGACCACGCAGATCGTACTTGCACGGGAGGTTACTTCAGGCGGTGGGTCCGGTCTGGGAGCCTACAGAATTAGCGACGGCCTGGCCTTGGTGCTCGATGATCCGGGGTTGGAATTGCCCTTCCCCAGCATGTACCTCACCTCTTGGACGGATCCATTTTCGGGCAATTATCTTTTCAATGGGAATATCGTAGGCTTCAGGTCCGGTACCGTTCAAGGATTGATTGACGGTTACGGCGATCTGCAGATGCCTTTCGGAACGGTAACGGACGTGCTGCGGCTGAGGTTAACGGAAACCTACACGGAAACCCTCGGTCCGAATATGACCACCGCCACCGGTGATTTCTATTACTACTACAAAGTGGGTATTCCATTTGCCATCGTCCGGCATTCCAATGGAACGGTAACCACGAACGGGGTCACCACCGCTGATAATTCCATCCGCTGGGTGAATGACGCGAGCGTTGGTATGAGCACTGAGCGCCAGTCCGACATCGCTTCGTCCGCCTTCCCGAACCCGTGCACGGTAAGCTCCACGGTCACCTTCACGAGCCAAGGTGATGTGACCCTCACGTTGATGGACATTACGGGTCGCCCACTGCGTTCGATCATACACATGGGCCTGTCGTACGACCGCCATCAACAGCGATTCGATACCCAAGGGCTTCCAGCGGGGGTTTACTCCGTGCGGATCGTTAACAATTTGGGCGAGGTGGGGAATGTGCGGTTGGTGGTAGAATAAAAGAAGCGAGACCACCAAGCCAAGAACAGCACCGGGATCTACTTATCTCGAACCGCTATCCAAGCCCACAGTAGCCCAGTTTAATCGAATCCCTCCCTCTCCGCCGATCGAACAGCCGCCCCGCAGGGCAGCTTTTTCGTTCAGGCGGATGCCAAACGCAGCTTGAGCGAATGAAGGATGAAACTGGCGGGCAAACGGATACGGCGTTCGCTCGAAGTTTTTCCTTAACGGAATCGCTTCTCGCGCGATTTCTGTTCATGACTGCTCACCCGCAAGTGCTCGCGGAATTACGAGCCGAGCGCCGAAGGCATCTGGCTGCGCTGCGCTTTACCCTAATTAGAAAGTGCTCCTCACCCGACCTCTGCCCTCGCTGAAGTCAGCAGAACAGCCGTGATCTCTTCACCGAGCAAACTGCCAGAACAACCTGATCCTCCCTCCATCCCAGCCGCTGTGCCACCTTTGGTACCGTCCTTCCTCCTCCATGCGCATCACCTTCCTCGGCACCGGCACCAGCCAGGGCGTTCCCATCATCGGATGCAATTGCGCCGTGTGCACCAGCGCCGATGCCCGCGACAATCGGCTGCGCGTTTCGGTGATCGTCGAGACGGAAGGCAAACGGATCCTCATCGACGCAGGCCCCGATCTGCGGCAACAACTGTTGCGCGCCCAAGTGGCCGACCTCGATGCCGTGTTGCTCACCCACGAGCACATGGACCACATCTCGGGCATGGACGATCTGCGGTCCATCAGCTTCCAGCATGAGCCGCCGCGACCGGTACCCATCTTCGCGGATGCCACCACGCTGAATGCAGTGAAACGTGTATTTGCCTACGCCTTCCAAGAGCGCAAATACCCGGGTGTGCCGGAGTTCGATCTGCACATGATCACGCGGGGACCGTTCGAGGCCGCCGGGGTGCATGTTCAACCCATCGAAGTGCTGCATATGCACATGCCCGTGCTCGGTTTTCGTATCGGTGGCTTCACCTACATTACCGATGCCAAGTCCATCCGTCCGGAGGAGAAGGAGAAAATACAGGGTACAGAGGTGCTTGTGCTGAACGCCTTGCGCATCAAGGAGCATTATTCCCACCTGAACTTGGCCGAGGCGTTGGCATTGGTGGAGGAACTGCAGCCCCGGAAGGCCTACTTCACGCATATCAGCCACTGGATGGGCCTGCATGCCGCGGTGGAGCCCACGTTGCCGGCACATGTTCGCTTAGCGCATGACGGACTCGTGGTGGAGCTCCAAGGTCCCTAACATTTGAGTTGGTTACCGGCGGTGGGACGGATCGTTCGGTGTGCGATCTTCGTGGCACACCCCTTACACCCTCATGCGTCGATCCATACTCCTTCCTGCCCTTTTTGTGGCCTCAGGTCTCGGTGCTTATGCCCAGGACATACGTGGCCGTGGTGACCTGGCCGCGGTCACTTTCATCAAGGACCGCAAGGTGCAGCCCGACGAGGGTTGGCAGAGTGAGTTGCGCGGCCGATCGGTATGGCGCCAATTCGTGGCCCAGCATCCGGGCTGGTGGGTGGAGTTCAATGAGGCGAATGGACTGCCGCACCGTGCGTTGGGAACACCGATCAGTACCACCGGGACAACGCCATCAGAGCGAGCCTTGAACTTCCTCACGCAGGACCTGGCCGCCTTCAACCTGCCTATGCAGGAGTTGGATGTGCGACACGTGTCGAGCACGGCGAAGCATCATTACGTGCACATCACCCAGCGCCATGAAGGCCGGGACGTGCTCTTTAGCAAGGCGCTGGTGAAGCTCGACATGCAAGGTCGTGTGATCGCATTCGGACTGGACGTATACGCGGAGATCGGTACGCTTTCAACACCGATCGCCACGGAGGCGCAGATGATCTCAGCGGCCAGTGCAGGCCTGTCCGACATCACCGGCGGAACGGTTGTGGGCGCTGAGCGGATCCTTCCTGTGCCGGTCATACATGGCGTGGAACATCACCTCGTTCGGGAGGTGGAAGTGACCACCAACACGCGGAGCATGCCTGGTCGTTGGATGTGCTATGTGGATGCCGTGAGCGGCAAACTGCTCTATCGCCAGAACCGCATCCTATCCGAGGTCGATCTCGCCGAAGGCCAGGACGTTGGTGCCGATGTAACCATGCAGGCCACAGTGCAGCTTACGAATCCACTTAACGCTCCCACTGTCGGCGTACTGCGGAATCTCAATATGACCGTTGGCAACCAGGACTTCGTGACGGATGCGAACGGCTTTGTAAGCAGCGGAATCACCGGACCTGTGGCACTTTCCACAGAGCTTTCGGGTCTTTGGAGCACCGTGGTGAATGGTTCCACCACGCCTTCGCTCACGGGGACCTTGCAGGAAGGCGCGAACGTGGTGTTGTTCGACCCCGAGTCGTCCTTGGAAGAACGCAGCGCATACTACCATGTCAACAATATCCACGACCATGCCACCACTGTGCTGCCCGGCTTTTCCGGAATGGATTTCAGCCTGCTCACGAACGTGGATCTGACCACTGGTGATTGTAACGCCTTCTACGACGGCAGTTCGATCAATTTTTACCTCGAGGGCAATGACTGCTATTCGCTCGCGCGGGTGAACGACGTAGTGTATCATGAATATGGGCATGGCATCAACGACAACTACTACCAGGCCAACGGCGGCAACTTCATCAACGGTGCCATGGGTGAAGGCTACGCCGATTTCTGGGGCTTCTCCCTTACGCAGAACCCAGTACTGGCCCCAGGCTACACGATCAGCGACCCCAATGCTTACATCCGCCGCTATGACCAGAACCGCAAGGTGTACCCTGCGGACATCACAGGGGAGGTGCATGCTGATGGCGAGATCATTGCTGGGGCCTGGTGGGATACGTATGTGCTTCTTGGAAATGATATGCAACTGACCACGGACCTCTTCGCGCTCGCGTATCCCGGTCTTCAAGCCGAAGCTGCGGGAGGGAACGAGGGCGTGGCTTTCCGCGATGTGCTCATCGATGTGCTGCAAGCCGATGATGATGACGGTAACCTGCTGAACGGAACACCCCACGGCGATGCCATCGGTGAAGGCTTCCGCTTGCATGGCATCACCCTGCTAACCGGATTTGATGTCGTGCACACACCTGTGGAAACAGCCCCGGTGAATGACGACATCCTTATTCAGGCCAATGCCAGTGTTACAGGTGTCTTCCAGAACTATTTGCAAGGGGTGCAACTGAGCTACCGCGTGAACCAAGGGGTATGGCAGCAGATGATGATGACGAACACGGGTGGCAGCAACTACGAGGCAACCATCCCCGGACAGCCCCTTGGTACTGTGATCAGCTACTACATCGGCCTGCTCGATGTGAGCAGTGTGATCAGTGGCGTTACACCCTCTGGCGCGGCCGATCCAGATCCGAACCTCCCGAACTACATGCTGATCGGATTCGACCTCAAGCTTACCGAGAACGCGGACAACCTCAACGAGCTCGGCGATTGGGACCTGGGTGTGGCGGGTGACAACAACACGACCGGCACATGGGAGCTTTACGATCCGAATCCCACGTACAGCACCGTGGACAACAGCATTATCCAGACGGGTGACCAGCATACACCTGGCGGTGAGTTCTGCTTTTTTACAGGTAATGGCACTGACCCGACCACTCCCGGAGAAGCTGATGTGGATGCAGGGTTCACCACGCTACGCGGGGATCCCATCGATCTGACATCCTATATCAACCCCACCTTTACCTACTATCGCTGGTACACCAACAGCCCTCCTGGTGGGGCCAACCCTGGTGCGGATTGGTGGCAGGTACAGATCACCAACAACGGCACCGATTGGGTGTATGTAGAGAATACCAAAAGCGATGACAGGGCCTGGCGTAGGGTCGCCTTCCGGGTGCAGGACTTCGTGGTGCCCAACAGCACCGTGCAGTTGCGGTTCATTGCCAGTGACAGCACCCGCTTGGGGCAGAACCTCGATGGCGGAAGCCTCGTGGAAGGCGCAATGGATGATCTTCAGTTGTGGGATAACACGGTGGTGGGTATAGACGAGCAGACCGCGACCATCAACGCATTGTACCCCGATCCCGCGGACGCCACGCTCAACATCGTGCTCGATGTGTCGGCACAAGGACGCGTAATGGCCGAGGTGCTAGATCCCGCAGGACGCATTGTGCTCACGCAGCCACTCGGTAACGGCGGTGGCATGATCCGTTCCATGCTCGATGTGCGCGGTTTGATGGCAGGTGGCTATGTGCTGCGCGCGCGTTGGGATGGAGGCAGCGTGCAGCAGCGATTCTCCGTGGTTCGCTGATCCGGCGCAGAGGCGAGGAGGCCCCGTCCGTGCATGTCACGGCGGTGCCTCTTCGCGTTCAGGGTACCACCACGGGGCGCGCAATGTGCCCTTCGGCCCCCTGGAGGCAGACCAGGTATAGTCCCGGCGTCGTGGGGACGTTGGCCGGGGTGGTACCTATCAAGATGCGTTCCGCGGCGACCAGTCGTCCGCCTGCATCGATCCATTGCAGTTCCTTCCATGTGCCCGGTGGGATCCACAGCGAACCGTCCGGTAGCAGCATCGGTCCCTGTTCGCCCATGGTCGTGCTCACATCGCCCACCACCAGATCGATCACTTCCATCTGCGTGAGCCCGCGATCATAGATGCGCACATCATCCAACTGGCCGTAATAGGGCAGGCCATTGTTCGTGACGTTTCCCATGGTGGCCGGCGCCTGCGGATGATAGCCAAGGCCACCGGAGGCAGCACCGCTGGCGGTCTCACTGCCGTTCAGGAACAGGCGCATCGTTGTTCCGTCATAAGTACCCGTAACATGGTACCATGTGTTACTGAAGATGCTGCTCGGCGGAATGTCCACCGTATGCACTGCACCGCCGCTCTGCACGCGGAAGCGGGCACCGGTATTGTTCACCAGGCTCAAGCTCCACACAAAGTCGTCGCTCGTGGGCCCGATGGTCTTCGCTACCAAAATGCGCTCTGTGCCGCTGACGATCTCCGGCTTGAACCAGCACGCCACGCTCAACTGGTCGCCTGCTCCGGTCGTGACGTCACAGGGGCCCATGTCCACCCGCGCCGTGTTGCCATAGAAGCGCAGTGCTCCGGCATGATGGCCGCCGTTGGGCAACCACGTACATTCTCCACTGAGCAGACCGTCGCTCAGGCCGTTCACCTCGTACGCCATGGTGCCGGCGCTTTCATTCAACGGCCAGTAGAACGAGGGTATGGCCTGTGCTAGTAGGCCTGTGGAAAGCAGCAGCGCAGCGTAGGCAAATGGGCGCATGGGGCGGAGGTTGGTGCGCTGCGATACGCCCCGGCCCACGAGAGGTTGTATCTATTCGACGGATGCCCCTGACCAGGGAACCGAGACTCCCTTGCCGATCGCTGTGAAAAGTCAAGACCCGCGCAACACGGCCTCCAATGAGGCGTGCAGCACGGTGCATACATCGGCGTCCAACACGTTCTTCTTCGCGAAGGCCTGATTCACCTCCAGTTCGATGCCGCTGTATTCCGACGGCGCGAAGTGCTGGCGCAAGGCGCGTGTGTAGCCATCGCTGTTGCCCTTGTACGGCTGGTTCATGCGCACGCGCAAACCTGGAGCACGCAGCCGGATGGCATCGCGCCAAGCCTCGCAGAAGCTCTTTTCCTGCGGACGGCTCGGGTCGTACAGCAGCCCGATATCCAGCTCGCGTATTTCGCCATCGAGTTCAGGCGTGAAGGTGTGCACGCTGAGGTGTAGCACCTGGCGGCTTTCATCAAGTGCCTTGCGCATCTCGTCGCGGAAGGTCAGGCGGTAGTGCATGTACGCGTCGATCAGCGGCTCCTTCAGGTGCGGAGGCAGCTCGCGGCTGAATGCCGAGAACCAATGCGGGCTGCCCTCGGTGCGATTGAATTCGATGAGCAGACGTGTGAGCTTGTTGCTGACAGCAGCTTCGGCGAGCGGCTCCAGACGATGGAACAGGTCCATGGCCCCGATGTCGTATCCCCGGTGGCTGGCAAGCACTTTCTCGGCGCCCTTCATCCACGCGCGATAGGGCTCGGGCACGTCGTTGCCGCCATGCTCGCAACTGAGGAAGAGTGCGGAGCTCATGCGAGTTGACGATCGTCCTGCAGGCACTGCCCCAATTCGCGATACACGTCCACTATGCGCGCATGGTCCGGCGATGGACCAGTGCGGGCGAGGATGCGTTTCGCCAGGCATCCATGATCGAGGATGTGACCGATGCGGATCCGTGCGCCATCGCTGAGGTCCTCACGCACCTGGCGGTACAGGTGCTTCCAAAGCTCAGTGCCCGTAGCGCTTTCGCGCATTAGTCCGAACATCAGCAGGAAGTCCTTGTTGGCGATCACCGCATCACCGGCATCCACGATCACGTCCTTGAATATCGCCAGCAGGTCGCTCTCGTGCCATGCGCGCTGCAGGTAGTTGCTCACCCAGCGCCCGGCCACCAAGGCCTTGAGCGTAGCAACGATCATCTCCGCAATGGCCAGGTCGGCGCTCGGGCATTCCTGGATGTCCACTACGCGGATCTCGATGGCACCTCGATCGAAACGTGCGATGGCACCGCGACTGTTCGCGAAGTGGTGGTCCATTACCTGGTCCTTATCGAAGGGTGCAAGGGCCCGCGCGATGGGTTCGAAGATCACGCGGTAGTAATCCTCCTGGCTGAAGACGGCTTCAGGGATCAATGAACCCATCAACTGCGGAAGTCGCTGCTGGTGGGTGAGGTAGTGGTGCATACGCGTGTCCATCATCCCAGTGACCTTGCCGTCGAGGATCGGTGAGCTGGCGCTGAGCCCGGGGATGATGGGCAACAGCATCCGGATCGCGGTGTGCAGCTTCGCGAACTCGTCGTCGTTGGCGAAGGGCAGGTTGAGGTGCGTGCTCTGCAGGTTGCTCCAGCCGTGGCCACGACAGTCGAAAATAGTATTGTAAAGCGCGTACACTTCGTTGTGCTCGTGCTGCCACAGTACCGATTCCTTTAGCGGGTCCATGAACGGATGCGCTGCGCCTGGCAGAAGCATGCGGCCACGCTTGGCCAATGCCTCGTTCATCGCGCGCACCTCGGCGGCGAACTTCATCTCGTAGCTCGCGATGTTCGCCGTTGGCTTTGCGGTCTTCATTTCCACAACGTGGGCTGTGAGCTCGTTGCTCCACTCCACATCGCCGCGTTCTACATCGCTCACCACCTTTCCCACGGTGTCCTTGAAGAGCTCATCCACCGTGGCGCTCACCTTTAGCGTTTCGCGGTCAACTACCATGTATTCCAGCTCGATGCCGGTGACCTCGAAGAGGCCGTAGGGCTTTTGTTGGGCCATTGTTCCTATGCGTTGGCTGCGATGATGACGGCTCATGCCGCCCGCATCGCGCTGTGTTAGTCCGTTGTTGTTGCCGATCCGATCTTCTCCTCGATGGTCTTCTTCAGGCTGCCGATGATGGCCCGGTAAAGTTCATCACCCAATGCCAGGTCCTCCACACCGTGATCGATGTTGGGGCATTCGTTCACCTCGATAACGTAGGGCTTACCCTGTGTTTCCTTGACGTCCACACCGAAGAGCCCCTTGTCACCCACGATCGCCAGCACGGCTTTTACCGCCGTGTCGATGATGTAAGAGGGACATTCCTCCACGAGCATGGTGGTGGCGTCGCCTTCCTGTCCCTTCTTGGTGCCGCTGGACCAATTGTAGATCTGCCAGTGGCCCGCTGCCATGAAGTATTTGCAGGCGTATAGCGGCTTGCCGTCCAGTACACCGATGCGCCAGTCGAAGTCGCTGGGCATGAACTCCTGTGCGATCGCGAGGTCACTTTCCTTCAATACTTCATCCAGCTTCTGCTCGAGTTCCTCCGCGGTCTTCGCCTTCACTACGCCGCGGCTGAAGGTGCTGTCCGGCAGTTTTAGCACTAAGGGCAAGCCGAAGTGTGAGGCCACCTCGTGCCGGTTCTCGCTGTGCACGATCATGGTCTTTGGCGTGGGCACGCCATGCGCCTCCATCACCTCGGCTAGGTACACTTTGTTATTGCATTTCAGGATCGCCTCCGGCGCGTCCATCACGGCCAGCCCCTCTTTCTGGGCCTTGCGCGCCATGCGGTAGGTGTGGTCGTTAACATGCGTGTTCTCGCGGATGAAGAGCGCATCGTACTGCGGAATACGGTCCATATCGTTGGGTCCAATGATGTCCACCGCGAAGCCCATCTCCTCAGCCGCTTGGCGGAACTTCACGATCGCGCGCTTGTTGCTGGGCGAAGCTGTGTCCGCCGGATTCACCAGGATGGCCAGGTCGTAAGCGCTCCGGTCCTCCCGGGCCTTGTCGTAGCGCTTCTTGGCGAAATAGTCGGACGCAAAGTGGCGCACAAAAGGGAGGTGGTCCTCCGGGATGTCGTTGTACGGGATAGGCCGGATGGAGCGCAGTTCCCACTTATCGCCCTTTACGAAACGCGCCCGCAGTAAGGGTGCCTGGAAGGAGAGATAGAGCTCGTGCGCCAGCTTGTCATACTTGGGGTTGACGTTCCTGCCGAAATAGATGCTGAAGGTGAACTCGTCCGTCAACTTGTGTCCAAGACTTTGCTGGATCAGGTCGTCGAGGTCGCGGCTGAACACCCGCACCATGCCCGGATTCTTCAGGTCCAGGATGTGCTTCGCATCAGGGATAACCTTTTGTCCGCGCGCCTCGGCCAGCAGGCTTACATAGTAGCCGCGGCTCTGGTAACTGTAGCTGCGCGCCAAGTTGAACACGCGCACATTGCTCATCGCCGCAAAGCGGGGATGGGTGAGGTAATCCTTACTGCTCACCACTTCCACGCCCTTCACGCCGAGGTTGAATTCCTTGGGCTCGCGCACCACGATGATCTTCTTCATGCCGGCAATTTCTTCGGTGAAAGGATCAGCAGGTTGGCGTCGTAGGTCACAATGCCCAGCATGATCGAGTTGATCAGGCGGCCCACATGCACTTCATATTCATGCGCCTGACTGAACGGATTGCCGCTATAGGGATCGGAGACCGTTACCTGCTTCCCCTTCATGCCGCTCAACACTACGAAGTGCCCCATCGGCTTACCGCGCAGGTCATCGAACACGCTGACACCGGCCGTGGTGCTGTATTCTCGCTTGCTCTTGTAGAGGTACGTGGCGCTGAGACCAGTGAGCACCGGTAGATCGTGGTCGAAGTAGCGCTGCAGCAGGGCAGGGGTGGGGTCATCGAAACGCAACTCCCCCCCCAGCTTTAGAAAACGGGCGTAGGCGAGACATGATGCATGTAGGCGCTTGCTCTCCTTGAACCGCGTTTGCGCCACCAACTTCTTGCGCAGGATCTCTGGCGGAAGGCCTTCCCAGCTGGGGTCGAACACCCTCAGGTTGTAGGAATGGATCCGCACATGGTAGCCTTGCTTCAACGCGTGCAGGCCCAGAAAGACCGCCAGCGTTCCTCCGTTCTCCAAGTGGTACACCTCATTGATCACCTCCTTCAGACCGATCTTCTCGCCGAAATACTGGTATACCGCCTGCAGCGCCGTAGCGCCGCATGTGTCATCGTCAGGCTGGGCTTGTATGTGGATCGGGCGCATGAACGGCTTGGGTCCAAAGGTCGATCGCGAAGTTCCGAGGGAATGGACCTGCATGTGCCCGACCTTCACAAAGCGGTGTTGACAGCGAATGGGGCTCTTCACCCATGATCGTTGATCGCTGAGCGGGACGCTCGGAGAAAGGCCGGTCCACACGGGTAACTTCGCCCCCTCATGCGCGGCAATAGTTTTGGTAAGGTCTTCACGCTCACAACTTTTGGCGAAAGCCACGGGCAAGCGATCGGTGGCGTCATCGACGGCTGCCCCGCTGGGTTGACGCTGGACCTGCTTCTCGTGCAGGACGAGCTCGACCGCCGCAGGCCGGGCAGCACCCCTCTGGGAACAACACGCAAGGAGGAGGATCGTGTGGAGTTCCTCAGCGGGCTGTTGGATGGCATCACCCTCGGCACGCCCATCGGCTTCATCATCCGCAACAGCGATGCGAAGAGCAGCGATTACGACCAGTTGAAGGATGCCTATCGCCCTGGGCACGCTGATCTGACGTGGGAACAAAAGTTCGGCCTGCGCGACCATCGCGGTGGTGGCCGTGCCAGTGCACGGGAAACGGCCTGTCGCGTCGTTGGCGGCGCCATCGCCCGCCAAGTGATCGCCGCATCAGGCATGCGCGTACAGGCCTACGTAAGCCAAGTGGGCCAGGTGCAACTGACGCGATCATATACTGAATTGGACCTCTCCACCGTTTACAGCAGCGACGTGCGGTGCCCCGATCCATCAACGGCTGAACGAATGGCGCTGGCCATCCAGAACGTGCGCGCCGAGGGCGACACACTCGGTGGTCTGGTAACCTGTGTCGTGGATCACGTGCCAGCTGGGCTTGGCGAGCCGGTGTTCGATAAGCTACACGCCGACCTAGGCAAGGCCATGCTCTCCATCAACGCGGTGAAGGGTTTCCAGATCGGCAGCGGTTTCGGTGCGGCGGGCATGCGCGGATCGGAACACAATGATGCGTATGTGGCCGATGGCGGTGCCATAAGCACCCGTACCAATCGCAGTGGCGGCGTGCAAGGGGGCATCAGCACGGGCGAGGACATCGTTTTCGATGTGGCCTTCAAACCCGTGAGCACCTTGATGCGCGAGCAGACCACTGTGGACCGCAGTGGACAGGCCGTTGTGTTAGAAGCCAAAGGCAGGCACGACCCTTGCGTGGTGCCCCGCGCTGTGCCCGTTGTGGAGGCCATGGCCTGCCTCGTGATCGCCGATCATCTCCTGAGAAATTCCGCTGCGAGGGTGAAAGATCGAACGCCCCTGAACACCACTACAACGGCGGGTGACCCGCCCTTTCCGCCTACCTCTATTACCTGAACCATGAAGTGGATCAAACGCCTGTTCGCCGCCGTCGGCATCCTGTTCCTGCTGCTCATCGTGGCCGCCATTCTCATACCCATCCTGTTCAAGGACAAGATCGAGAAGGCCGTGAAGGAGCAGGTGAATGCCAACGTCAACGCCGCTGTGGATTGGGGTGATTGGGACCTCACCATCATCAGCAGCTTCCCCAACGCGGGCTTCGAAGTGAAGGACGTGAAGGTGTGCAACGTCGCTCCGTTCCAGGGCATTTGCCTGGCGGACATCGGCGAACTGAAGGCCACCGTGGGGCTTATGAGCCTTTTCGGCGAGAAGATCCTCATCAAGCGCGTGGCACTGGACCATCCCGTGATCCATGTGAAGGTGCTCAAGGACGGCCGGGCCAACTGGGACATCGCCAAGGCCGATAGCACCAATGCGGAACTGGCCAAGGATACAAGCGCAACCAAGTTCAACTTAAAGCTCAGCGAATATTCCATTTCCCATGGTCATCTCACCTACGACGACGAAAGCCTGCCGATGCTGCTGGACCTTGCCGGACTGGAGCATACCGGTGCAGGCGACTTCAACCAGGACCTGTTCGTGCTGAAGACCGTGACGCATTGCGATACCTTGAACGTAGTATACGATGGCGTGAAGTACCTGAAGAACGTGAAGGCCGATGTGAAGGCTGACCTTGACATGGACATGCCCCACATGAAGTTCACGTTCAAGGAGAACGAAGTGACCATCAACAAGCTGGCCCTCGGCTTTGACGGATGGCTGGCCATGCCCACGGACGACATCGCCATGGACATCGCCTGGAACACCAAGAAGACCGACTTCGGAACACTGCTCTCGTTGGTGCCCGCCGAGTTCGCCAGCAACCTGGAAGGCGTGGATATGAGCGGCAAGGCCGAGTTCAAAGGCTACGTGAAGGGCACCTACAACGAAAAGCAGATGCCTGGGTTCGGCGTGCGCATCGGCGTGGACAACGGGCGTTTCAAATACCCCGACCTGCCGAGCAGCGTGGAGAACATCTTTGTGGACTGCGACATCAACTGCCCTGAAGGCAAGGACCTGGATGGCATGGTGGTGGAACTGAAGCGCTTTGCCATGAACATGGCCGGGAATCCCGTGGAAGCGCGCATGCACCTCAGCACGCCGATCAGCGACCCCGATGTGGATGCGGTACTGAAGGCCAACATCGACCTGGCCAGTGTGAAGAAGGTGGTGCCCATGGGCAAGGATGATCTACAGGGGACCCTCGATGCCGATGTGAAGATGGCCGGGCGTATGAGCGCTGTGGAGAAGGGTCAGTACGACAAGTTCAAGGCGGAAGGCACCCTACGACTGAAGGGCGTGAACTACAAGAGCGACTCGCTGCCATACGGGATCGGCATCAGCGATCTGTTGTTCCAGTTCAGTCCGCAATTCCTGCAACTCGTCAATTATGACGGCACCGTGGGCGGCAGTGATCTGCACGCCAGCGGCCGCATGGACAACTACCTGCAATGGTGGCTGAAGGATAGCACGCTCACCGGCAACTTCACGGTGAGTAGCAATAAATTCGACGTGAACGAACTCATGGGCCCCACTGCGGGATCGCCCGCAGGTGAGGCCGCCGCGGACACCACACCGCTCACCGTGATCCAGGTGCCGAAGAACATCGACTTCCGCTTGGCCACCTCCGTGAAGCAGGTGATCTATGACAAGATGGAGCTCACCAACTGCAAGGGCGAACTGTACGTGCATGATCAGCGTGTGGAGATGAGGGACATCCTCTTCAACCTCTTCAAGGGCAGTGCCTCCATGAACGGCTCCTACGAGGCCTCCAACCTCGCCAAACCCACCATCACCTTCAACTACTCCGTACTCGACTTCGACATTGAAGAGACCGTGAAATACATGGAGACGGTGCAGAAGTTGGCTCCCATCGCGAAGAACTGCAAAGGCGCCTTCAGCACCGATCTAAAGATGACGGCCGACCTCGATCAGCACATGATGCCGGTAATGCAGTCGCTGGCGGGTCTAGGGACCCTGCGCTCAAAGTCCGTGCGCATCGAAGGATTCAAGGTGCTTGATGAACTGCAGAAGGTGGTGAAGATCAAGGAACTCCAAAACCCTACGTTGCAGGAGGTGAATTTCGCCTACGAGTTCCGGGACGGTAAGATGATCACCAAGCCCTTCGACGTGAAGATCGACCGACTCAAGGCCCGCGTGGGCGGAAGTACGGCCTTCGCCGATCAGTCCATCGATTACGACATGACGGCCAAGGTGCCCAGCGACATCTTCGGCGCCGGTGCTGCGCAGGCCGTGGCAGGGCTGCTCGGACAGGCGAACAAGGCCATCGGCGGCAACTTAGAGGTGCCTAAGGAGATCGACCTCACCGCCAAGATCACCGGCACCATCGACAAGCCCATCGTGAAACCCGTGTTCGCCGGCGGTGGTGCTAACATCAAGGAGACGGTCGTGGCCGCCGCTAAGGAGGAACTCAACACCCAGATCAACAAGGTGAAGGAGGATGCCATCGCGAAGGCCAAGGCCGAGCGCGATCGCCTCATCGCCGAGGCTGAGATGCAGGCCGCCGATGCCAAGGCCCGCGCTCGTAGCGAAGCTGCCAACGTGAAAGCGCAGGCCTACAAGGCCGCCGATGATGAACTCGCCAAGGTGGCCAACCCGCTCGCCAAGATGGCCGCCAAGCTGGTGGCCGACAAGGCGAAGAAGGAGGCCGACAAAAAGGAACAACAGCTCATCGCCGAAGGCGACAAAAAGGCCGACGCATTGGTGGGCGTGGCCCGACAGAAAGGGGACGATCTGGTGAAAAAGGCCGAGGAGACCAATACAACGGTGAAGTAGAACTACGCGGAAATGCCCTTGGTGCCCGATCGGAACACGCTTTGCAGTTCACCACCGCAGTGCCGAACCCGCAAGTGTGAAGATGATGCATTAGTCGGATGAGGATCGCGAAGGAACGAAGTGCCATGCCATTCACGAAGCTGTTGTGTCGCCTGTCCGTGAAGGTCATGGTGACCTGCGCGCTGCTGCTGCCCATGGCCGCGGGTGCGCAAGATGAACCGGGTCCATGCGACAAACCGCAGGATAAAAAGATCCTGAAGTTGCTGGCCGATGCCGAGGAGGAGAAGAACCCCACGGAGCACCACGCCAAGCTGAAGGCTACCCAGGAGATCGACGCGGAATGCACCGAATGCCTCTTCCAACTTGGCATCAGTGCGTTCGGACGTGCCCGAACCGGTGCAGGTAGCTTCGATACCGGCATCGGTTACCTGGAAAAGGTGAAGGACAAATGCCCCGACTACCACAGCGACATGTACTTCGCGCTGGGCAGCATGTACTACGCCAAGGACCGGTTTCCCGAGGCCACTCAGGCCTTCCAGAAATTCCTGAAGTTCCCCACGGAGGACATGACCCGCTTCGCACCCGACGTGGACAAGAAGACCGCTGAGGTGGAACGCATCATGCCCGAGCTCGCGTTCTATGCAGAGTTCTACCAGGATCAACGGCCCTTCAACCCCACGCTGCTACAAGGGGTGAGCACGCAGGCCGACGAGTACCTTCCGATGTTCTCACCGGACAATGAGCTGCTCTTCTTCACCCGCGTTACCAAGAAGCAAGCAAAGGGTGATTTCGTTTCCATCGATGTGGAGGAACTCACGGAAAGCCGCCGCGCCAGTGTGAAACAGGACTTTGACAAGGGCTCGGCACTGCCTAAGCCCTTTAACCTCGGTGACAACTACGGCGGCGTTACAGTGAGCTTGAACAACAAGGAGGTGTACGTCACCATCGGCACGCCCATTCCCGGATCGAAGGCAAAGAACTTCGACATCTACCGTACGCATTATGATACACATGTCGACTTCGGTACCGGCAACATCACGTATGACTGGACCGAGCCGGAGAACTTGGGACCGAATATCAACACCGAGGACGGCTGGGAAAGCCAGCCATCGTTGAGCGCAGATGGCAGGACGCTGTACTTCGCCACGCTGCGTAAGGGTAGTCGCGCAACGGACATTTACACCAGCACGCGGAACGAACAAGGCGAGTGGAGCCCGGCGAAGCCGCTGCCCGCACCCATCAATACGCTCGGGGATGAAAAAGCACCCTTCCTGCACACCGACAGTCGCACCTTGTACTTCGCTGCGCGCCCGCCCAAGAACGATGAAGGAAAGGCGGACACCAGCCTCGGTCATCGTGGCATCGGAGGCTATGACATCTTCTACAGCCACTTGGACGACAACGGTGCGTGGGGCGAACCGAAGAACATTGGGGCCCCGCTGAACACCGCGCAGGATGATCACGGACTGATCGTGAGCGCCGATGGTCGTATGGCCTACTTCGCCAGCAATCGCTTCAAAGGGGCCGGTGGACTGGATATCTACGGATTCGAGTTGCCCCAGGCCGCACGCCCCGAGGACATCCTGATCGTGAAAGGAGAGGTGAAGAACGAGCAAGGTGAGCCCGTGAAGGATGCCGAAGTGCGCATCACTTACATGGACACGCGCAAGACGGAGATCATCAAGGTGGATGAGGCCGATGGTAAGTATGCCACCGTGTTGCGCCTGAAACCCGGTTCCGATGTGATCATGACCGTGAAGAAGGAAGGGCACGTGTTCGATAGCCGTGCCTTCGCCGCAGAGGATACGTCACGCGGCGGTGTCAC
>JBKJNF010000223.1:0-2711 GCA_046596155.1 Flavobacteriales bacterium | reverse complement strand
GCTCGACGTGCCCTATGGTGGTCGGTTCGCGGGGTTCGTGGGACGTGCGGACCAGGTCGTTAGTGCCTTGGGCTTATCGTTCGCCACCTACCGTGCCCCACCCCAAGAGGCGCAAATAGGCCGCTGGTCGGATAGTATGGGCCTGATCGACGCGCGAGACTCCCTCGGACTGTCTGACTTCGGAACCTACCGCACGTTAAGCGAAGGCATGTACATGCGCGGGTACAATATTCTGTACATGGACGAACTTGAACTGTGCAACAAGAACGATAGCTGTTGGCCTCGCACCAGTCCGTTCATCGTGCAGAACGGTTATGTGCGCGGTGGATGGGACAATAAGATCCTGCTTCCTTGGGGTGTGCGACTGCAAACCATGGCGACTGGCAGTTGCAACGAGACCAAGCATTGGGTTACCCGGGCGAGCGAAATGACCAGCATGAACTCCTGGAACGTCGCAGCGAATGTGAAAGTGCCTATCAAGCTAGTAACCGTAAGTGCCAGCACCAGCTATAGCAGCAAGCGCGCCAACACGTCGAAGATCGGTTCTGAAGAAGTCAATCTCTATCAATCATGCATCAGCAAGGTGCACAACATTTCATTCGACCCGTATTGGGAGGACGATGACGGGAAATTCTGCAGGCAGAAGCTGAATCCCAAGTTCAGGAGAATGGTCAAAGCCCTGATCGGGGCAGGTGACGTTCCCAGGCATACAGGCGATTGGATAAAAGGGCAAAAACTGCCCGGTGACCTAGAAGGGATCCGTGGAACCTACCAGGCCTTGATCAGGGAATTCGGAACACACTTCCCGACCCAGATGGTCTCCGGCGGCATACGCCATCTCGAAACAGTGATCAAGAAGCAATACTGGGAAAGTTCCAGTTTGACCGAGCAGCAATGGACGGCCAGCGTGGAGGTGGAAGCGAAAGGCGCGGGTGGAGGGGTTTCAGGAGGACAGTCAACGTCCAAGGGCACTACGGTTTCCAACGAGCAAGGGACCATGACCACTTCTATTTTCCAGCGCGGTGGTTCCGGAGGCACCACCGAGGACAATCTGAACCACACGATAGCCATCGCCCCGGCACCCATCACCATGGAAATGCTCCCGATCTGGACCCTTATGGACACGATCTTCTTTCCAGAGGACACGGCCATCATGAAAAAGCGCGCCATCATGCTGCACGTGATCAATCAATACCTGGCAGACAACAGTTACATTCTGGATACCACCTGCACCTTCTTCGGTCCGAGGCCACCGAAGAACTGCAAATACAAAGTGCGGGTAGAGAAGTTCGAGGTGACGACTCCCAACGATGGATCCGGTGATGATGACCTTGAAGTGTATGGTGACGTTAAGATCGAGCTCTACGATGACAAGAACAACCAAGTGGAGTTCGACGGGACGCCTGATCGATGGATCTGGAGACCGGGCAACGATGATGGCGCCTACAAGTTAAAGGAAGGTGAAGCCTTCCCAATAAACAAGGAATTCACCATCAGTGGAGCGTGCGCAACGATCAACACCTATGAACTGAGGATCAATGCCGAAATGAAAGAGGACGACAGCACGATCGACTCGTACGATGAGCTACTCGGCAAGGGGACCTCGAAAGACTTGCTGTCCCTCTACGACCAAAGGGGTGCCGAGCTGACGCTTTCCCTGACAGGTGGCGATAGTGGCACGCCCATCATCACCTACACAGTGTACCCCGACCATCCCAAGTAAAGCTGCCCCACCCCTTCATCCACCACCACCCCGAACCCGGAACCAGATCGCACCACGCACGGACAGGTGCCTAGGATAAGAACACATGACCCTTGCACGAATGAAACACACGTACCAATACCAACAACTGCAACTCGCGCTCCGCATGCTTGGCACCATGCTCCTGGCCCTTGTCATTTGCATGGTTCCACGCTCCGTTCGCGCACAGGGTACCACCCCTGCACCGACACCGGAAGCGATGTTCAGCGCAGTGCTGTCTTCGGATCGACCGCTTCTGAAAAGCGCCTCAACGAGCGCGCGCGATCAGGCACGCAATGCCAACGGACAAACTCTTTTGCTCCATGCCATCGGCAACACGAAAGGCGACATGGCGCACTACATGATCGAAGAGCTTCAAGCGGACATGACGGTCTGTGGTCCAGGATCATGCCCTTTGGAACTGGCCATGAGCACAGGGCAAAAGGAGTTGGCCATTTACATGATAACCAAGGGTGCGCCCATATCGGAATCAGCAAGAGCCGGTGCGTTGCAGATGTGCATGGACGCCCGCAGCGCCCCAGGCGTGGAGACGTGTGTCCGTGCAGGTGGTGATGCAAATGCCGCGTTGGCTTTCGCTGTGGACATCGGCGATGTGGTACTGGCCACCACGATGCTGAAGGAATTCAGCGCCAATGCGGATGCCTGCTTGATGCAAGCAGTGACAAAGGGAAAGGCGGCCATGGTGGAGCTGTTGCTGATGAACGGAGCGAAGCCGGGCACAACACTCTCCTTCGCGGTTGAACAGAACAACACTGCCTTGGCCCAGCTTCTTTTGGAGCATGGTGCCGAACCAAACGTTAGCATGGAGACCGCTTGTCGCAAGGGCAATGAGGCCATGGTGGCGGCCATGCTCGGTGCTGGCGGTGATCCGGAACTGGGCATGCAGGCCGCATTGGAAAGCAACAAGCCCAAGGTGGTGCAACTGCTGGTGGAACAAGGTGCCCAGCCC
>JBKJNF010000296.1:0-11091 GCA_046596155.1 Flavobacteriales bacterium | reverse complement strand
CTGGTGATCACGGAGCCCAGCGGACAGCGCCCGCAGCACATTCCCGTTGAATTCACGCAAGACCGCACCAGCATGCTGGACAGCTTCAAGCCCGGCGACGAAGTGACGGTGACCTGCTTCGTGAACGGCCGCGAATGGCAGGGCAAGGATGGTGTGATGAAGTACTTCCTCTCGCTCGCAGGTAACCGCATCGAGCGCGTGGGCGCTGCTGCACCAGCGCCAAGTGGCGGTGGTTACCAGGCCGCTCCGCCACCTTCCATGGCCGACATGCCCGCTGCCTCCAGCTCGGACGATGACGATCTGCCGTTCTGAGTTCCCACACCTGCGTTACTCGATCCTGCGCCCCTTCCAGAGCGGCCGCACGAACAGCGATGCGATCGCCGCGGCGGGTGCGTAAACGGTGAATGCAAGAAGGGAGATCAACGTGCCCAGTGTTGAATAGCGCTGGCCGAGGAAGGCTTTGGCGTTGCGTACCATGCCCAGTGCGGGCAACAGCCAGAACAGCCAAGCCGAACCCAACAGCAAGGCGCTGCGGAACAATCCCTGGTTCACTGCGGATGGACGGTTCAGTGAGAAGGTCAATATGAAAAGCACCGTCGGGAGGATCAGGGCCAGTGCGCCGGCCCACTTACCCGCGCCACGCACACCACGCATCTTTCCCGCCCACCGCAGGCGCTGGTGCCAAAAGTCGCGGCCGGTAGCTTCCGCTTGTACGGTGACCAAAGCACGCGCATCCAACAGGTAGCTGACCGGTCTGCCCGCCTGCTTCATGCGCTCGAGCAGGAAGATGTCATCGCCGCTCGCATGGCGATCGCCAAAGTATCCCCGAACGGCCATGAACGCGGCTCGGGTGAAGGCCATGTTCGCGCCGTTGGCCAGGATCGGAAAACCTTCCAACGCGGTCGCCGCGCCCGCCACCAACAACGCCGCTTGCTCATCCTGTTGTACACGGCCCAAGAAGGAACTATCCGCATCAGTACGAACGGGCATCAGCAGCATGTCGGCTTTGGTCGACAACCAGTGCGAAACGATCGCAGGAACACGATCCGCCCCGCAACGTGCATCCGCATCCGTGAGGATCATCAGGGTGCCTTTCGCCTCGCTGACACCCTGCGTGATCGCGGCCTTCTTGCCTTCGCCATCATTGGCCAGCAAGCGCAGTTGCGGCCATGGTTTCATCATACCACGCACCTGAGCAGTCGTATCATCCGTGCTGTGATCATCCACCAGTATCACTTCCACCTGTTCCTTCGGATAGCGCTGTGCGTGCAGATCCTGCAGCAGGCCGGTGATCGTTTCCGCACCATTACGCACGGGCACGATCAAGGTGACCATGGGTGTATCCAGGGCAGGAAGCGCCGTTCTCTTTTGCGGGTCCGCATCCGCAAAACGCTGTCGCCAACCATTGATCACCATGGCAAACACCAGCGATGCGGCAAAGGCCAGAAGGCTGAAAAAGAGAAGCGTGTTCATGGGGTCTATTCGTTGGTGCGGATCCGCGCGACCAACAGGATAACGCTCCCAATGATGGCGGGCAACGCGAGGTTCACCAACCACACGAGCATGGAGGCCAGCAGGATCGCACCTGGCATCACTTCATGCTGATCGAGTACCGCCACGGCCACCGAGCCGCGCACGCCCAATTCGGTGAGCATCACCGTGGGTACCAACGTGGTCATCAGGTAGATGAGCGGCACGGCGAAGAGGCTGGTGGTGTAGGGCACACCTGCAACCGCTGCCAGCACGATCATGAACTGCAGGGCGAACACCACGTAGCGGAGCGCGCTGAGACCCAGTACCCTTGCCAGCTCCCCTGTTGAATAGCCCTCCAGGACGGCCGAGGCGCCTTCCCAACGCGATAGCACGGGCAGCTTCAACAGCAACTGTCGCAATGACCGGGGCGTGAAGAAAAGCACGATGGCACCGCCCGCCACCAGCGTGATCAAGGCCATCCAACCGTAGGTCGCCAGATCTCCGAAGCGCGACGCCCTTAGCGTGAACAGCTGCTGGGCACCCAGTGCGAGGCCACCCACCACGAGCGTCACCACGAACTGGGCAATGCTCCCCAAGGCCGTGGCAAAGCCGCCCTGCCAGCGATGGTCAGGGGCAAGGAACAGCACACGACCAGCGAACTCGCCCACCCGGTTCGGCGTGATCAGTCCCAAACTGGTGCCTGCGATCGTGGCGGCGAATGCGCGTCCAAAAGAGAGCTCTTCCACATGATCCATCAAGCCCCGCCACTTCCAGGCCTCGATGCCCCAGTTCACCAGCATAAGTACCGCCACCCAGGCCAGCGGCAAGGCCGGCGCACGTTGCATGGCCAGCGTCCACTCGCCCCACAGGCCGTGCGTAGTTTGGTGCCGGGCCAGGCGCAGGTATAGGAATCCACAGGCGGCGATGAACACGCCCCAGCGGACCAAGAGCAACGAGCGGCGGTTCACGGCAGGATCGAACGGTGTGAAGGAAGACGATCAAAAGTACCCGAGTGGCCTTATACCATCTCGCGGTACATATCCAACCGATCTGCTTGTTCTTTTCGCGCATGACTTCTCCAAGGCGATCGCGCCGTAGTTTCGGCTACGCCTCGTACTCCTTGGATCGCCCTGCGAAAAAATAGCAGCGCATCTCTGGTCAGCTTTGTCCCGCGAAATGAGATTACCAACTGAACGTATCATCCTCGGCATCGATCCGGGCACCGCGGTGATGGGCTATGCCGTGCTCCTGGAGGAGGGCCCGCGCATCCGTCTTCTCGAAGCCGATGCCATTCGCTTCCACCCTGGTCATGACCACACACTGAAGTTGCGCGCCATCTTCAACGGAACACTATCCGTGATCGAAAAGCACAAGCCTGATGAGCTCTCGATCGAGGCGCAGTTCTTCGGCAAGAACGTTCAGAGCATGCTGAAGTTGGGCCGTGCACAAGGTGTGGCCATCGCGGCCGCCCTACATCGCGAACTGGCCGTCACCGAGTATGCACCAAAGCGGATCAAGCAGAGCATCACAGGCAACGGTAATGCCACCAAGGAACAGGTGGCAGCGATGTTGCTGAGCATCCTCGGGGTCAAGGAATTGCCGCGCAGTACCGACGCTACGGACGCGGTGGCCGTAGCCGTCTGCCATCATTTCAGCCGGAATAGCATTACGCGACCTGTATCCAAAGGTGGTGCTTCACGCAGCTCCAGTGATTGGGGCAGCTTCCTGCGGAACAATCCGGACCGGGTCAAATAGGCGTCAGGCCTGGCGGATGCGCTCGGCCAAGGCCGCCAGCTCATTCATGTTCATCTTCAGCTTTGGCCGACTGAATTCCATGTCCGTGGCGCTGTCGATGGGGATGAGGTGAACGTGCGCGTGTGGCACTTCGAGGCCGAGCACAGTAACTCCGATGCGGTCGCAAGGCACCACTGAGGCGATCTTCTTTGCCACGCCCTGCGCGAATGGCATGATGCCAGCCAGTACAACCGGCGGCAGCTCGAAAAACTTGTCCACCTCCACCTTCGGGATCACCAGGGTGTGTCCGACCTTCAGCGGGGCAATGTCCAAAAAGGCCAGAAAGTGATCATCCTCGGCGACCTTGTGGCAGGGGATCTCGCCGCGGATGATCCGCGTGAAGATGCTGGACATCAGCGTGTGATCTCAATGATCTCGAACTGGGTGCTGCCAGTGGGTGTCAACACTTCGGCGACCTCGCCCACGGCCTTTCCCAACAAGCCTTTTCCGATCGGTGAACTCACACTGATCTTTCCCGTCCTGATGTCCGATTCGCTTTCGGCAACCAGCGTAAAGTTCTTCTGCGCATCCGTGGTCACATGCCTAACCTTTACAGTGCAATGGATGTACACCTTGCTGGTGTCCATTTGCGAAGTATCAATGATGCGGGCATTGGCGAGCACCTCTTCCAACTTGGCAATACGCGCCTCCAATAGGCCTTGATCCTCCTTGGCGGCGTGGTATTCGGCGTTCTCGCTCAGGTCACCCTTATCACGCGCATCGGCGATCTGCTGGCTCAGGTGGGGCCTCTCCACCGTGCGCATGTGGTGCAGTTCATCCTGCAGCTTCTTGAGACCTTCTTCGGTGTAATAGGCCGGGTTGCTCATGGTCCATCGCCTTTTGCCTGGCGCAGGCGTTCAAACGAACGAGGACCTCCGATCGGAGGCCCTCGCTCAAAGTTAGTTCAGGATACGTTCAGATGCTCAAGCGTATGCCGATCTGATGCACGCCACTGAAGGGGTTCGTCGCACGGTAGCCGTAGTCCAGCGCCAAGGTGTTCTTCTTCTCCGGACCGAAAGGGAAGTCAATGCTGAGACCGGCGCTAGGCCCTGTGAACACGGTTTCGCGCAGCTTGTCGTCGGTGATGTCCTTCTCGTACAGATAGCCGCCACGCAGGTGGATCATCTTCTTGAAGGCGTATTCCACACCCAACACGAACTGATCCTTCGTGAAGGAATTGCTCACGAAGTTGCCCGCCACCGTCAACTTGTGCATTTCGCTGATATTGAAGTCATACGCGGCACCGATGTTCATCAGGGACGGAAGCTCAAAACGCTCGCTGCGCTGCTGAATGGTGAGCTGGTCGCTGCCCGAGGACAGCAAACCCTGAACGGCGAGACCATCGCCACTGAAGCGCATGGGTGGCCCAACGTTCTTTAGCGCGATGCCGAAGTGGATGTTCTCTGTGGCGCCGGTAACGTAGTGGATGCCCGCGTCGAAACAGAAGCCCGTAGTTCGCACATTGGCGATGCTTTCGCTGGCCACACGCACCATCAGACCGCCATAAATGCTGTTCGAGAACTCTTTCGAGTACGCTAAGCCCACGTTGCCCGAGCTGGGACGGAAGGTGCCGATGCCCCCGGCCGGTTGATCCACAGAGGTCACGTTCAATTCACCGTAGGAAATACTTGTGAAGCAGAAACCGAGCACACCGCTCTCGCCGAGCTTCTGGCCCAGTCCGCCGGAGTTCACTTGCACCCCACTTCCCTCCAGCCAGCGTGTGCTGCTGAAGTACACTTCGGTCTTCTTCACGCGGGCCAGTCCGGCCACGTTGCCGAACATACTTTCAACGCCGCGGAGAGAGGCGGTATTCGCCAATCCCCAACCTGCACTGCGCGCAAAGGGGTTGATCAACAGCTGGGTGGCACCCGCGGAGCCCGAACGATCGGGGTTACCGGCAAGCACAGAGGACGCGCTCAGCAGTCCAAGGACTCCGGCGATCACATTGCGTCGTACGATCATCTTCTTCATGTCCGTCTAATGCTTGCTCAGAAGTTCTGGAGATCAACAGGGCGGATCACGCCGAACCATTTCAATACCGTTTCGCCCACGCCGGGCACTTCGATGTGGCAGATGTATGTGCCACCAGCGATCGGTACGTTGTATTGATTCTTCAGGTCCCAATCCAAGTACGTAAGGTCGTTGTCCTTCCGATACTTGCGGATCAACGCACCACTTACGCTGTAGATGCTGATGGTACATGTACGCGGCAGGTTCGTGAACTTCACCCGGTTGTCCAATCGGCTTGCCTCGTATCCGCTGAATGCATAGTAGGGATTGGGCACGATCCCGATGCTCTCCAGCCCATTCACCTGCACATCGTTCACATTGGTCTCGGTCTGCGATCCTTCGGTGCTGAAGGTGTAAAGCGGCAAACCGCCGTTGCGCGAGATGTCCACCCCACCCGGTGAAGGCTCGCCGGGGTAAGGCTCATACGTGAGGTACGGCTTACTCACATTTAAGCGCAGGCGCAGCTCCGTTGGGATCAATCCATCGGCCATGCTGCGCAGCGGAGCACCACCTGGGAACAACGCCGCGGATCCGACCCAGGCACACGCGCGCCATACACGCGTGCGGTCTGCTGCCTGATCGTTCACGAGTCGGTTGTACAAGTACTCGCCGTAATCGTAGTGAGGCATCTGCTGGATATCAGAACGCATGCGGCGCAGGTTCTTGAACACATAGATCCAGTGCCCGCCGGCCATCAGCGGATCGCCTAGGTTGGTCGCGATCTGGTCGGTCGGGTTCCAGATCATATCACGTCCATTGGACCCACCCCAGAAGCTATCCTCACCGAAGCCCATGTTCAAGCGCTCCCCTGTCTCTAGGTCGATCACATAGCCAGGGAACCAGCTCATGCTACTGGCGCTCACCAAGTTGCCTTCACTGTCATTGAATCCCGTTTGGTCGTTACGCAGACCGTTCTTGTCTACACTCGGCACAGGACGTAGTTTCAATTTAGCTGTTCCAGCAGGCGTGGCCAAGCTCGGCACTTCGGTCTCCTCGAATACAACACAACGCGTCCACTTTGTCTTGTCCGAGGTGAACACGACCTGCACACTGGGGCACTCGCTGATCTTGCCACCGAGGATGGTGCTGCGTACGCTAAGCGCTCCTGGTTGGAATGCGGTATCACCCACCAACGCCCACGGGCTCCAACCTCCCCCGACCACTCGCTCATAGTTCTCTGCATCATCCACGCCTGCGTAGTCCTTGTACGTGATAGCAGCATCCACCGCGGTACCTGCCCTGATCCAGTTGAAGGCGGTTTCGCCATCCTGGTCCGGGATCACGGAGTACCATGGACGGATCGGATCCGTTCCGTTCATGCGGTACTCCAAGAAGTCGGTCAGGGGTTCTGTGTAGTTGTCACCATTGGAATAGAGTGTCTGGTCCAGCGTGACGGAAATACCCCATTGAGGAATGATCTGCTCGTAGCCCACCTCAATGGCTTTGTCCGCCCGTACAGTATCGGCCGAGGTCGGAGCGTCGGAGTGGCGCACTAGCATCCAATAGGCGTCATTCAGTTCATCGTAGGTGAAAATATTGTTCGGATTCGGAAGCGCTGTACTATCCTGGAACCAGAGTTCGAAGGAACCCAACGGCACGTTCAGCGGGTCGACCACCTTCACCTTTACAGGGGCCTTGCCCTTCACATACTTTATCTGGTTGATCCGATGCGGACTGCCGATGGTAATGTCGTTCTCGCTTTCCATATCCATCTCGATCACCAGGCCACCATTGCCTTGGCCTTCGACACGCGTGATCACGAACTCGTCACCATACTGTGCGTTCTGGATCGTTCCACCGGCTTCGGCTGAGGGCGGGTGCGGAATGCCCGAGTAACTGCGGATGCTACCCGCCGCGCCTTTACGACCAGCTTTGTATGGATAAGCTTGGCCCGTCAAGTTCACGGGTTGGTAGGGCTCGTAGTTGTTGTAGCCGTATGCCAAGGCTATGTAGTAGTACGTCTTGTAATTCACCAAGCGCGGATCGCCCGAAGCGAACAGATCCTTGGTCACTTTCAAGGAATGGAACACTCCTGTGTCCGGGGCGTTCACCATTTCCGTGGGAACAGACAGGTTGATATCCGAATTCTGGATCCAGTTCACCAACTGGCCGATGGAATCCGGTAGATCGCACACGGCCAGCAGACGGGCCTTGCTCACATCACCCAGGTCTGAAACGCTGACCTCTGCATCCTTCACCTGGTAGATCTGATAGCCTTGGAACCGGTAGTAACGATCGATCGCTGACTCCGGAATGGTCGGATCCAACTCCTGGTACTCCTCATTCTCGTTGTTGCTTCCAACGGGGTTGCTGAAGTACAGGATCAACTCCTGGTTCAATTCCTGAATATCGATGTTCGGTGCGTCGGGACCATCGAGAATGCGGAAGCAATTATCGAACAGCGCCTGGGCCTTATCATCGGCCGCACGCATGGCGTTCACGCTGGCGAAGGCACCACCGCCGGTGGCACGTGCCCACACCACGCCCACTGTGATGTTGTTGAAGGCCCCCGGCTCCAAGGTGAAGGGTCCGGCACTTTCAACGAAGCGGCGATCGGGACTGGTCTGTGCCGTCTCCTGCCATGGGGCTTGCACGGCGCAGCCTGTGCCCCATCCGATCGGATCGCTGTCGCCAGGGAACATGTAGCGGCAGGGGATGGCATTGGCATTGTTCGGCTGGTAGCCCGTGCCTCCGTAAGTCTGTGGAGTGCCATCCTTCCAAATGCTGCGCAGGTAGTTGTAGTAGTGAATGGCCAGTCCGGGATCGTTGCAGCAGGATGACCCATCGCGGCTGAAGTAGATGAAGGCCTGCATGCCGAAGCGCTCGTTGTCCGCAACACCATCCCCATAACCGATGCCGATGCCCTTGTAGCCGATACCTTGGTTCTCCACGGCATAGTTGCAGTCAGGATAGGGTGCGCTGGTCAACGGACCTGGATTGTCCATCTGGTCATAATCCTGGAAGGGGCCTTCGAAAAAGTCGATACCGATGGCGGGAGGTTGAGGACCATATCCGGGACTACCGTTGCAGTCCTCGTCATTGTCGTCCCAGTTGTAAACGAAACCCAGTCCACGCTGCACATCGCATCCTGTAAAGTCGTCATCCGCGCATCCCAGGTCGGGATCGGCGTACTGTCCGAAATATGTGTTGGTCAACGTTTGGGTACCGCGGTTGATCAATACGTAGTTGTAGAAGGTCATATTATTCACCTCGTCGTTCGTGCTGAACGCGAAGCCCTGTGCACGGATCTCCATGCCGATGGGCTGGCCACCGGTCTCGGTGTGCTGGTTGCCCTTGTCGTTGAACACCCACCAGATATTCTCGTCGCCGAACAAAGGCACCGGGTCCTCGCGGAACTTGTTCTTGCAATCGATCACCTGGGCTAGGTCGAAGCCGGGGTAGTCGCCGTCGCTGGGTACGTAGTCGCCATCGTTGTTGAAGTCCGTGAAGGGGGCCAGGTAGGTATCATAGCCCTGATCGGAATTGATCGCCGGCCAGTCATAGTAGGAGGTCGGGATCACATACGGGTCGGGGAATTCGGTGGCTAGATCGCAGTTCGGATCGTTCAGACAACGGTAGTAGGCCTCGTGCTTTTCTGCGGCAGCCCGTGTGTTGCGGTAGGCAATGTCGTATCGCACGCACACATCGCTCGTTACCGATGCATCACCTGTCGTGGTCAATGGACCTGGCCAGAAGTCGTTGCCATCGCGGTAGCGCACTGCAGCCAGCTTCAACTGGTTATCGGGCGACAGTCCACCCATCCACAAGCCGCCGGCGAAGATGGCGTTAGCCCCCGAGCGGTCCTGGGTCTTCGGCACTTCGTAAGCCGGGTTGCCTTCGGCCTTGTTGTACCACAACATGCCACCGGTGGTCAACAAGGCGCGCACGTTGTTCAGGTCGATCTCCGTGGTGTAGGTGGCCGGCGAACAGGCTGCGGCCTTTGCTGCACCCACGGTGCCGGCAGGCTTGGGCGCGCTGCTGCGACCATGAGCGGAATTCCAATCCCGCGCCTGAAGGCATGTGGCCAACAGGAACACGGAAAGGATCGCGGCTGTGCGGGAACGAGGGTTGAAGGACATGGGTCTCATGTTGCGTTATCAGAAATCAAAGCGCACACCCAAGCGGATCGTCCGGGGTGCTCCAAGATTGTATGGATTATTCACTTTGGTGGCGTAGAGGTCACGGAAGCTCTGCTCGTTCACCTGATTCTCAATGTTCGATTGGTATTGGGGTGCTGCCAAGTAGCCATCATCATCCTCCGAGCCTGTGGCACGATATACTCCCGTGATGTTGCGGGTGTTGAAGACGTTGGTGACCAACAAGTAGACGTTGATGTTCGCCTTGCGCGCCTTCTTCTCGCCTTCATCCTGCCCGAAGGTCACGGGGATATCGCGATAGATCTGCATGTCGGTGTTGAACTGCCATGGCAGACGTGCACCATTGATCGAACCAACAAGACGGCCGCTGCCGCCACCATTGAGACTTCCCTCTTGGGTGATCAAGCTGGAGATGCTATACGGTGTACCGCTGCCCAGGATCGTGGTGAAGTTCACCCCGGTGTTCTGGAAGAATTTCTTGCCGAAGAGTACTGGACCATTGTAATCCGTACCCGTTCCGTAGCTGAAGTCGGTGTTCACCGTGAAGCGGTGGCGTTGGTCGAAATTCAGTGGCGAGATGGTGCGCAAATTCGGCTGCCCGGAGTTAATGAGCGAGAGGCTGGTGCCCGGATCCGAGCCCGTTCCATCGGCGAATTGCAGGGTATAGGAAGCCGTGAGGCGGATGTTGCCGGTGCGGCGCAGATCGTAGGCAAGCGAGAAGCCCTTCACCGTTCCGAAGTCGATGTTGTCATAGGTCTTGTAAGTGATCGGCCATGCCTGGGCCACATTGCGGACCTGGATCTGATCGCGTAACTCACGATAGAAGGAGCTGATCTTGATGGAGGATGATTTGCTCAACACCTGCTGGAATCCCAGTTCGTAGTCAATGGTCTTGGTTGGCTTCAACGCCGGATTGTTCAATGTGTTCACCGTGTTCTCGATGTAGGCGTACTCGAGCAGATCAAGACGGGAGTTGCTCGTGGGGCGCTGCGTCAAAATGTCGTAGTGCGCGAAGAACACGGCCTGGTCGCTGATGGGGAAACTGAAGGCCACGCGCGGCATCACGTTCACTGTGGGCTCATACACTTTGAACGCGTCCTTGCGGATGCGCGATCCCGGCAAGTCGCCGCGCTGATCGGTATCGTAGCCGATCAGGAAAGGCTGGATGCCATCCGCAGCGCGCAATACGCTGGGATCAGCGAGCACTTCGCCAGCCGCATTGTACCACGTGTCCTCGTTACGGTAACCGATCACGGAGGTAGGTGCCTTCGCATTGTCAACATACACCACGTAGTTATCGCCAATGTTATTGGGGCGGTTCTCCAACTGGTTGCGGATGCCTTGGCCCACCTGATCAGATCCGGCAGCTTCACCGGCGGTCCATGCATTGCGCCAGAGGTACTTGTCCTTCAGCTGGTACTGGTTCGCATCATAGCGGTCCACGCGAATACCCACGTTGAAGATGATGTCATCAAAGGAGAACTTGTCCATCAGGTAACCGGCCACGTAGATGGGCTGGAAGGGGGCCTGGAGCCGGCTATACAGCGTGTCCTCTCCCACCCGCTTGTTGTCGGTGAAGAACTTCTCGAAGCTCGGCTTCGCTGTCAGTTTGTTTCCTAGGTGGTCGTATCCATAGTAGCTGATCAACCCTCCAGGCTCGCTGCTGAGCCCGTTGCCTTCGTTGATCAATTCGTCCGCGCTGAACATGCTCAGGTCG
>JBKJNF010000085.1:0-4285 GCA_046596155.1 Flavobacteriales bacterium | reverse complement strand
ACACGCGGCGCAAACTCGCGTTGGCGAACACGTTGCCGATGCCGCCCTCGATGTCCACCCAGCTATCGGCCTTGGTGGCGCCGGTCTTGTAGCTGATCGCGTAGTACTTGTCCTTGCGTTCCATCAGGTAGAGCGCGAGGGCCTTCAGCATTCTTCCTCTTTCGGGGAAGGTCATCTTGCGCAGGGGCGGACCACCGACCTCGCGGGCGTAGGTGAGCATGGCGCCGAAGTCGAGGCCACCGGAGCTGGTGGTGGCGATGAGCTCGCCGGTGGAGGCGTCGAGGAGTTCGGATTGCTTGCCGGTGCCGGCGATCCATTGGCCTTGCGCGTAGTTCTCTAACTGCATGAGGGCGAAGGTATCCCCCACGATCGTCATCCCGGAGGCCGGGCGATCCGCAGGATCCCGGACCCGGCCATCCGTGATCTCGTTGACGATAGTGGGGTGCAGGATCGCGGACCCGGCCATCCAAGATCTCATTGACGATCGGGGAGTAGAGATCCTGGGGCACATCGCATGAGATCCCGGATACGCAGGTCCTCGCGATCTGCAACGAGACCTATGACAGAGATCCCGGATACGCGGGTCCCCGCCGCTGCGCGGCGCCCGCGTTCCGGGATGACGTCAGGGGGGATCGCTCAATCACGATCGTCATCCCGGAGGCCGGTCGGCGCGAGGCGCCGAGGGCCCCGGCCATCCGGGATCTCGTTGACGATCGTTGGGGGGGTAGGGTTGGGGCTGAGATCCCGGATACGCGGGTCCCCGCCGCTGCGCGGCGCCCGCGTTCCGGGATGACGATCAGGGGGTGAGGTCGCGCGCATCATACCAACCCTCGCTCAGATCCTTCCAATCTGGATTCAACTTGGTGATCATCTCATCCTTCCACGCACGGCGCCAGCGCTTGATGCGCTTCTCTTGGGCGATGGATTCCACGATGTCACCGAACTCTTCGAACCAGATGAGCTCGTGGCAGCGGTATTTCAGGGTAAACGCATTGGGGTAGAAACCGGTCTTGTGTTGAAGCACGCGCTGCTCCAGATCAGAGGTCACACCGACGTACAGCACGTTGTGCCGTTTGCTGGTCATGATGTACACCCATGACTGCTTCACGTTGCCTAAGCTATCCACTAAGCGTTATTCACTGGCCAAGTTGCGGCGTTGCGGTTCAATCGCATTCGTTCGTACCCTTCGTGAACGGTAGTGAGCGCATCTGCGTCATCTGCGGATGAACTGCATCCCGTCACCTTGATCAATACAAGCGCGGCGTTGACCTGTTCACAACTATCATTTGCACATACAACTAACGAGGCTACATTTGCCCCGTGAGCGACACCAAGAGCCCCTTCTGCTACTGCCTCTACCACGCGGCCAACGCCATGGCCCGGAGCATCACGCGGATCGCCGAGAAGGAGTTCGCCGAAGCGGATATCGCACCAACACAAGGCTTTATCGTGATGACCGTGGTGAAGGAGCCAGGTATCTCTGCCGGGGACATCGCCAAGGTGATGCAGCTTAGCCCCAGCACCATCACGCGGATGCTGGACAAGCTTGAAGAACGAGGCCTTCTTTCGCGCAGCAGCGAAGGCAAAAGCGTGCTGGTCTATCCCACCCCTGATGCCGTCGCGCAAGAGAAGCGGATCAAGACCGCTTGGGGGAAAATGTACGCCAGATATTCCGAACTCTTGGGCAAGGAGAAGGGCGCTGCGCTCGCCCATGACTTAGTAAAGGCAAGCAGTCTATTGGAACAAGAGCCTTGACCCGGCTCCCGTCATTTGCACATACAAACCTAACACCAAGACAACATGGGAAAGAAAGTAGGCATACTCGGAACCGGCATGGTGGGCCAGGTGCTCGCCAGCGGCTTCCTGAATCACGGCCATGAGGTGATGATCGCCACGCGCGATGCAAGCAAGATCGCGGACTGGCTGGACAAGAACCCGGGTGGTAAGGTGGGTGACCACAAGGCCGTAGCGAAGTGGGCAGATATCATCGTGCTCGCCACGAAGGGAACCGCGGCGGAAGCAGCGATCCGCCTCTGCGACAGCGCGGACCTGGCAGGCAAGATCATCATCGACGCCACCAATCCCATCGCCGATGCGCCACCGACCAATGGTGTGCTACACTACTTCACCACGCTCGAAGAAAGCCTGATGGAGCAGTTGCAGAAGGTGACTCCGGGAGCCCACTTCGTGAAGGCGTTCAACAGTGTGGGCAATGCCTACATGGTGAACCCCGACTTCGGCGGGATCAAACCGACCATGTTCATCTGCGGCAATGATGCGAACGCGAAGAAGGAAGTGACCACGATCCTCGACCAGTTCGGCTGGGAAAGTGAGGACATGGGCAGCGTGGAAGCTGCGCGCGCGATCGAACCCTTGTGCATCCTGTGGTGTATCCCTGGCTTCGCGCGCAACCAGTGGACACATGCTTTCAAACTCTTGAAAAAGTAAGGGCGGAGATCTCCGGCCCCAACAGACCTAATAACCAACAACAACATGAATACCTACCTGATCACGGGTTCCACCGGTCACACCGGGAAACCCATCGCCCTCGGACTCCTCGCCGCTGGTCATTCCGTTCGCATCATCAGCCGCGATGCCGCTAAGGCAAAAGAGCTGACCGATAAGGGAGCAGAGCTTATCCAGAGTGATGGAGCTGACACGACCCTCCTCAGCAAGGCCCTTACCGGGGTGGATGCCGCCTATTTTATGGTTCCTGGAGAGTGGACGTCGAACGACTACACTGCCTCGCAGTTGAAATATATCAACGCCTTCGCTCCCGCCGCCAAGGCGGCTGGTCTGAAGAAGCTCGTGACGCTGAGCAGCGTTGGCGCGCACCTGGCCGAAGGGAACGGCGTGGTGAACGGGCTTTACCACATGGAACAGACCATGAACGCTATCCCCGGCCTCGATGTGCTGCATTTGCGCGCCAGCTACTTCATGGAGAACACCCTGGGTCAGGCCGGTATGGCCAAGCAAATGGGGATCTTCGGTAGTCCGGTAAAGGCCGCTCTCAAGTTCCCCATGGTGGCCACGCGCGACATCGCGGCCAAAGGACTGCAGCATCTGTTGGCGCTCGACTTCAGTGGAAAGAATGTGGAATTCGTTCTCGGACCTCGCGACCTTACCTACAACGAAGCGACCAAGATCCTGGGTGCGGCCATCGGCAAACCCGATATCAACTACGTGGAATTTCCATACGACCAGGCAGAGCAGGCCATGGTGCAGCAGATGGGCGCAAGCCCGAATGTGGCCAAGCGCATGATGGAATTCGTGCAGTGCCTCAACGAAGGCCACGTGATGGCCGAGACCATACGCACAGCGAACAACACGACACCAACAGATATCAAGGACTTCGCCGCCACCACGTTCAAGGCTGTGTATGAGATGAATTGAGTACGATACTATACAGTGAAGAAGGGATCCGCGAAGGTCCCTTCTTCGCTGACATGGATACCAGATCGGGCTAGGGCCATCTACGCGTTGAAAGCGCAGGACGGACCACGAATCGGGACATGCCCTTAGTTTGACCCTGTTGTGCAAAGTGGGTAAGGCATGCCTTGCCGACTTTGCGCACATCAACGTCCTTCTGTTAGACAATGAAGTCCTACAGGCTGGTGGTGAACTTCTTGGTCTTGATATCAGTTTTGGACATGATGCTGGATCATGGACTGCGTATGGAAGAACCAGAGGGTTCAGTTCAACTTGTCGGCCAGCATTAGGTACGCGTAGACCAGACTCATGGCGCTGAAGAGGGACATTAGAGCGACCAAGGGTGCCGACTTCCACCGGCGGCTGCGGAACTGCAGTGCATTCAGGCAGATCACCAAGGCGAACGCGATAATGCGCGCATACCCGATCCCTTGCAATGTGGCAAGGTCCGTAACGTGACGGCCAATGACGATCAGCAGCATGCCGCTGGAAATGAACATGGCTGCCAGAAGCTGGCGCGTCTGCGAGATGGGAAGGAGGTCATCGGTACTTACTGGCCGGGTGAGTGCCGGTTGTGGGCTGGGAAAGACCAATACAATGAGACCGATGAGCAAGAATAGCGAGCCGTCGAGCAGGATGAAGGTGTTCATGATCACGGAACGTTGGAAGATGAAGGGACGAACTAAAGGCCAAGCGTGTAAATATCGTTTTCCGCTCAAGCACCTGCTGGTACACAGTCTCAACGCCGCACGTTCACGAATGAAGCACGCAGTACGCGCGAAGATGAAGTTGACACGCGCGCGACGAAGACACCTGTGGGTAGGTCACGGATGTCGAGGACGACACTGCTTGCACC
>JBKJNF010000037.1:0-11776 GCA_046596155.1 Flavobacteriales bacterium | reverse complement strand
CCAGTGCATCAGCTGTGGCAATTGCAGCACCTATTGCGAGATGGGCATCGACGTACGCGCGTACGCCCAGAAAGGAGAGAACATCGTGCGGGCCAGTTGCGTGGGTTGCGGGATCTGCGCAGCGGTTTGCCCGCGTGGTGTATTAAAGCTGGAGAACGGGAAGCTGGAAGGACGCATCAGCAATGGGCCGCTCAGCATCAGCGCTCAAGGCATCGAACTCCACGTGTGAAGCAGGCCCTCATCGACGTCATCATCCCGGCCTTCAATGAAGAGGAGGCCGTGGGCCTGGTGATCCGGGACATTCCGAAGGACCTCGTACGGCACATTGTTGTGGTGAACAACGCCAGCAGCGACAAGACCAGTCAGATGGCGCGCACCGCCGGTGCCATTGTCGTGGATCAACCCGAACGCGGTTATGGCAACGCCTGCCTGAAGGGCATGGAACAGGTCGCAACGCATGACCCGCCGCCGGACATCGTGGTCTTCCTTGATGCCGACCACAGCGACCGGCCGGAGCAGATTACGGAACTGGTCGTCCCCATCCTCGATGGCACCGCCGACTTTGTGATCGGATCCCGCGCGTTGGGGAAACGGGAAGCGGGAGCGATGATGCCACAACAGATCTTTGGGAACGCGCTCGCGACCTTCCTGCTGAAGCGGATGTACAATGTCCATTACACGGACCTCGGACCCTTCCGTGCCATTCGCTGGCCCGCATTGATCGCCATGGGCATGCGGGACCGTACTTTCGGTTGGACCGTAGAGATGCAGCTGAAAGCCGCGAAGCAGGGATTGCGGATCACCGAAGTTCCTGTGGATTACCGGAAGCGCGTGGGCTTTTCCAAGATCAGTGGAACAGTGAAAGGATCCGTGTTGGCCAGCTACAAGATCATCACCACCATCTTCAAATACCGGTGATGGGTATCGCGATCCTCCTCCTCTACGGTCTTCTGCTGAGCTTTATCCTACTCTTCAGCATGGTTCAGTTGCAACTGACCGTGGCTTATTTGAGGCGGCGACGAGGAGCACCCGAGCCACTGCCCACAATGGAAGGTGAAGAACCGTCCGTTACGATACAACTCCCGCTCTACAACGAACGACATGTGGTAGAACGCCTCATCGATCAAGTGGCGCGGATGCGTTGGCCGCGGGATCGTTTCGAGATCCAGGTGCTTGATGACAGTACGGACGAAACGCGGACCTTGGCCGAAGAACGTGTGGCCCATTGGCGGGATCAGGGGATCGACATCGTGCATGTGGGACGGCCGGATCGATCCGGTTTCAAGGCCGGGGCGCTCGCTTACGGGTTGACCCTTGCGAAAGGTGATCTGATCGCCGTGTTCGACGCGGATTTCCTGCCGCCAGCGGATATGCTCTACAAGATCGCGCCGTGGTTCGCCGACCCGAAGCTGGGCATGGTGCAGACCCGCTGGGGCCACGTGAACCGCGATGGCAACCTGCTTACGCAGCTGCAGGCATTCGGGCTCGATGCGCATTTCTCGGTGGAGCAAGGCGGACGCAACAGCCTCGGCCATTTCATCAACTTCAACGGAACCGCAGGAGTGTGGAGAAAGGAATGCATTGTGGATGCCGGTGGCTGGCAGTCTGACACGCTGACCGAAGACCTCGATCTGAGCTACCGTGCGCAACTGAACGGCTGGCGGTTCCGCTACCTGGAGGATGTCGTTTCACCTGCGGAACTACCTGCTGCCATGAACGCGCTGAAGACCCAGCAATACCGCTGGAACAAGGGCGCGGCCGAATGCGTGGTGAAGAACCTTCCCAAAGTGCTGCGCGAAGGATCGATCCCGGTCGCGACCAAACTGCACGCGGTCTTCCACCTGATGAATAGCACCGTTTTCGTGAGCATCCTGGGTACCGCTTTGTTGAGCGTGCCATTGTTACTGGTGAAACAGGCGCATCCTGAACTCAAGTTCCTATTCAATATCGCGGTGGTGTTCACGTTCGCGCTGCTGGTACTCGTCGCTTTCTATTGGGTCGCGCATCGCGAACGGCTCCGCGGATGGCGAGGTACCCTGCGCTTCCTCTGGACCTTCCCCGTGTTCCTTTCCGTGAGCATGGGACTCTCCTTGCACAACGCGCTCGCGGTGATCGAAGGCTATTTCGGCCGTCGTACACCGTTCCTCCGCACCCCGAAATCCGGTGTGTTGGCAAAGGATAAGGTCATCCAGCGAGACGCCTACTTGAAGAGCGTGATCTCACCGCTCACGCTGCTTGAAGGGATGATCGCGGCCTATGCGGTGTTGGGCATGATCATCGCTTTTCGGATCAACGACTTCGGGCTACTGCCCTACCATGCCATGTTGGCGCTGGGCTTCGGAGCGGTGTGCTATTATTCGGTGGTGCATTCAATGCGCACCGCCGGTAGATGAACGCCATTACATCGAAAAGTGTCATACCGCTTGCACTGCTCGCTGCAGCTGTGCTCTTCCTTGGCTATGGACCAACCCGCTCTGAAAGCGCCCCGCTTCTCATCGGCTACGCGATCGCCTTCGCAGCGTTTTGGTGGTCCGCTCGAAGGACATCACTCGCTTTGGACCAGATGGTGTGGTGCGCGGTCGGCCTTCGCGCGGCCTTGCTCTTCGCGCCCATCACCTGGACGGACGATCACTTCCGTTACATCTGGGATGGGCTGTGCTCTGTGAACGGCATATCGCCCTATGCGTTCACCCCGGAGGAACTTCTGCGTACTCGACCGGAGGTGTTCACCCAAGGCCTGTTCGACCGGCTGAATTCGCCCCATTTCTACACTGTATATCCACCGATCGCGCAAGCTGTATTCGCGACCGCGGCTTGGCTCGGCCGTGGTGATGTGTGGGTCTCGACGCTCGCACTTCGCGTGATCATGATCGCAATGGATGTCGCGGCGGTGTTCGCGCTCGGCGCGTTGCTGCGGAACGATCTGGACCGGACGGCCAAGATGGCGCTATACGCCCTGAACCCGCTGGTGCTGATGGAACTCACGGTGAACCTGCACACCGAAGCACTGCTGATCGCCCCGATGCTCTGGGCCATTGCACTGTTCAAGCGAACTCGGTTCGACACGGCCGCAATGGTCCTTGCCGTGATGGCCGCCATCAAGCTGTGGCCGCTCCTCTTCCTCGCGTGGATCCCCTCCCGGCTTAGCGTTCGGCGTAGCATCCGCTTCGTCGCGATCACGATCAGCGTATTCCTCATCACTTGGGTTCCGTTCCGCACGGTTGATCTCGTGTCCCATCTTGCCAGCAGCGTCAAACTCTTCGCGAGCTATCTCGAATTCAACGGCGGCCTGTTCGAAGGGCTCCGATACGCGTTGGGAGATGGCCCCGTGAAAGGTACCGGACTGCTGGGCGTGATCATGTTGCTTGGCTTGGTCGCATTCAGTATCCGGCAATGGGTGCGGCGCGCGATGAGTTGGCCGGAGGAGATGCTCTGGATCTTTGCCATCTACCTGTTCGGCTCACAGGCGGTTCATCCGTGGTACATCATCCCGTTGATCGCACTGGCCGCGTTGACCGGCTATCGTTGGCCGATCTTCTGGTCCTTATTGATCATGCCCACCTACCTCACCTACGGATCTGAACCGTTCGCCCAACTGTATTGGTGGATCACTGTTGAATATGCCGTGCTACTGGTGCTGATCGCTTGGGAACTTCATGCAGCGCGGCGAGCTGAACACCAGTACCTTCGAGCACCTGTTGATCGGCAGATCGAGCTATGACGGCCGCACCCATCATGAGTTCCTGCCAGGCACGGTTGGAATAACCGGTGACCAATGGCAACCACGCCCGCCAAACGATGAAACTATGAATCGCCGATCCATTCTCCTGCAACTCCTGTTCGTGTTCGTTACGATCCCCTCCGGGAACGCGCAAGTCGACGGTTTCAACAAGGGAAAAGGCAACATGGACGTTGTGGGTTCGTTGAGCTACGATCAAGGCCTTTCCTATTACTTGGCGGAAGGCTCGGCTGCCGTTTCCAGGTACCGCGCTGCCGTTTCGCTCTTCGTTGCGCGCGGGCTTACCAAGGACCTCGATGTACAGTTGAGCGTCCCTTTCATCGCGAGCAACGGTGCTTCGGGGCTGCAGGATGGCCAATTGTTCCTCAAATGGCTGCCGTTGAAGGCCGCTCTCGGTTCGGGAAAGATCAGCTTCGGTGCTGCCCTTGGTGCAAGCGCTCCGCTGATGGATTACGAGACCGAGGGTCTGGGTGCCATCGGTCAGCAGGCCACGAGCTTGATCCCCATGGGTGTCTTGCAATACAGTGCCGGTAGTGGCTACTTCACGAGTTTGGTCGGTGGGCAGTTCGTGACCCAGGGCCCGACACCCGACGCGCTCACCGGCACATTGCGTTTCGGCCACGCGACTTCCGCTCACTATTGGGAGGCCTACCTGAAAGCCCAAGAAGCTTATGGTGGCAAGGACTATCGCGGCCAAGGCGACTTGGCGCCGACCACGTTCAAGGAACTCGGTGTCAGTTACGTGAAGGTCGGCGGGAAGTATTACCGCCCGCTCGGAGATCGGTTCGGGTACGTCGGTGAACTGGGCTATGTCCTGGCCGGTCGCAATGTCGATAAGGCGGTCACGGCCGCTTTTTCGTTCATCCTTCATTTCAGGAAGTGATCGACGGCGATACGGTAGTTGCTTCACTGCTTCAACCCAGTCTACTGGACCGCACATTTTCCATGAACGATACACTCCGGTCCACCACCGATCTGTTGTGGATACAGGCAGCGGCAAAACCCGATGTCGGCCTTTGCTGTACGACCACTCCGATCTGGAAGTTGCCGCGGCTGAGCATGCCCGAACGCATTGAACACCTAGCTCAAGAAGAACACGGTCGAATGCGACAAGGCGATGCACTTGCGTTGCCTATGATCCATGCGGATATGGCCCTTCGATCCGGGGCCGGAGGCGAGTTGCCAGTCGATATTCTTGGTCTTGGTGGGCATGGAGCATAGATAGAAGGCGAAACCGTCGCGGAAGTCTCTAGGATCGCCAGTTGGCATGATCTGCGACCACGGCATTTCAAGTCTCCACCATATGGAACGATCACTACGCTGTGCGATCCTGTTCTCCAAACTGGTCCTCGTCAACGGCCAAGCCGGAACACCGGACACTGACTTCAGCGCCGATGGCCTGGTGGAAACCTCGTTCGGAAACTTCTCATCACGCGCGAACGCCGTGGCAGTTCAACCCGATGGGCGAATCCTGCTCGCTGGTCAGGTGGATGATGGCATCGGTGGCGTGAACGGCGCACTGACGCGCTACCTCGCCAATGGCACCATCGACCTTTCGTTCGCGCTGAACGGATATGCTGTAACGCCGTTCGGTTTTCTGAAAGGATGGCAGTACATGGCGCTGGAACCCGATGGAAGCATGCTGGTAGCAGGGGCGCAAGTGAACGCCAGGGAATACGCGCTGGGGCGCTTCGACAGCGATGGCATACTTGATCCCGCTTTCGGGACAGGAGGCTTGGTCAACATCGGCTTCATGGCACGCGGCATGGCCCTTCAAACAGATGGTTCCATCCTTGTTTGTGGCAATAGCGGCGACCAGTTCATCCTAGAGCGGTTCCTTCCGGACGGGAGTGTGGACACAGGCTTCGCCACGGGTGGCTCCATAGTGGACAACACTGGCGGCGATGTCGCGGCGGCGAATAGCGTATTGCTCCAACCCGATGGAAAGATCCTGCTCTTTGTCAGCTACACCCTCGCAGGCGAGCGCGATGCGCTCGTGTGCCGCTTCGACACCGACGGCACGCCCGACAACACCTTTGGTTCCATGGGCCATGTAACGATCGAGTGCGGAAGCACGAGCGACAACGGAACGAGCGGCGCCTTGCAGCCCGATGGCGCGATCGTGTGTACGAGCGAGGACGGCAACTATGGCTACGTTATTCTGCGCATGGTATCCTTATGGTTGCGCACGATCGGGCGGATCGCTAGAAGCGCCCTGTGCTGAGGTTGATGTGACACCGGCATGCTTGTATGGTTCAGATCAGGCACATGGGCCTAGGTCAATTCACTTTCTTGGTCATTGCCATGGAACCAAATGTAGCCGACATCGTCAGCCCGATGAACAACCGCCACGCTAGCGCACGCCCTCCACGAAGTACATGTCGATCTCGCCCTTGTTCTTGGCCTGGACCTTTCCGCGATGTATGCATACGAACTTGTCCTTCACGATCTCGTAGGTGGAACCGCTTATGTTGACCTTCCCCGGTTCGCCACTGCTCTCCATGCGGCTCGCCGTGTTCACGGTATCGCCCCAGATATCATACGAGTATTTCTTGACCCCCACGATCCCGGCAACGACCGGCCCTGTGTGGATGCCGATGCGGATATCAAAGCCAAGCTGGCCTTGTGCATGGCGATCGCTGCGATAGTCCTGGATGAAGCGTTGGATCTCGAGCGCGGCGAAAACCACATCCGTCGCGTTCGTCACGTTCACCACTGGAAGCCCTCCCGCGGCCATGTATGCATCGCCGATGGTCTTTATCTTCTCGATGCGGTGCTTTTCCATGATCGCATCGAAGGCCTTGAAGCAGTGGTGTATCTCAGCCACGAGCGACTGCGGCGAGAGCTGCTCGGCCACCTGGGTGAAATCCTTGAAGTCCGTGAAGAGCACGGTGACCTGGTCGAAGAGCTTGGCCTCCGAAGCACCTTTCTCCTTCAGCTCGTTCGCGGTCTCCTCCGGCAGGATGTTCAGCAGGAGTTCATCGCTCAACCGCTTACCCTCCTTGATACGGTTGCGTTGGACAAGGAAGACCCCGGCGAAACCCAGCACGATCACGAAGCCACCCATGAACACGTTCCGCCGCAGTTCCTCCTTCGCAAGGTTCTGGGCTTGCACCTTCTTATCGAGATTCAGCACCTCGATCTCCTTTTCCTTGCGCTGTGTATCGAATTTGGTCTCGTATTCCGCCACCAGCACGCGGTTCTCCGTGACTTTGATCGAATCGGCCAGACGCTGCATCGTCCTCAGATCAACGAATGCTTCCTCGTACATGCCCGCCTTGTTCAATACCTCTGCAAGGGAGTTGTAGCACTCAAGTTGCAGATAGCGGTCACCCATCCGCTCGCTCTTTTGAATGGCCTCCTCCAAGTAGGTCCTGCTTTTGGGGATATCACCCATCATTCCATAGGCGGTCCCGGCGTTCAGCATCGAGGTGATCACCAGGTCCTCTTTGTGCAAACTGCGCGCAAGGTCCAGTGCCATTTCGTAGTACTTGGCCGCCTCGCCATAGTCGCGGCGATCGAAGTGGTTCATGCCCAATCCGTTCGTCGCGCTCCCATAGGTCCGTGTATCGCCCGCCTGTTCCGCAAGTGCCAGCGCCCTCTTGAAATAGACGTTCGATGAATCAAATTCTCCCATGCCCCTGAACGAATTACCCATGGAGCTGAAAATGGAGGCCTTTACCCCCTGATCGTTGATCGTATCGAGTACTTGCAGCGCGTCCCGTGCAGAGGCCAGGGCATTGGCGAAGTCATACTGCTTCTGCCAGGCGCCCGATATCGAGACCAAGGCTTTGACCATCCGTTTTCCATCACCAGCGGAATCAGCTACGTGGTAAGCCTCTTGATACAGCTGCATGGCATCCGCATACCGCCCTTCCCCCTGCAGGGACTCACCAAGTATCGTCAACCCGGAAACAATAAGTCCGGGCACTTCGATCCTGCGGGCCAATTCCAATCCAGTGCGGCCATACCCCATGGCCTCCGTCCTGTTCGAATGCATCAGAAAAAGGCAAAGGTTGATGTTGACACGAGTGCGCGTAGTGTCATCCAACCTTGTTGTGAGCAACTGCCTCAGCGAGTCCACATCCACGGGCAGCCTTGGATATTGCGCCTGCATATAAGACGGGAGGCCGCCCCCGATGAAGGCGATCACCAATGGGATCATTCTCAAGTACCACGCCATGGCCTTGCGATCATTACCAGCTTCCATTGGGTGGTTCATGGCTTCCAATGTAATACCCCTCGTTCCGCCCAAGTGACACCTCCGGCATCAGTTGATCATCGGAAAGGTCGCCCAGCAGCGCACTCGAGGCGCTCAGGCTCCTGGTCCGAGCGCGGGCGCGGGCGCGAGCCTGCCTCTCCGGCAGGTAGGCTGCTGGTCGAGTTTGTTGGACTTGGTGGGCATGGAGCGAAGATAGAGGCGCGACAATCGCATCAATACTGACCGACGAGCCACACAATGGCCGCTACGGCCTGCGGAAGATCACCCGCATCCTTCATCGCAAGATGACACCCGCCCGAAGCGCAATACCCTGGATCATCTACTTACTTGGATCGCCCAGATCATCCAGCGAGCGCACCAGCCCACGCGCGCCGAGCAGGCCCATCGCCATGATGAAGCAGGTGGCCAGCACCAGCACGAAGAGCAGCCCCATGCCCACTTCGGGCATACGCAGGTGTTCGGGCAGCGAGAGGTAGAGCAGGATGCTGATCAAGCCGCGGGGGGTGATGAAGAGCAGGGGCCGCAGGTCCATGCGCACAGCTAACTTCAGGAAGAGCGCACGCAGCACGTAGGTGACCACCAACAGGGCGCCCCCAAGGATGAGGACCTCCCGCTGCGCCACTTCGGCCACTACCACTGAGTAGCCGAACAACACGAAGAAGAAGGTGCGGATCAGGAAAGCGCTCTCGCTGGATAGCGAATGGAACTGCTCGATGTCCTTGTTGAAATCGGAATAAAGGAAGCGTTGCTTGAACCATGCGAAGGGCAGCTGATCGGCATTGGCCAGGAACATCCCAAAGGCCAGTACCACTACCAGCGATGATAGGTGCAACTGCTTGCCCAAGGCGTACACCATCACCAGGATGGCGAGGATGAGGAAGAACTTCACATGATGCTTGATGCGGCCGAGCAGCCACAGCAAGGCCATGGAGAAGACGGCGCTCAACGCCAGTACACCACCGATCTCCAGGCCCAAGCTCCCAAAGGCCTGCACACCGAACGTGGTGTTGGTCACGATAAAATTGAACAGGATGATCCCCAGGATATCGGAGAAGGTGGATTCATACACAACGAACTCCTTGCGATCGGCGGGTAGTCCGCTCGCCGATGGAATGGCCACTGCCGAACTGATCACACTGAGCGGTACTGCATTGGCAATGCACGTGAGCACCGTCGCATCTGTGAGGTAGTGTAACACCACTGCGATACCCGCCGTGGTCAGTAACAGGAGGAAAAGCGCCGTGGCGAACGCCGTGCGGATCATGGGCCGCTTGCTCTGTTCGTATTCCAGTTCCAGCGCGCCCTCGAAAACGATGAGGATGAGCCCGATGTTCCCGAGGGTAGGCAGCACCCTCGCCACCAGCGGGAAACTGTATCCCCACGCATCGGCAAGTGCCCGAATGCCAATGCCCAGGGCCAGCAGCAAGAGCACCGAAGGCAATCGCGTGCGCTTGGCAAAGAGGTCGAACAGGTAGCTGAAGATGACCAGCCCGCTGAGGAAGATGAGAATGGTGTAGGCGTTCATCCGGCGGCTAAGTTGGAGAACAACTCGCCGAAGAGCGCGAAACCTTGCAGCGTATCGGAAAGGTTGGATGGATGGTGAGCTCGCTGCGCCACCTCCGATGGCCTAACCCTGCGGCCCGCAGCACGTTCACGGATAGCGCACCAGCACCTCCTCCAGCGGTTTGCGCTGTAGGTCGGGCACTTCACAATTCTCCGCCGGGTAGCCGATGGGGATCAGGAGAAAGGCCCGCTCGTTCTCCGGTCGTTGGAGTAGCCGGGCCAGGAAGTTCATGGGGCTCGGTGTGTGCGTAAGCGCGACCAGTCCTGCGTTGCGCGCGGCGGCGAGCAGGAAGCCGCAGGCGATGCCCACGCTCTCTTCCACGTAATAGTTCTTGCGGCGCGAGCCATCGGGTTTCAGGTCATGCGCGTGTTTGAAGACGACGATAAGGCACGGGGCAATATCGAGGAACTCCTTTTCCGCGTCCGTGCCGAGGGGAGCCAGATCCTCCAGCCATTCCTTCGGCATGCGGCCGTTGTAGTTCTCGCGCTCCTCCTCCTCGGCGGCCTCGCGGATCAGGTGCTTCAACCCCGGAGCGGTCACCACGCAGAAGGTCCACGGCTGCTTGTGCGCTCCGCTGGGGGCGGTGCTCGCCGTGCGGATCAGGTTGTCGATCACTACGTGCGGCACAGGCTCGCTGCTGAAATGCCGCACGCTACGCCGCCCGTCCATCAACTTCAGGAATTGTGCGGAGCGTTGAGCACTGGTCGCTGCATCCGTTCGCTCAGGCCGATAAGCAACGGTCTTGGGATGTCCTGTGTTCTCCATTCGGCTAAGGTCGCGATCCAAACCCACCACCCTTCAGACACTACTTGCTGGCCAGCAACGCGAGCTGCCCGCGATGATAGCTGAGGTGGTTCGTGCGGTTCATCAGCAAATTCAAACGATTGCGGTGCGGCTCCTTCTCAAAATCCTCTTCCGTTATGCTCGCGTGGCGCGTGAACCAGACCTCTGGTGGAAGACGCGTTATGTGGCCCATCAACGTGTAGTGCACCAATTTCCATTGCTCGCGCACTTGCGCCACAGCCGGCAGTTCGGTGGTCCTATCCGCCGCGTCGATGAACACCGGTTTGAGCTCCGGATACAGCATTTCCTGAAAGCGGAGCAGCGGCAGCATCTGGTCATGCACCGAGGCGAGGTGGCCGACGAGGTAGATGCCCCTATTGCGACCCGGCGCTACTTCGTTCATGAGCTGATCGTCGGTGAGCTGGTCCACCAATTTGCTCGTAGCGTTGATCCGTTCGCTCCAGGTGTCGAGCGCCATTTTTACAAAGAGCTGCTTTTCGTTCATCGTCATGTTGGTTGGCACAAAGGAAGTGATGCTTGTCCGGTCATCTTCACTCGTTCGATCCATTTGGCCCAATAGCTTTGGGCCATGCGGGCATCGATCGGGTCACTGGCCATTTGTCTCTTCGTCCAGAATATTACCGCCCAGCTGCCCTGCCGGATGGAATTCTCCATTTCCGGTGCCGCGGGCGATAGCATCTACCTGGCCAACTATTACGGCAACCGGCTCTTCTACACTGACACCGCCGTGGCCGATGCGCAAGGGTTGGCGGTCTTCGCACGAAAGAGCGGGTACAAACCAGGGGTCTATGCGGTGCTGCCCAGAACCGGGCGCCTGGAGATCCTGGTGAACGAACCGCGGATCCGGTTGGCGATGCAGGCCGCGGATCCGGCAGGCACTGTGCGGGTCCTGGAAAGCCGGGAGAACACGCTCTATCTCGTGGAGCGCAAGGCGGTGCCGGCCGGACCCGAACACGACGCACGGCTGATGAAGCTGGTGCATGCCAACTCGGGCACGCTCGCTGCCACACTGATGCTGTCTGAACTGGAACCCGCCAGGGTAGAGCTGCGCGGGCCCGATGGAACCTTGGACAGCGCCGCCACGGCTGATCGCTACCGGGCGCACTATTGGGACAACACCGACCTGACGGATGAACGGATCGCGCGCGGACCCGTGTTCCAGAACCGACTGGAAGCACTTCTGGCCATCGGCCTTCCGCAGAAGTCGGATCTGCTGGTGGCCTACCTCGATAGCCTGATCGGGCGCGCAGGCCAGGCCGAGGAAGTGAAGCACTTCATTGTGTCACTGGCCACGCGCAAATACGCCGATCAGCCCACGCAGGGCTTGGGTGCCGTGTTCGTGCGCATGGCCCAGCGCTATGTATGCACAGGGCCGGCCGGTGCACCGGGCGCTGAGTGGACGCCGCTGGATCAATGGCGCAGAACGTGCGACAAGGCCGCGCGGAAG
>JBKJNF010000309.1:0-10242 GCA_046596155.1 Flavobacteriales bacterium | reverse complement strand
CTTGGGCCGATCGCTTAGGTCGATATCCGATCGCTGTCCGACCAACGCGGAATTGTACACTTCTTCGCCGAGGGCATTGAACACACTGAACCTGGCGTTGTCCTGGCTCGATCGCACCGTGACCTTTCCGTTCGACGGGACCGGGAACACGCTCAGCACATCGTTCTGGCTAGGTAGCTGCTGAGCTCCTGTGGACAAGGAGACAGAAATAAAGCCATCCTCATCGTGCGGATTGGATGGATGGCATACGTAGTGATACTCGCCCGGCATGGACACCACGTACTCGAAAGACTGCAGGCTAGCGTTTATAGGTGCGTTGAACATGCCCGCCCCCAACGGAATATCCGCAGCGGTGATGGGTCCAACGATATGGTTTCCGGACACCCACGTCCAAAAGATCGTATCGCCAACAAAAGCGTTCACCGTGACGGGCAAAAAGTGCGACTCTCCGTTCTGGCAGGTCACCGTGTGCACTGTGGCCATGGCTGAGGACGTCAGCAACCCACATAGGGCGGTGGCAACTATCATTCTATGCTTCATCGGGAGTTGTGTTTTCGTCATGGGTGTGAATTGAAGGCCGCATCAAAAGCCCTTAGTAGGGACCATCCTTACAAACGCTTCGGAATATTGAATATACGGAGGGGCGGGCATGGCGGATCAGCGCCCAACACTGTGTGCTCCTCGAGGCGGATCCGGGGTGCAGTCGGTAATGCCCAATAAGGTTGTGCGTACATAAGCTACAACTCCCATACCGAACTGCGCTTGGCAAAGGGTCGCTTGATGCGTTCCTTATGTTGCAGCACGAAGGCCATCACGAGGTACACCACCATGTGCAGGCCCGCCGTAACGCAGGCGAGGTAGATGAAGCTAAGGCGCACCTGCTCGGTCTTGATGTTGAGCTTCTGGGCCCACCACTCGCATACCCCGAAGGCGCGCTGCTCGAACCAGGTCTTGATGCGGTCGATCATGGGGCGCTTTGCTTGAGGAGTTCTGTGCCGATGACGCAAGATAAGCAACGGCGTTGCCCGCAGTAGCTGTTCTTCAGCTCAATTAACGCCTGGCCACGGGCGGCGGTATCGGCCTTCAACCCCAGGGATCGCCAGCCCTCCAGCACCTGGTTGACCTCGGCGGGCAGTTGTTCCAGCAGGCTGAGCGCGCGTTCGCCATGGTCCTCGCGCCCCTGCAAGCGCCCCAAGGCGAAGAGCGCGGGCACCAGGGCATTGATGATGAGGTGGTCGGCCCCCGCACGCCCGAGATGCTTGGGCCGCGCTGCGCTTTCGTGGTCGAAGGTGTAATGGGTGGTCCAGTACACGCTGGCATCCACATCCAGCATGGTGCGCAGTTCGCGCACCGTGTCGGTACCCAGGAGCGCGGAGAAGTTGCCATCGCACCGCATAAGCAACTGGGCCAACTGGGCCATGCGGATGGTGGGGAAGTTCACCGGCCGCATCCGTCCGAATTTCCAGGCCGCCACCGGTGCCGGCCGCAGGTCGTGCAGGCGCGCGAGCAGCGCGTGCTCTTGCTGCAGCTGGCGCGGATAGGCATCCACGAAGTCCACCTGCAGCAGGCCGGCCTGACCGAAGAACAACGCCTCGGTGCGCAGCGCATCATCGCGGTATTTGAGCAGGGTGCGCAAAGGCAGGGTGTGGGCGAGCATGCCGAACGGCTCAGCGTTCACCTTCAAGCCGAAGGCGCGGGCCAGCAGGTGGTAGACCGTTTCAGAGGCGTCACCGTTCAGCTGATGGTAGAGCGCGGCCACATCGGCCGTCCTGCGCTCCAGCCGCTCGATGAGCACCCGCTCCAACCACGGGCCGATACCTCCCTTGTCCACCCGATGCAAGCGCGATGCACAGGGCGTGAAGCCTTCCTCGCGCATCAAGGCGTAGTGCAGGGCGATGGTACCGCTGGGGATCCGCGGCATCAATTCCACAGTGGGCAGCACGTGTCCATTGCGCGTGCGCACCTCGGCATCGTGCTCGTACACCACGTGCAGCACCACGTTCTCATAGGCCGGATCGTATTGGTGGCCGTGCAGGTTCCAGTCGCTGCTGCGCAAGTGCACTTCCACGGTGCCCGCCCATAGCTGTCCGTTGATGCGGATCTGGGCGTCGGACAGGTCGGGGCCGCTGTTGGCCTGGATCCGTCCGGGGTTGATCACATCCACCCTCAGGCCTTCGGTGGTGCACAGGGCTTCGCGATCGAAGAGCTGGCGTTCCCAGAGGAATTGCAGTAGGTCCTCGCCGTATGGAAATGCGGGGTCAAGCAGGAGAAAGCTTCCAGGATATTCGATGTTCTCCACATCGGATTCAACGCTATACATGGCTATCGTGATCGATCATTTTTCCGTCGATCGCGTGACGCATAATATAACGAAGTGGGTCGTAGGGGAAGTTGGGGGGATAATAATGTCCGCTTTGGCCGTGCGGGGCCTCGCGATCACGGTTTGAGGTTCGGGCTACCTTCGGCGCAATGCGAGCTGCGGCCCTTTCCTTTATTGCCGCCATGATGTTCGTACCCGCCCAATTGCATGCTCAACAGGAGCCGGACACCATGTTCATGGCACACATAGGGCGAACGCGCTTCCAACAAGGTGAAGGTCCTGTTGTGGCGCTGGACGAAGCACATCACAACTTCCACACGCTCAGCGGTCGTTACCGAGCATTTGGCAACGTGCTGGCGGCCGATGGTTATCGTGTAAAGGCGATCACGGCTGCCTTCAACGCAAGAACGCTGGCATCCCTAGATGTTCTCGTGATCGCCAATGCGCTGAACGGACGGAATGAGGTGGAATGGTCGCTGCCGTGTCCTTCGGCCTTTACAGTAATGGAGATCGATGCGGTGCGGGTGTGGGTGGAAGCGGGCGGATCGTTGTTCCTCATTGCTGACCACATGCCCATGGCCGGTGCGGCACATCAGCTGGCATTGGCGTTCGGCTTCGCGTATCTGAACTGTTTCGCCCTGGATGACCGGCACCGGCAAGTTGAACGCTTCTACCGCGGATGCGGCCTGGAAGATCACGCGATCACTGATGGCTCATTGATCGGCGGCCGGATCGACACAGTGGTGACCTTCACGGGCAGTGCCTTCCAGCTTCCATCTGGCGCTTCGCCGATCATCGCGCTGAACGACACATATACCTTGCTGGAACCGGCAGCTGCTGGTGTGATCACGGAAGCAACACCATTCCGCAAGGGCGGCGGTTGGTATCAAGGTGCATGCATGCCGGCGGGACTCGGCCGAGTGGTCCTCTTTGGTGAGGCGGCAATGTTCAGCGCACAGCTGGTGGATGGCAGAAGTCCGAGCGGTTTCAACCAACCTGAGGCTTTTCAGAACGTAGCGCTGTTGCGCAACATCCTTGCGTGGCTCACGCCAGCGCCCTGATCACCCCTTTCGCCAAGAGCGCGGCCTCCATGGCAACCTTCAATTCCAACGCGGCCTTGCGCGCGGCGGAGATCGCATCCTGCCCTTCCCCTGCGTACAGTATCCCGCGGCTGCTGTTGATCAACAAGCCCCCATCAGCTGTCATCGCCTTGTTCATCACGACCTGGAGATCGCCGCCTTGTGCGCCCACGCCGGGAACGAGAAAGAAATGGTCCGGCGCTGCAGCACGAGCGAGTTCCAGCACATCGGTGCGGGTGGCACCTACCACGAACATGGTATCCTCCACCGAGCCCCATCCGACCACTTTGCTGATGACGTGTTCGAAGAGCACGTGCTGTTGCCCATCCACGGGGAGGAACTGGAAATCCAGCGCACCCTCGTTGCTGGTGACGCCGAGCACAACAGCCCACTTGCCTTCGCGGCCTAGGAAGGGTGTAATGCTATCACGTCCCATATACGGCGCTATGGTGAGCGCGTCCACGCAGAGGCGGTCGAAGAAGCCCTCTGCATATTTCCGGGCCGTATTGCCGATATCACCACGCTTGGCATCGGCAATGATGAGGCAGCCTCCTTTTCGACGGATGTACGCCACGGTTTCGTCCAGATCGCGCCAGCCCTCCACCCCATTGGCTTCGTAGAACGCCACGTTGAGCTTGTAAGCCACTGCGATATCGTGCGTGGCGTCCACAATGGCCTGGTTGAATGAGCGAACGGCGTTCGTCAGATCTCGGAACTGCGGTGGCAGAAGGTGCCGCTCGGTATCGAGGCCCACACAGAGCATGCTGCGCTTCCGCTGGATGGTGGCGATCAGTTCTGCACGGGTCATGCGTTCCAGGGTTCAGGCGTTGCTTCCCTCCCTCAGTTTTTCGGTGCGATCCGCAAGTTGGAGTGCGTCGATGATGTCCTGCAGGTCGCCATTCATGATGGCGGTTAGGTTGTGTGCGGTGTACTCGATGCGGTGATCGGTTACGCGGCTTTGGGGATAGTTGTAGGTGCGGATCTTGGCACTGCGATCACCGCTACTTACCTGGCTTTTGCGGTGCTGCGATTCGGCTTCTTGTATTTTGCGCAGCCCTTCGTCGTAGAGCTTAGTGCGCAGCATCTGCATGGCCTTCAGGCGGTTGCCGAGTTGGCTGCGGTCGGTCTGGCACATCACCACTATGCCGGTAGGGATATGGGTGAGGCGCACTTTGGTCTCCACTTTGTTCACGTTCTGGCCACCGGCGCCACCGCTGCGCGCGGTCTCCATCTTCACGTCGCTTTCCTTCACCTCCACATCGAACTCCTCAGCTTCGGGCAGCACTGTCACCGTTGCGGCGCTGGTGTGGATACGGCCTTGTGCCTCCGTTTGCGGCACGCGTTGAACACGATGCACACCGGCCTCATATTTCAGCACGCCATAGACACCCTCGCCCGTGACGTTGATGATAACTTCCTTGTAGCCGCCGGCGGACCCTTCGCTCACGTCTGCCACCTCCACTTTCCAGCCGCGGCCTTCGCAATACCTGGTGTACATGCGGTACAGGTCGCCGGCGAAGATGCTGGCCTCGTCGCCGCCGGTGCCTGCACGGATCTCCATGGTGCAGTTGCGCTCATCGTTTGGATCCTTGGGCACCAGCATCATGCGCACTTCCTCGTCCATGGCCTCCAGCTGGGCCTGCAGGTCGCGCTGTTCGGTACGCACCATGTCGATCATGTCCGCATCCTTCTCGGTGCGCAGCATCTCCTTGGTGCCTTCAAGCTGCTCGAAGGTGCGCTTGTACCGCTCGTAAGCCTCATCGATGGGCCCCAGATCGCGGTACTCGCGGTTCAACTGGACGAAGCGTTTCTGGTCGGCGATCACGCTGGGATCAGCGAGTTGCTTGCCGATCTCGACGCGGCGGTCGTGTATGGATGAGAGTTTGGAGAGGAGGTCGCTCATGGTTGAAGCCTCACGCGGAGACGCGGAGGGCGCGGATGAAATGTCCGTTCACGTGTAGTTGAAGATGCCGTTGGTGCTTTTGATGACGACCTCTTTCGCTGGTGCGGCCTCAACGCGACCGATGACCCTGGCCTCGATGCCGAAGCCGTTGCTGATGGCGATGATCTCCGCCGCGCGATCGGCAGGGACATACAGTTCCATGCGGTGGCCCATGTTGAACACCTTGTACATCTCCGACCAGTCCGTGCCCGACATGCGTTGGATGGCCGAGAACAGGGGCGGAACTGGGAACAGATCATCCTTGACCACGCGCAAAGCTTCGATGAAATGAAGCACTTTCGTTTGTGCGCCGCCGCTACAGTGGACCATGCCATGCACGTCCCCGCACATGCGGGAAAGCACCTCGCGTATCACCGGCGCGTAGGTGCGCGTTGGCGAGAGCACGGCCTTGCCCAAGTCCAGGGGCGTTCCTTCAAGCGGATCCGTGAGTGTGGCCTGTCCGCTGTACACAAGTCCGGCGGGGATGCCAGGATCGAAGGTCTCGGGATAGGCAGTGGCCAGGGCCTTGGCGAAGACATCGTGGCGCGCGCTGGTGAGACCATTGCTGCCCATGCCAGCGTTGTAACTGTCCTCATAGGTGGCCTGTCCGTAGCTGGCAAGTCCCACGACCACGTCACCGTCCTGGATATGGGCGTTGTCGATCACGTCACTGCGCTTTATCCGCGCCACCACGGTGCTGTCCACGATCACGGTGCGCACCAGGTCGCCCACGTCGGCTGTTTCGCCACCTGTGCTGCGGATACCGATGCCCATTGCGCGCATTTTTTCCAAGAAGACCTCAGTTCCCTCGATCAGGGCCTTGATCACTTCTCCAGGGATCAGGCGCTTGTTGCGACCGATGGTGCTGCTGAGAAGAATGTTGTCAGTGATGCCTACGCAGAGCAGGTCGTCGAGGTTCATCACCACGGCGTCCTGAGCGATGCCATGCCACACGCTGAGATCGCCGCTTTCTTTCCAGTAGGCGTAGGCCAGCGCGCTTTTGGTGCCGGCGCCATCGGCGTGCATCACCAGGCAATGATCGGCGCTGCCGGTGAGGTCGTCGGCCACGACTTTGCAGAACGCTCGGGGGAACAGGCCTTTGGTGAGCGATGCGATGGCCTTATGCACATCCTCCTTGCCGCTGCTCACCCCGCGTTGGGCGTATCGGTCCTGTGGGTTCATGGGTGGAAAAGAAAAGAGCACCCCGATGGACCGGGATGCTCTTTCCGAAGGGGTGTCACTAGTTCTGTTGGGGGGCGGGCATAGAACCTTCTTTGGGTACGTAGTCGAAGCTCAGTACCCTGAATTCGGTACGACGGTTCTTCTGGTGAGCGGCCTCCTTTTCCTCTTTCGTAGCCATCTTGGCGATCTCAGAATCGCTGATGCGGAGCATGGTCTCGCCATAGCCTTTGGCCACCATGCGCACGGGGTCGATGCCCTTGCTTACAAGGAAGTTCACGCAGCTCTGGGCGCGGTTCTGGCTCAGCACCATGTTACGCTTGTCTGTATCGCGGCTGTCAGTGTGGGCGGAGAGCTCGATGATGATGGTGGGGTTCTCCACCAGCGTCTGATACAAGGTTTCCAAGGAGTCCTTGCCCTCGGGACGGAGCAGCGCGCTACCGAGGTCATACTGCACTTCGGGTAGCTTGATCACCACATCCTTGTTGGCGGGCTGCAGGTAGTATTCCTTGGCGAAGGTGGTGCTCTCAGCGAGGCCCACGGTGGTGATCTGGTCGTTCACCACGAGGTAGTTCTCCTTGCTGGCGCGAATGGTGTAGGAGGTATTCTCCTTGATATAGCGCTCCTTGCCCTTCTCGGCGAAATTGAAGCCACCATTTCCATCGGCCATGGCGCTGAAGTTGCTGCCGTCGGTACCCACCACTTCCACTTTCGCGTCGGGCAGGGGTTGACCGGTGAGCTTGTCGTACACCGTACCCTGGAGTGCGAACACGAGGTTCGGCATCATGAAGCGCCAGATGTCGTCCTGACCCTTGCCGCCCAGGCGGTTGGTGGTGAGGTAGCCTTTCTCTTCATCACCATCGAAGATGATGCTGAAGTCGTCGCCACTGCTGTTGATCGGGCTCTTCATATTATCCACATGGCCCCAAGCATTATCACCGGTCTTTTCGGCGGCGAAGATGTCCATGCCGCCCATGCCGGGATGCCCGTCGCTGCTGAAGTACAGGTTTCCGTTGTTACGCAAAAAGGGGAACATATCGTCCTTGGGCGTATTGATCTCATTGCCGAGGTTGGAGGGGTTGCCGGAGGGCTTGCCATCCTTATCCAACCGCACCATCCACAGGTCCTTGCCACCGCGGCCACCTTTCTGGTTGCTGGAGAAAATGAGCACCCCATCATCCTTGCTCACCGTGGGCTGGCCCAATTTCACTTGGTTGGAATCGTTCTTCTCGAGGGGAGCATGCAGCACGAGCATTTCGCTCTCGCTGAAGTTGCTGCCCACCTTCTTGCTCATCCAGATCTCGCAACCGAAGGCCTTCTTCTTCTCGTGCTCGCAGCGGGTGAAGTACATCACGGTGCGCTTGGAGTTGAAGGTGGGGCTACCCTCGTGGGCGGCGCTGTTCACGGTAGGGGGTAGTTTCACGGGCTCGCTCCACTTGCCGAGCTTGTCGCGGCTGCTGGTGAAGAGATCCAGGAAGCTTTCACCGGCGATGCCGTCGGTCTCGGTGCCTGTGGCGGCCGTGCGGCTGCTGGAGAATACCACTTCATCGTTCTTCTTGCTGGAGAACGTCGCGCTGAAGTCGTACTGTGGCGAGTTCAGCAGCACTTCGGGGTCCACGGTGTAACGGCTGGCCTGGTCCTTCCAGGTCTGTGCCATCTGGCTGCTGGCAAGGCTGGCATCGGCACGGCTATCACCCGGGTTCTTGTCCTTGTACTTGTTGTAGGCGGCGATGGCCTCAGCGTATTTGCCTTGCTCCTTGAGCGCTTCTCCGATGTAGTAGTACGTGATAGGGTCGGTATACTGGGCTTTGTTGGCCTTTTCGTACCACACCTGGGCATTGGCAGCATCGCCCAGGGCGCGGTAGCACTCACCCACCTTGAAGATCAGGGCGGCCTTGTCGCTGGCCTTCTTCTCAAGGGTGTACGCCTTTTTGTACATCTCGATGGCGTTGAAATACTGCCCCGCCTTGAATGCGTCGTCCGCCTCTACGGACTGCTTTCCCTGTGCCAGCACCATCGTGGCGCAGAACAAACTGAAGGAAATGCAGGCCAGTGTCTTCCTCATGCTCATCATGATCGGTGTCGTTTCGGGTTTGTGTAGGGCCGGGCGAAAATAAACGAATCCGCGATCCGAACCGGGTCTTTCGTGCATGTATGTGCCGAACGGCTACAGGTGACCCTCCTCAGGAGTGGAAATGACACGGCCCGCAGGAGCAGCGGGCCGTACCGGCAATTCGAAGGTTCTTACCGCGTGAAGAGCAGTTCGCGCAGCTTCGGCAGGGGCCACAGCTCGTCGTCCACCAGAAGCTCCAGCTTGTCACTGTGGTACCTGATCTGGTCCAAAAATGGCTTCACCTTGTCGCAGTAGGCGATGGCCTTGGCGCGGGCCTCTTCAATAGCGTTGGCCTTTTTGCGGGCCTCCACCATTGCGTTCACCAGCTGCATGATGGCGCTCACATGCTCGCTGATCTCCTCGATCAGGGTGATCTGGGCGCTGGTGGCCTTCTTGGCCTTCTCCGTACCGAGCACCTCGCGAAGGCCCTTGACGTTCTCGATCAAGCGGTTCTGATAGGTGATCGCAGTGGGGATGATGTGGTTCTGGGCCAGATCGCCCGCTACACGGCTCTCGATCTGCACCTTCAGCATGTAGCTGTGCAGTTCGATCTCATGCCGGGCATCCAACTCCACCTCGCTCAGCACACCCATGTCGGCAAAGAGCTTCTTGGTCTCCTTGCGGCTCCATACGTCCAACGCGCGAGGCGTGTCGGCGATGTTGCCAAGGCCCCGTTCGGCGGCTTCTTGCTTCCATTCGTCGCTGTAGCCATTACCCTCGAAGCGGATGCTCTTGCTCTCCGCGATGAGGTCGCGCAGCACGCGCAGAATGGCCTCGTCCTTCTTTACATCCTTGGCGATCAAGGCATCCACGCTCTTCGCGAAGGCTTTGAGCTGATGAGCTACAATGGTATTGAGCACGGTCATGGAACCCGCGCAATTGGCGCTGCTGCCCACAGCGCGGAACTCGAACTTGTTGCCGGTGAAGGCGAAAGGGCTGGTGCGATTACGGTCCGTGTTGTCCAGCAGCACCGGAGGAATGCGACCGATGTCCAGCTTCAACTCGGTCTTGGCCGTGGGGCTCATGGCGCCCTTAATGTTCTTCTCCAGCCCGTCCAACAGCTTCGTCAGGTATTCACCGATGAAGACGCTGATTATCGCGGGCGGTGCCTCGTTGGCGCCGAGGCGGTGGTCGTTGCTGGCCGAGGCGATGCTGGCGCGCAGGACATCGGCGTGGCTGTGTATCGCCTTGATCGTATTCACGAAGAAGGTGAGGAACAACATGTTCTCCTTCGGCGTCTTGGCTGGTCGGAGCAGGTTCCGGCCCGTATTGGTGGCCAAGCTCCAATTGTTGTGTTTGCCGCTGCCGTTCACGCCGGCGTAAGGCTTCTCATGGAGCAGGACGCGGAAGTCGTGCTTTCGAGCGGTCTTTTCCATCACATCCATCAGCAGCATGTTGTGGTCCACGGCCAGGTTGAGCTCCTCGAACACCGGGGCGCATTCGAACTGGTTCGGGGCCACCTCGTTGTGCCGCGTCTTCACAGGAATACCGAGTTTCAGGGATTCGGTCTCAAAGTCACGCATGAAAGCCTGTGCGCGCTCGGGGATGCTGCCGAAGTAGTGATCCTCCAGCTGCTGGCCCTTGGCCGGGCTGTGGCCGAAGAGCGCGC
>JBKJNF010000303.1:0-9679 GCA_046596155.1 Flavobacteriales bacterium | reverse complement strand
TGCTTCGATGTGTACGGGCCGGGGACGCGGATACCCGCGGCGGCGAAGGGGATCATTGAGGCATTGATGAAAAGACGGAATTAGAGTGCGATGCGTGAGCCGAGAACAGTTCTGCTGACGTGGAACCCGAATAAATGGGAATGGACGAATCTTGATGAGATGATCGAGAAGACCACCCGTTTGGGTTCGTGTCTTGATCCATGGAGTGTCAGCCGGTCGCGGGATATAGCACCGGGGATAGGTTCTACCTGCTTCACCTTGGCACTGAGCCACGCGGCATAATGGCATCGGGCTGGATTACGAGCGAGCCCGAATCAAAACCGCATTGGGATAGATCTGAACGCACCACTCTATACGTGGATATTGAGTTTGACCGTCCGTTCAAACCAGAGACCCTTGTTCTGCCCCTTTCGCAGCTCCGAAAGTTGGCACCACGACAGCACTGGACGCCACAATCATCCGGGACTTTCGTCAAGGCTGAGTACATAACCGATCTGGAAACCGCATGGAATGAATTCCGTTCATCAGCACCAATTTCCGAATCGGCCTCGGAGTTCATGGAAGGGACAGCCTTTACCGTTCGGATGACGCGCTATGAACGTGACCCAAGAAACCGTGCCGCGTGCATCGGTCACCATGGAATGAAATGCGCTGTGTGTGATTTCGGATTGAAGGAGCGCTATGGGAAGCTCGGTGAAGGCTTCATTCACGTGCATCATCTGAACCCGTTGGGTCAGGTCAAAAGCACACATCGTGTTGACCCGGTCAAAGACATGCGGCCAGTATGCCCGAATTGCCACGCGATGCTTCATCGGAAGAAGGAAATATTGAGCATTGATGAATTGAAGGCGCTCATCAGGTAGCGCTGCGACCCCTTCAGGGTCGAATGCCTGTTGATCTGGGCGTTCCAACGGCTGTGACCACTTCGTGGTCCAATGCAGAGCCGCATGTGGTGCGCGTTCGACCCCGGAGGGGCCGCAGCCTATAGCAAACAATGTCCCCGGCCATCACGACGCCTGCGGGGTCGCAGCCGGAGTTCGCGTGACGGATCGACCGGAAAGCCCGCAAGCGCGGAGGAACGACGAGTGCGGACTTGGAGGCCCGGGTCAAGCCCGGGCTAAAGTCCAAGCCGGACCCGCCTGCTCCCGGAGTTCCATCAGGGATGAGGCGCGGCACGCCTAAATCCTCCTCTTTTTTGTTGGCTTTAACCATCTTTATAAGAAGTATTTAACCTCTATGAAGCTTATGCACATCTATTCAGATGAACAAGATCAAGGAAAACCCGTATACTTGTGGTGTGAAAGAATCGTTACTTGTCTAAAGCGGACGTTATGATGGCTACGAACAACATTAACTGGAAGGTCCTGAAGGACGAAAAGGTGGTGATGCAACTGGGCAAAGAGCTGCGCCGGATGCGGTTGGAGCGCAACCTGAGCCAGTCCGAGGTGGCCAAGCGCGCAGGTCTAGATCGCACCACCGTGGTGAAGCTGGAGGCCGGCAGAGCCGCTACGCTGATGACCGTGGTGCAGGTGCTGCGCGCCATGGCCCGGCTGGAGGTACTGGATGGCTTCCACGAAGAGCCGCAACTGACGCCCTACCAAGTGGTGGAGCAGCAAGCGAAGTACCTAACGAAGCAACGCAAGCGGGCCTCGCGCCAGAAGCCCGAGATCGTGCCACCCAAACCCAAGAGCACATGGTAACGCATGCCACCGTTCTGCTGTGGGGCAAGCCCGTTGGCCTGGTGATCTGGGACGACCGGCTGCACAGCGCGCAATTCCAGTACGACCGCGATTTCGCGAACGGCAACCTGGATGTAGCGCCAGTGATGATGCCACTTATGAAAGCGAATGGCGGCGATGAGGTGTTCACCTTCGGCAACCTGCGCGATGAGACCTTCAAGGGGTTGCCCGGCTTGTTGGCGGACTGCCTGCCGGACCGTTTCGGGAACACTTTGCTGAATGCTTGGCTGCGCACGCAGGACCGTGACCCCGGCACGGAGAATCCCGTGGAGCGGTTGTGCTACCTCGGTCACCGGGGCATGGGGGCGTTGGAGTTCGAGCCTTCGCACGGCGAATTGGAAGCCAGCAGCGAAGCCCTGCATGTGGACGAGCTGGTGCGGGTGGCGCGCAATGTGACGGAGCAAAAGGAAGCGTTCAAGACGACGCGCAAGAAGGGCGATCAGGAGGCGCTGCTTGACATCATCCAAGTGGGCACGTCGGCGGGTGGGGCACGGGCGAAGGCGATCGTGGCGTTCAACGCGAAGACTGGAGAAGTACGTAGCGGGCAGATCGATGGTCTCAGTGACTTCTCCTATTGCCTGATCAAGTTCGATGGGGTGACGAACGCGGCACTGGGCGACCCGAAAGGCTACGGCCGGATCGAGTACGCGTACTACCTGATGGCGCGTGCATGTGGGATCGAGATGATGCCATGCCGCTTGCTGGAAGAGCACGGTCGCGCGCACTTCTTGACGCAACGTTTTGATCGCGTGCTGGACAAGGAGGGCAAGACGCACCGCTTGCACATGGCCACGCTATGCGGCGTCGCGCACATGGATTTCAATGATCCGCTGGCCTACAGCTACGAGCAAGCCTTCGCGATCATGCGCCTGCTGGGCCTGCCCTACCCCGCTGCGGTGGAGTTATTCCGTCGGATGTGTTTCAACGTGATCGCCCGCAACTGCGACGACCACACGAAAAACACATCGTTCCTGATGGATCCGCAAGGCGAATGGCATCTGAGCCCAGCCTACGACATGACCTTCGCCTACGACCCGAAGAACCTCTGGTTGAAGCAGCACCAGATGAGCATCAACGGCAAGCGGTCGGACATCACGCGCGACGACCTATTGGTGATGGCGAAGGACATGAACATCAAGAAGGCGGAGGCGATCATTGATGAGGTGGTGACCGGCGTGAAGACCTGGAAGAAACACGCGAAGAAGGCGGAAATGGATACGAAGCAAGTGGCAGCGATCGGGAAGTTGCACATGGTCGATATCTAAGAGCCTTTACCTTGGTGAACATGGATCGGCCCGCACACCTTCCAACCCGGTCATTTTTCACGGAACGACAACGCCCGACGGCCGAGGATCCCTTGGTGGTAATGCTGAGCGCCTGTCTGTATGGCATTGGTTGCGGCGTGGACGGCGGCACGAACGGTGATCACACATCCCTGCGATCCTGGCTCATTCGACCTGAAGTGCGCTTGGTCAAATTCTGCCCTGAGGATTTTTCCTTCGGCACCCCGAGGCTAACGCCGGACTGCCATGGCGGCAATGGCTTCGATGTATTGGACGGCACGGCCCGTTCGGTGGCCGAGGACGGAACGGACTGGACCGAAGGCATGATCAAGGCGGCCTATGAGATGCGCGACCGCGCCTTGCGTGAAAAGGTGGACGTGGCGATCCTGATGGACATCAGCGGTGCATGCGGAAGCACCGTGACCTACCTGGGCTCGCGGTTCATCCCTGATAAGAAGTACCAAAAAGGACCTGGAGTCGCAGGAGCGGCGTTGATCCGTGCGGGTATCCCGGTGATCTCCCAACGGGATGACCGCTCATTGCGATCGCTTCGGGATCTGCTGGACGGGTCGGAAACGCTCTCAGATGAACTCGACCATTGGGAGAAGGAATGGTACAAAGGATATTTCGCTGGCTGAACGCACCCATGTCCAAACACAAACTCGACCTCCACGAGATCTTCAACAAAGGCAAAGACATTGACCGCGCGTTGGACGATGCGATGGAGTTCTGTGTGGACCGGCGGATCCCGATCCTGGAGATCATACCCGGCAAGGGCAGCGGTCAGTTGAAGAAGAAGGTGATCCGCTTCCTTCAACAGCCGCACGTGAAGAAATTGTACCACCGGATCGATAAGGACCGGGATAACTTCGGGAGGCTGTTCGTGCACTTCAGGCACTGAAGCCAACGTTGGCTCTGTCGCCGACCACGCCAACTCATTCTCCCACTCCTTGATCTTCACGTCTTTCATGTACACGAAGCTCTCGAGGCCGGCTGCGCTGCACAACTTGGCCGAACGATATGCTGCGGCAAACGCTTCCTTGACATTGCCGTTGGCAGCTTCCACCAGCGAAAGCGCGCATGGTAAGGAACTTCAGCTTCACGTGCATGCGCACGTACGACAATGGCTCATGCGAACGGACACCGCGATCAAGGCAGAGCGCTGCGACTTTGTGATCCTTGCCGGTTTTGGCGTGGGTTTCGGCATCATCACCGTTCACAGTATCACCACGCCAATGATCTGGTCGACCGTGCCGTTAAGCTGCTTGATCACCACGGAATAGCGCCCCGGCGACACGGTTGCGATGGGGATCGCTCCGCGCGCGTTGCCCCGTACACGTGCCACCTCGCGTCCTAGTACATCGACCAAGGATGCTTGAAAATCCCCTTGGGCAACAGAAACCTCGATCAGATCTTGCAGCACGCGAACCTGTGCATTGGGAGGATCGACCGTTGCAGGAATGAAGGTGCTGATCGGTTGTGTGCAGGACAACGAAGCACCTTCCAAAAGGAGCCAATTGATGGCGATGCCACTGCCGGATATGGAGAAATCATCGGCGAAGAGCGTGTAAAGCTCACCCGCATTCACCGGCAGGAGGGCCAACATACCATCGCCACCAGCGACCTCGGAAGTGTCCGTAGCACTTGCCGTCAGCCCTATGCTGCTCGATGGCTGAGCGATCCTGGATGCGAACGAGCAGCGAACGGGGTCGGACTGTGGCGGGCACATGAACACCGTTGTTGGACCCCAGAGCGCCATATCCAGATCCGTTGTACTGAAGTCCGGCGTGAGTGTGAAACCTAGCAAACCACCGGTCGCTATGGAGAATTGTACCCAAGCGCCGGCGCGTTCACCACTGAACAGACAGCCGAAGTTGCTCTGCAGGTCGTTCACTACACCCGATGAGATGCTCGTGCCTTGGATCAAGGTATCGGAACAAACGAAAGCCGCACTATCACAATCCCCCACGTTCATCGGCTGCGCATGGATACACACGCTCAACACCATTATGCAGAAGGTCAACAGAAACTTCCAACGAGTGCTCCTTTCGTCCATGACATCAGCCTTTGTTCTGCAAGCTAACAAAGGCTCAAGTGTTGCTCAGCGCTGCCTGCGATCCTTGTATGGCACTGGGGGGCTCTTGAAACATTGCCAAACACACTGTCACCGGACAATTCGGCCACCAGAACTCCTACCGCGATTTGAGACCGGTCCCGTCCCATCACCGCCTCGTTTCGCGAACCACAAGTGATGCCGAGTGCCTTTGGTACCATGGGCATGCACAGGGATCTCCTCCACGCGGAAGCCGGCCATGCCCAATCGCTTGGTGAAGGGCGCGTCCGGATGTGTGGACCACACCGCCAAGATGCCGTTGGGCCGCAATGCATCCCAAGCGGCCTTCAAGCCGCGATGTGAATAGAGCCTACTGTTGGCGGCCTGTGTAAGCCCCTCGGGGCCATTGTCGGTATCGAGCAGGATGGCATCGAAGCCGCCCTTTTCGTCGTGGATCACCTTGGCCACGTCCATCTCGCGCACGGTGGCCCGCGGGTCGAGCATGGGGTCACCGGCACGCGCACCGAGCGGACCTCGATTCCACCGTACCACTTCCGTAACAAGCTCCGCAACCACCACCTCGCCTTTCGGCCCAACATGTTTAAGCGCTGCGGCGAGCGTGAAGCCCATGCCCAGGCCACCCACGAGCACGCGTGCGGTATCCGCCTGTTTCAGGCGTTTGATGGCGAGCTCGGCGAGCGCGTCCTCGGAACCGTGAATAGCCGTTGACATCAGATCGCCGGCGATGCCGACCACTTCGATGCTGAAGTCATCACCGCGCTGGTAGAGCCGCAGTTCGCCACCATTGTTCGGGATCTTCGCTGTGTCCAACAGCTTGTTGATACGCATCCGCATGCTCGCTTCGCCAATGCAATGAGTGCATGGACGAGGGCGCAAGGTCCGCAGAAAACCGTTCCTCGCTCGTAGCAGGCGGTTTCCGCTTAAGCCAGTTGAACATCAGGCCCTCTCCCGCAGCTCTACATTCGCGCTCAAGTTGATCATCAAGTCCTCCCGCATCTCACGCGCCGAACGCCCACTGCGCAGCCGCTCTGGGGCACTTCACGCCCCACCCGTTTCCACCTCGATGTCCACTCCCAACATGACCTGGGGCAAGGCCTTCCAGCAGTTGATCTGGCCGCGCCGTGTCCATGTTATGATCGGCCTGCTGCTCATCGCCATCAGCCGCGGCGCCAGTCTGATCCTACCTTGGCAGACCAAGGTGCTGCTGGACGATGTGGTGCCCAGCAAGGATCTGGACAAGCTGTGGACCTTGTTGGCGCTGGTGGTGGGCTCCATCGTGGTGCAGAGTGTCACCTCATTCTACCTCACGAAGTTGCTGAGCGTTGAAGCCCAACTGCTCATCAGCAAATTGCGGGCACAGGTGGCGCGCAAGATCCTCTCCCTGCCGATCGCATTCTTCGACAACACAAAGAGCGGCGCACTTGTCAGCCGCATCATGAGCGACGTGGAAGGCGTGCGGAACTTGGTGGGCACGGGGCTGGTGCAGTTGGTCGGTGGAACCATCACGGCCATCGCCTCGCTTGTGCTGTTGATCCGCATCAGTCCGCTGATGACGCTATGCACTCTGGTGCCTGTGGTGATCTTCGCCCTCATCGCGCTGAAGGCCTTCGGGAAGATCCGGCCGATCTTCCGCACCCGGGGTGTGATCAATGCGGAGGTTACGGGCCGCCTCACCGAAACGTTGAACGGCGTGCGCGTGATCAAGGGCTTCAATGCTGAGGAGCAGGAGAACAAAGCCTTTGAGAAAGGCGTGGAGCGCTTGTTCCTGAATGTAAAACAGAGCCTTACCTCCACTGCACTGATCACCAGCGCATCGGCCTTGTTGTTAGGTCTGGCGAGTGCAGGCATTATGGGACTTGGCGGATACCAGATCATCCACGGCGAATTGACCTTGGGCGAGTTCCTGTCCTTCACCCTGTACCTCGGCTTCATGATCGCCCCGATCGTCCAGATGAGCAACATCGGCAGCCAGCTCACCGAGGCATTCGCCGGACTCGACCGCACGGAGGAGATCATGAACATGAAGCCCGAGGATGTGCCGGATGAGCGCCCTGTGCGGCTTGGCACCATTCGCGGAGACATCGCCTTCAAGGACGTGTCGTTCGCGTACGAAGAAGGAAAGGAGGTAGTGAACAACATCACCTTCGAAGCGCCTGCGGGAAGTGTGACGGCACTGGTTGGAACATCAGGTTCCGGTAAGAGCACGATCGCCGGATTGGCCGCGACATTCCTTACGCCGAAGTCGGGAGTGATCACCTTGGACGGGAACGACCTCAGCAAAGTGAGTCTGACCAGCTATCGCCAGTACCTCGGCGTGGTGTTGCAGGATGACTTCTTGTTCGAAGGGACCATCCGCGAGAACATCCTTTTCCCCCGGCCCAACGCCACGGAAGGTCAATTGCGCAAAGCCGTACAGGCCGCCTACGTCAACGAGTTCACGGACCGTTTCGACCTTGGGCTGGATACGGTGATCGGGGAGCGAGGGGTGAAGCTAAGCGGTGGTCAGCGGCAACGCGTGGCCATTGCTCGGGCCATGCTCGCCGACCCGAAGATCTTGATCCTGGATGAGGCCACAAGCAACCTGGACACGGAGAGTGAATCGTTGATCCAGAAGAGCTTGAACGAACTGGTGAAGGACCGCACCACCTTTGTGATCGCGCACCGGCTAAGCACCATCCGCCAAGCTACTCAGATCTTAGTGATCGAGCATGGCCGCATCGCTGAGCGCGGAACGCACGCGGAGTTGATCGCGAAGGAAGGACGATACTACGACCTGTATACCTATCAGGCACGGATCTGAACAGGTCAATAGGTCAGCATAACGCCCACCCCCAGCCCCATGTCGCTGTCGTAATGCGTTGACAGAGCCCAGGTCTTGTCCAGCACGTAGCGGAACCGGCCCATGTATTCCAGGTCTGTATTGCCCATGACGTCCATGCGAAGGCGTGGCGTCAGCGGAATATCTTCACGCATGAGTTGGGTGCGCAAGCGGCCATCGGTATCAATGCGTGCATCGACGACGAGCAGCATGGGCAGCGTGTATTCCAAGCCGAAGCAAACCGCGTTGCGACCGTCCTTGGTATTGGTCTGTTGAAAGAGGTTGTCCTCCGGCATGCCGTGCTTTTCGATGCGGGTGCGCCAATCGAAACCGACGTAAGGGAATAGCCATTGCATCTTGCCGAGGTAGCGCCCGAAGTGCGTTTCCACTTCTTGACCGTGGTGCTCGGTGTAGCCGAGGCGCCATTCGGCTTGCAGGTTCCAGCGCTTGTTCATCAGCATCGCTTCACCGTCGTTGCCATTTGTTGCCACGTCGTTCATGGCCATGAAGTGCCAGGCCTTGTCGTCGCGTTTGAATTTGCGCGCTGCCTGCTCCGCATCCGGCAGCTGCGGGTTGGGTGGTGAGTTTTCATAGCTGAACACGCGACCCATGCCGCTCATCATGTGGTAGAGGATGTGGCAGTGGAAGAACCAATCGCCGCTCTCGGTGGCGGCGAATTCGATCGTGTCGGTCTCCATGGGCATGATGTCCAGCACGTTCTTCAGCGGTGAATGATCGCCCTGTCCATTGAGCACGCGGAAGAAATGGCCGTGCAAGTGCATGGGGTGCCGCATCATGCTGTTGTTGTACAGAATGATGCGCACGTTCTCACCCTTGCGGATGAGGATGCGGTCCGTTTCGCTCACCGTCTTGTTGTCGATGGCCCACAGGTAGCGGTTCATGTTGCCGGTGAGCTCGAAGCGCATCTCCTTCATCGGTCCTGGTGGCAATGCGGTGCTCACCGGAGAGCGGAGCATGGCGTAGTTGAGCGTGACGATGTCCGATAGCGCATTGCTCTTGTACATATCGCCCATCCCGCCCGCGGCGTGATCCATGCCCTTGTGCATTTCATGATCATCCTTCTTCTCCTCGCGAGGCTCTGCGACGCGATCTCTCCGCCTATTCTTCTCGCCGGTGATCTCCGGATACATCACCACGTTCATGTCCATCTGCTGCAGGCTCATGTTCATGCCCATGTCGTCGAGGTCGCCGTTCATCTTCATCATGCCGTTCATCATTTCCATTCCGGCGAAGTACTTCAGCGGTGCGAGGGGCATGGCCAACTGCTTGATGCCCGAACCGATCCAAACAGAAGTGGAGCGCACACGATCCTCACTGGTGGCCAGCAGTTCGTAAGCGGTGCTGTCGGCGGGTAAGGTGACGATGATGTCGTAGGTCTCGGCCACGCCCATGATGAAGCGATCGACTTCCACCGGCTCCACGTCGATGCCATCGCTTGCTACCACGGTCATCTTGCCACCAGCGTAAGTGATCCAGAAGTAGCTGCTGGCGCCGCCGTTGATCAGCCGCACTCGGACGCGATCGCCCGCTTTGAACTGACGCGCTTCATCCGCGGGCCTGCCATTGGCGAGCAGGCGATCGTAGTACACATCGCTCACGTCCATGGCGTTCATGCGCTTCCATTCGTTCTTCAGCTTGATGCCCAGCGCACCTTCGCTGATGGCATCGCTGTAGCTCTGCACAGTACCCGGCCGGATGCGCTGCTTCTTGATCCCGCTCCAGTCGTTGGCCGCGTGCAAGCGAC
>JBKJNF010000217.1:0-3103 GCA_046596155.1 Flavobacteriales bacterium | reverse complement strand
CCGTGGGGATCACGATCTGCGTATAAGAGTATGTGTTCGTGCAGCCATCGGCTGTGGTAACGGTGAGCGTTACCACATAGGTACCCGGCGTAGCCCAGAGTGTATCGAGCGTTGGGCCGTTCCCTGCAGGTGCTCCATCGATGGACCACGCATAAGACGTGATGGTGCTTCCCTGCACGGTGCTCTGGTCCGTGTACGTCACGGTGGTTCCGGGGAACACGGTGGAGGGCTCATCGCCCACGAAGAACGCGGCAGGGTCGTTCGCCGTTAGAACGCTCACCGGAATGGCCGTACCCACACATCCGTTCGTATCCGTTACCGTAACCACATATTGCCCCGTACCTACCGTGATGTTGGGGTCGGCGGATCCGTTGGACCACTGATAGATATCGTACGCATTATCAACGCCCAGTGTTACCGGCAGGCCGCCGCAACTGAAGAGCGGACCAGTGATGTCCGGCTCGGGATTGGGCACCTCCGTTACTGTGAAGAAGTTGGATGCAAGACGGCAGTTACCGGTAGTGGCCAGACAGTAGTATGTGCCTGGGCCAACAAGGATGCTGGGGCCATTAAATCCATTGGACCAATAATAAGCCTCGTAGCCGGGGGTGGCGGTGATGACCGAACCGACCCCTTCACATGCCTCTGCACTGCCTTCGATGGCGGGAGGAATATCCGGCGTGTAATAAATGACCAGGACGATGGTCACGGTGCTCGTTAGCGAATCGGCACCGTTGTCCTGCGCTGTAAAGGTCACTGCGTGGTAGCCCGTATCGGCGATCTGCGGAATGAACTGGACGTTGATGCCGGCGCTGGTGCCGTTGTTGGTGATCGAGTAGTTGAAATTGCCGATGGTCGGCGCGCTGGCCGTGGCGTCAATGATGGCCTGGTCTCCTTCCGGTGTCAGGAACGTGACATCGAAATTGACGAGCTCACCCATGCACACTTCCACGGTATCGCATAGGAAATTGGAGCTGGTGATGGGCGGGATGTTCTGGGTGCTGACGGCCGTGGTAAAGCGGAAGTTCTGGAAGTCAAGCCAATCGATACCATCCGGATTCCCGAAAGGCCCATCGTACGCTCCCCCTGGTTGATCGCAACGAACGAACTGGATGAAATCCGTCCCGTTCCCCTGATTAGCCCCGGTCGTTGAGGGCGTTCCACCGAATCCGTTCGACCCACCCGAGGCTGAGCCCGTGGTCCATTCCATCTCCTTGTAACAGAAGCTCACGTTATTTCCTACCCCGATCACAGGATCGGTTCCATCAGTGATGATCAGTTGGAACGTGTTGTGCTTGTCCGTAGCCGACGGGAAGTACCCCACGCTGGTCCAGTTCACGTAAAGGGCCGTAGGCGTGATGAGGTACTTAACCGTTCCGCCGTTCAGTCCATTGCCATCCTCCCCGCGTGTATCGACATCCGCCCAGAACGGCGCTACCATTACGAAGCCTGCTGTTGGAAAGGGGTCGGCGCTGTAGGTGAAATAGGGAGCATCAAAAGAAACATTGCCGTTATTGTTGATGTAACAGTTCGTGTAGTTCTGACCGTACAGGTTGAAACTGAACGGCAGGGTCACGAGGCCTGAGCTTTGATCATCGTTGGGCCCCATGGCCAAGGTATAATTGGCATCGGGCTCGATCCAGCAGTTACAAAGGCCGTTACCGCCACCTTTGGGCTGCCCGCCATGTCCCGGTTTGCCCTTGCTTTCGCGAAGCACCGGTGCAACAGCAAGTGTGGAATACTCCACGTGAAATTCCGCCGGCAGTGTGCCCGCGATCTTCCGGGTGTTGTATTCCTCTAGGCTTAGGTTCACGCCTTGTGCGTTCAGGTTGAGCGCAAGCACGGCCAATGCCATACCACCGAGGATGCGGAGAAGTGTCTTCGTCATGGGTTCCAGGTCAATGCAAAATGCGGGTCGGTCACTTCAACAAGGTGATGGTCCCGAACCATTCCTTCTTGTCGGCCGATCCGAAAGGTCGTTCAATGAGGCGCCAATTATACACACCCTGCGGCAGGATATCACCACCATTCTGATGGGCACCATCCCAACCCTGAGCCGCATCACGGGTGCTGAAGACCACCTGCCCCCAACGGTCAAAGATGTAAAGCTCATGCTCCTCTGACACCATACCGCGCACTTCCGGGCGGAAGGTGTCGTTCACGCCATTGCCATCAGGAGTGAATGCATTGGGAACGAAAACGGCCGGCACTACCACATTCACCACCTGGCAGAGGCTATCGGCGCAGCCGTAGCGGTCAGCCACATGCAGACAGACCTCGTACTCACCGTCGATGGTATTCGGGAACGTGTAGTAGGTCTGGCGCTGGTCGCTGGAATCCCGGCCCGCGAAGTCCCAGCGGAATGTGCTGGCATGCGGATCCTCAGCCACAAAGAGCAAGTTGCTGTTCTCGTCGGTCCCGAACTCCGGGTTCCAATAGAAGTCCGCAGTGGGCGCAGGCTCCACGAGCACTGCCCCTTGCAGTATTCGGTGGTCCGTGCAACCCTGGGGTGTGGTGATGGTGAGGTTCACATTGTACCAACCGGCCTCCTCATACACATGCTGGAATGTGCCGCACTCCGTCAGGCCGCTGGTGCCATCGCCGAGGTCCCACACGCATGAATTGCCCACAAAAACAGGGTCAGTGGTGTTGCTAAAGGTGACGGTGAGGGGATCGCAACCGCTATCCGGCTCCACCGTGAAGGCCACCACCGGCAGGGGGTTGACCACCACGTTCAAGACCGCTTCGTCACTCAAGTGCTGGCAAGTGCCGGGGCCATTCACTAGGTAGGTATACGGTCCCGTCTGATCAGTGGCCGGATCGATCGCATCGGCATGCGCTGTACCGTTGGGATCCTGCCAAACGCCACCCGCATCGGGACTGCCCACCAAATTCGGGAATAAAGCGGTGTTCGGGGCATCGGCGCAGAGGATCAGTTCACCATCATCACCTGCATCGGGTAAGGCATCCACGGCGATGTTCAGCGTGCTGCTGAGCGTAGGACAGGGCAGCACAGCGGCCAGCGTATAGGTGTACACGCCCGGTGCATCCGTAGCAGCTGTGAAGTTGGCGCCAAAGGCCGCACCGGTGGGTGCTGTCCATG
>JBKJNF010000158.1:0-5522 GCA_046596155.1 Flavobacteriales bacterium | reverse complement strand
CCACGGTGTTGAACGAATGCTTCAATCCCATGAACAGGTGCTCATATGCCGCATGATTGCGCGTGTCCATTGGCTTGTCCATGTCCGTACGCACATGGGTGACCACGATCTCGGACTGGTCCTTGCGGGCAAGGGTCAGTAGCCATTTCATCGCATCTGTACTGAAGGGCTGATGATCATCTGCAAGCAGGATCCGTGATAATGTACCCGTCCTGCATTTCACCGGCACCGTGAGCACGGGCAGATCGCAGTTCCGCACGACATCGGCCGCATTGCCACCCATGAAGTGTGCCGCGCCAGCTCCCTGCGTGGCGATAACGACCAGATCGGCCGAGCGCTCTTCAGCGACCTGATCGATCACCGCCACCAACGTGCCATAGCAGGCCACTGGATCAATGTGAACGTTGGCCGCACCGGCCAAGGCACGACAGCGCTTTTCGAAGTTCTCCAGTCCTTCCATGGTCACCTGATGAAGTTCCATGGTCATGTCCGGCATCAGCGGGTCGGAAAGGCCAGGGGACATATAAGCATGCAACAGGATGAACCGGTCGCCTCCGGACCCCAACCGTTCGAAGGCGAACGCAGCGGCCTTGAACGATGCATCACTGAAGTCGGTGGCAAGAATGATCGTGGCCATGTAATGGATTTCATTCACGAACCTAATTCAAGAAGCACTTCCATGGCCTCAAAACGTCAGCGCCCAGGATCCCGGGTCCAGATGATATCCTCACGTAGTTCCTGGCGCTGCATGATGTCGATCGGTATAAGTGTCCCATCACGCCGGGCACTGTGCGAGCTATAACCCGCGTTCCGCAGCAGGTCGTCGATGGTCTGCGTCAATTCGCGGGTATGCGCCATCAAGGTCGTTTCAACCAAGATGCTGGTGACCTGCCGAAGGTCCAGCATGTGCTCGGCCCCTTGCAGGGCCTTCAATTCGCTGCCCTCGATATCCAACTTCAGGAACGTGATGCGATCGATGGCGTTCTTCCCACAATAATCATCCAAGGACCACACATCCACTTGGTGAGGAATACGGTCCTTCGGTTCGTAGGTGCCTTCTAGGCAGGCGAAGCCCCGGGTCATCACACGAGGGGTATCATAGAAGGTCATGGAACCGCTGTGATCCGTGAGTGCCGAGTGCTCCAAGGTCCAATTGGCGGCATGCGGCGGCGGATTGTTGCGCAGGATATGGGCGTAGGCCGCGTTGCTGGGTTCGAATGAATACACATGCCCCTTTTCTCCCACCAGACCCAAGCACACTGCGGCGAAGTAACCGATGTTCGCCCCTGGATCGAAGATCACATCGCCCGGTTTGATCGTCCGCTTCAGATAGTTCACCACGTTCTCTTCATAGAGCCCGTAGTACATCATGCGATGCGTAAGTACGTTGTGGTCCAATTCCACCTGCAACCCATTGATGTCGATCGCCTCATGCAGATCACCTGCGAGCAGGGCGCCCGCCTTGTCGGCCAGTCGGTACCGCCCTTTGAAGGGGATATTGCTGGTCAAGGTGCGAAGAGCCTGGCGAACGAGCTTCATGAGTGGGGCTAAGGGGTCGGGATAGGTGCGACGAAGGTAGAGGGCCGTGTTCACCGCCCAGTCGTCTCGGTCCATTCACAACGGATACCTTTGCAGGCCCAATTCCATCAGAACCCGAATGAGCTTCAACTTGGTCCAAGCCTGGCTCGATATGAAAGCGCAGATCCCTGCGCTTGCCATCGAAGGCATCGGCATCAAATACGTGTACCCGATATTCCTAGTACTCCTGCTAATGGAGTACTACAACGCCCGCCACCTTTACAATCTGAAGGAGACCTTCGCGAGCTTCATCATTCTGGTAGGTGCCACGGTGATCCGGGTGATCACCAACGTCTTTGAGGTCTCTCTGTACCTGTTCCTGTTCTGGAAGGCCGCGGATCTGCGCCAGCATTACCTGGGCTACACCAGCTTGGGCTTCGCGTGGTACACGTGGATCATATGCGCCATTGCGGATGACCACAACTTTTACTGGCACCACCGTCTGGCGCACAACGTACGTTTGCTCTGGGCCGCGCACCTGCCGCACCATTCCGCCAAAACGTTCAACCTCACGGTCAGCATCCGCAATGGCTGGTTCATCACGTTCATCAAGCCGATCTACTGGCTCTGGATGCCGCTTCTGGGTTTCGAGCCGATCATGATCGCCACCTGCCTCATCGTGAACGCATTCTACCAGTTCACGCTGCACTCGCAGTTGCTACCGTCGTTCGGTAAATTCGAGAAGATATTCAACTCGTCCTATGTGCATGTAGTGCACCACAGCAGTAACACGGAGTACCTGGACCGCAACCATGGCGGCATCCTGACCATCTGGGACCGGATCTACGGCACGTGGCAGGAACCGATAAAGGGGCTCAAACCCAAGTTCGGCATCAGCCATGACCCTGGCACGGACAACCCGATCATGCACAACCTCTTCGAATTCCAAGAGATCTGGCGCGACGTGAAGAAGGCTCCAGGAGTAAGGAACAAGCTGATGTACACCTTCGGCCCTCCAGGCTGGAGCCACGATGGCAGTAGCATGACCAGCAAGCAACTGCAGGATGAACTGGCGCTGGCGAGGGCTGCAGGCCTAGCAATTCCGGAACACGAGCATATTCGCTCCAACTGACCCATCGACAAAACAAGAAAAAGGCTCCGGGCAGTGCGCTCGGAGCCTTTTTTCGTTCGGGACCAACGGCCTACCTACGCGGACCGCGCCAGCGGCGGTTGTTCTGTTTGGCGGCCGGTGGGCGTTGCGAGGTGCTCTCGGGAGCAGGTTTGCCTTTATTCAGGAAGGCGTCCACATCGGCCAGCAACTCACGGGTCAACGAAGCGTAGTCCTGGCTCGGTTTATCGCTCGCGGGGTTAGCCTGTGCGGGTTCCCTGCGCTCCGGGTTGGCTGCAGGTGCAGGACCGCGCCGTTCTGGACGTTGCTGCTGCGGGCCCCCATCACGGGAGGACTGACGCTGTTGCTGTGGCTGGCGCTGTTGCTGCGGGCGGCCGGGGCTGCGCGCACCGCGCTGGTTGCGGCGGCCAGGATCCACCTCAGGCGTACCGCCCACCATGGGGAAGGGATGTCCTTCCACAACGGGCACATCACGCTTGATGAGCTTCTGGATATCGCGCAGGTATTCCAACTCCTCCTGATCGCAAAGGGAGATGGCGAGGCCACTGGCGCCAGCGCGACCCGTGCGGCCGATCCGGTGAACGTAGCTCTCCGGGATGTTGGGGATGTCGTGGTTCACCACGTGTCCGAGCAGATCGATATCGATGCCGCGAGCCGCGATATCCGTAGCCACGAGCACGCGCAGTTTTTTTTCCTTGAAGTGGGTGAGTGCGCGCTGGCGGGCGTTCTGGGCCTTGTTGCCGTGTATGGCATCGGCCTTGATACCGCCCTTTTCGAGGTACTTGGCCAGCTTGTCCGCTCCGTGCTTGGTGCGCGTGAACACAAGCGCTTGCTGGATGTCCATGGTCTTGATCAAGTGCATGAGCAGGGCGCCCTTGTTGCCCTTATCAACAAAGTAGATCTGCTGTTGCACGGTTTCCGCTGTGCTGGAAACGGGTGTAACCTCCACTTTCACCGGGTTGGTGAGGATGGAGGAGGACAGTTTGACGATCTCCGGCGGCATGGTGGCGCTGAAGAACAGTGTCTGGCGCTTGGGAGGGATGGCCGCGATCACCTTGCGTACATCATGTATGAAGCCCATGTCGAGCATGCGGTCGGCTTCGTCGAGTACGAAGAACTCCAAACTGTTCAGGTGTACATAGCCTTGGTTCATCAGGTCCAGCAAACGGCCCGGGGTGGCGATCAACACATCCACACCGGCACGGAGGGCGTCGGTCTGGGGCTTCTGGCCAACGCCACCAAAGACCACCGTGTACCTCAGCGGGGTGTTGCGGCCATAGGCACGGAAGCTTTCTTCGATCTGGATGGCGAGTTCGCGGGTGGGCGTGAGCACCAAGGCCCGGATCGGGCGGCGAGGACCGCGGTCGCTGGCCACCGGGTTGTTCATCATCCGCTGGATCATGGGGATGGCGAATGCGGCCGTTTTACCCGTGCCGGTCTGCGCGCAGCCGAGCAAGTCGCGCCCTTCTAGCAAGTAGGGAATGGATTGTGCCTGGATCGGCGTGGGGGTGGTGTAGCCTTCCGTCTGGAGGGCTTTTAGAATGGGCTCGATAAGGCCGAGCTTGTCAAAGGTGATCTGGTGCATCTTGATGCTTCAGGTGCGAGTTCAGGTTCATTGGGCCTGAACCACGCGTACGTTTTTTCGGTAAAGCCCCTCGATCGGTCCGGCGCACAATGATCCGCTGGGGATGGCGCCTGGGACAGTTGCGGAACCGGTCGCGGGACCGGGGAGCCGAATAGCTTGGCGCTTGGGGCAGGCCAAAGGTAGGCGAAGGCGATGAATCGGACAGCAGCTCACTATAGGGCAGGTCTTCAGTCGAATACGACTTAACATAATATAAATTATGTGACAATAGGGTTAAAGTCCAGTTGAGCACGAAGCGTGGTCCCGAAGCCTGGTCCGCTAGGCAGAACCAACCGGCCTTGGGCCATAGTGATCCCGGTGAACGGATCATTCGCCAGCAACCACGGCCCGTCCAGATCCACCACATCCGCCATGCAGGCCAGCTGTGCCATCGCTGTGCAGCCCAGCGAACTTTCGCTCATGCTTCCCAGCATCAGCTTCAGCCCAGTCCGTCCCGCTTCATCGGCCATGGCCAACGCCCGGTCCAACCCGCCACATTTCATAAGCTTCAGGTTCACCCCACCGAAATACCTACTGCTGGCCTGCAAGCTGCCAAGGTCCTGCATGGATTCGTCGGCGAAGACGGTCACCTTGCCCTGTTGAGCCAAGATCCTGTTCCACGGATCCTGCTCCACGCTGAACGGCTGTTCAACGCCAAGTATCCGGTCCAAGCCAACGGCCTGGATCCAGTCCATGGCGTTATCCATACTTAAAGCTCCTTGATTGCCATCCATGAATAACTTCCTGTTATCCAATCTTTTTATGGCCTGTAATCGACCAACAGAAAGCAGGTCTCCCAACTTCACTTTCAAGGCGTCGCTGGAAGGCAACTCCGCGAGCTTTTCCTGGATCGTTTCCACTGGACCGATGCCCAAGGTGACCAACGTTACTGGTTCGTTGTCAGTTCGGATGCCCATGAACTCCCGGACACTCATCCCGCCCATTCGGCTTTGCAGGTCGATCAGCGCACAGTGCAGCCCGGCCCTCAAGCCCGGGTTCCGGCGGACATCCACCAGCACATCCACGTGCCCTAGGATCTCCGCTACAGAGCGCCCGGCTGGAACGTGGATCCCACCGAGGGTTTCCAGTACCTGCGGGATCTTTTCGCTGAGATAAGGCGGCAAGGTGACCTCCCCATAACCGACCATGCCATCCTGCTCGGCCCGGATGAACACAGCATCGGTGCCATCTCGCAGGCCATGTGCTGTGCCGAACGGATGCTTGAACCGAAGGCGGTATGGACAATAGCTG
>JBKJNF010000202.1:0-2684 GCA_046596155.1 Flavobacteriales bacterium | reverse complement strand
ACAACGGGGACGTCTGCGAGGAGGTCACGAATTGGATCGCGTGCAGGTGGTCGCCCATGGGCCCTTTGTAGGCGCCACGCACACCAGTAAGGCATTCATCCGGTTGAAGTGTGAACGTTGATGGTTCGCCAATGGCCTTCCCATGGAGTTTCCCAGGGAACGTGCCGCCCGAAGGATCAGCGAACACACATTGCATCGCGTTCACTTGATAGCGCCCCCATACGTTGATCGCGGCAAGGCGGGCACCCGGAAGCAACTCGTCGGTGAAGTCCGCTCCCATATGGGCACCTATGACAGGCACGGTCTGTATGTTCACCACTTCGCGCACGTTGCCCGTGCTGGTCGGAGCATCCATTGCGCACCAGGCGGTCGCATCCAACTCCACGGCTTGTTCCCCGAATGAACGAGGTGTACCAATGAACCGCTTTGCGGCCAGGTCGAAGGCCACCACTTCTTTCGCTCGGAAGAAATACAAGAGGCCGGCATCGCCTTCCAGTATGTCGTCCACACCATCGGTCCAAGCGTTGGGCCAACCGGTCCATGCGCTTAGCTTGCCGGGCGATGAAAAGGTGTTCGACAATGGTTTGTACAGCACGTAGTCCTCTCCACGTGTGAGGATCACAGAGCCTGCCTCCCAGGCGGCGGCTCCATCCACGGCCTTCCAGTCCGTGGGCAGCGAGAGCATCATTGGCAAGGAGATGCGTTGATGCACGAGGTCGTAGTTCACATACTGCCTGCCTTGTGTTAGTGTGATCGTGCCGTTCTTGGGTGTGAACGCAGCATCCACTCCACGTTGACCCCATGCCTTGGGCCAGCCCGCTATGGTTGCCAGTTCGAAAGGCTCTTGGGCTCCTTCGCTCGTTTTGTGGACGATGCCCAGCGTGCCGGCGACGAACAAGTCCATGCCCAACTGGTAGGGAGTTACCGCGGTGATGCCCAAAGCGAAACGCTCTGGCAGCACCCACGCCGCCGATCTTGCCAACGTGGCCGCTCCGCCACGTTGGGCCATTAGGGGTGACAAGGCGTGAACGAAGAACCACATCGCGAGGAAGACCTGCCACGTACGCGTGGCGGAAGAACTTTTGGAAAGCATGATCAATGGATCGGGTGGTTCGGGCCTACTTGGTCCCTATGCGCTTGGGGTAGCCCGGAACGAAACCGTTCAGCGAGAGGTCGTACGCCATGTACTGATCACCGCGGAAGAAGTAGGTCATGCCATAGCCGGGGTTCGCTGCGGCGTCAATGGAGGTCCAACCCTTCGGCCATCCGGGCCATGAAGCGAACTTCGCATTGTCCGACATGGTGTCATCGCCAAGGTTCCATTCCACGTATTCGTCACCATGGAAGAAGAGCATCTGGTTGGCGCTCCAGCGCACGACCGCGTTCAGTTTTCCGTTCCAGTCGGTCGGAAGTCCCGAGAACGCGAAGGGGCCACTTACTTGGTAGGTCCTTACGTCCATGATGAGATAAGCACTGTCCCGGAAGATCAAGTTGATCGTATCGTTGAGTTCGACCGCATCACTGATGGGACCGACCCAGGCTTTCGGCCAGCCTTGGAGCGAATCCATCATCGCGAAGGGTGCATAGGGATGCGCGTGATCCTTCATGTCGTAGATCATGCACCGCGCTCCGCTGAAGAACATCACGTGTTCGTTCCCAAGGCTGACCGCACCATCGACCATCCGGCTGAACGGGATGGGCAGACCGTTCCAATCCTCCAGTAGCACCTCGGGCCCTTGTTCTAGAAGCGGGCTGGTGGCGGCCATTTGTGCGCGGGTCTCCATGTGCATGGCCAGCGAGCAGACCAAGAGGAGTGCGTTGCAGACCATGTGGCTTCGTACCTTGCGGTGTTGGGCTTTCATTGTATTCCGTTATGGATCATTTGTGATTACCCTTCTTAGCCTTCGTCTCCTTGTCCTTCTTTTCCTTCACCTCCTTTTCCTTGGCCGCTTCGGCTTCTTTGGCCCTCATTTGAGCCTCGGCCTGCTTTTCCTTGAATGTCTTTTCACTGTGGTCCTTTGCTTCGGTCTTTTTGCTGCCGCTGCCGCGTTCGGCGCCGGATCCTGTGGCATGCGTCGCTTCACCAGGCACGGTCAATGCTCCCGCCTTTGTGCTCGACGAACTGGTCTGGCCAGGTCTTTCGCCAGGAGCTGTCTTCTCACTCGTCTTTTTCTCGGGTTCGATCGCCCCCGGTTTTTCCACAGCAGTTCCGGACCCTTTCGTTTCTCGTGCTGCGTTGGAAGAAGGATCTGCAGGGGTTCCGCTGTAGCCGAACGACTCGATATGAGGCATTGAGGTGGGGCCTGCCGATGAGCTTCGAAGTAGACCTCGACCTTTGGTGACGGTCTCAAGAGACCCATACACATGACTCGCACTCGGCTCGGCAGCGCCCAGAGGGGCCTGCGCAGTCTGATAATTCCCCGCACCAGATCCATTCTTGGTTTCCAGGGCACCCGCTGGGGTAGGTAACACGCCGTAAGCTCCCCCAGAAGTTGCGTTCCTCGTTTCAGTAGCACTCGTTGGTTCTTGAACCTTATCATACACCTCAGCATGCTTCGCATCGGGCAGGGGAGGTGCCACGCCGTAGTTTCCTCCGCCAGTTGCGTTCCTCAGTTCGGGTGCGCTCGATGCGGGAGGTGCCACACCGTTGTGTCCTTCGCCAGTAGCGTTCCTCGGATCGGCAG
>JBKJNF010000079.1:0-5291 GCA_046596155.1 Flavobacteriales bacterium | reverse complement strand
GGGTTCACCAGGTCCGGGCTGTAGGGGAAGTAGTAGGTGTCCCGCGTATCATATACTCCGGCGAGGTCCACGCTCACGTGCGTGGCGCGAAAGCCCACGCCCCCGCTGAAAGATCGGCGCGCCGTGCCATGCCGGCGATCAACCTTACTATACGGGTCCTGTTGAAAGCCCCAGCCCGCGCGGAAATACCAGCCGCCCGACCGCCACTCGGTGCCCACGCGCAATCCGTTCGTGCTCAAGAAGCTGTTCTTGATCGCGTCATTCTCCACCGCGAAGTTATACTCATCCACTAGGTCCTGGCTGGCCCGCAACCGCGCCGTACGGAAGTTCGTGTAGGTGTAGTCCATGCTGATAAGGCCCACCTTGCCCACTTGGTACACCGCACTGGCCACCGTGCGCCACGGTGTATTCACGCGGTAGCTGAACGTGCCGTCCGGCGAGAACTCCTTGTAGCTGTCGCCCGCCCGGAAATCCGTGCGCATGTTGTAGCTGTACGCATCGTTCAACGCCAGCCACATGGGGCTGTGGAAGGCCGCACCTAAGCGCAAGCGATCGCCAACGCGGCCGATCACACCGATCTTCAGGTCCAGCCCGTTGCCGGTGGTTACCAGATCTTCGGTATAGCGTACCGTCTTCAGGTCTATATTCTCGTCCAAGGTGGTCTCCTCCTGCACCGTGTGCCGCTCGAAGCGTGTGCTCACCAAACCCAGCGTGGCACCAATGTACAGCCGGTCCATGTAGTTGTTCGCGTAGAAGAAGCTGGAGGTGTTCATGCGGCCGCTCGCATCGATCGTGTGCACCTGCTTGACCTCACTGCCCCACGGAATGGCCGACTGGTATTGATCCGTGGTACCCGGTACCGTGTCGATGGCATACGTGTACCAAGCGAGTGTGCTGGTGAACGGCAACGCATCATTTTCAAGATCTGTGTAGGACACGCCATCCGATTCGTTCACGAACCGCTGGATGATGGTGCTCGGCACTCGCTCGCCCACGGCGCGAGGGAACTGATGGAAGCTGGCTTGTCTGTCGAAGGAGAAGCCGAAGGTGCCACCTCGCCAGTCACCGCCCGCGTTCGGCACGTTCAGCATCAGCGACAGGTTGTTCAAGGCGAAGCGCTCGGTGCCTGCGGAAGCTGAGGTCCCGTAGTAGTTGCTCTTGATGTTGTTGGACTCCAGAACGGGCGTGAAGCTCAGCTCCGACGCATTGTACAGGCCGAAGCCCGCCGGATTGATGGAGGCACTGGCGGGATCAGCACCCACGGCCCCGAAGGCGCTGCCCATGGCCCAGCTACGCGCTGTGCCACCTGGCTGCGTAAGGGCGTACCGCAGGACATCCTCTTCGTTCTGGGCGTTGGCCTGCAAGGCCAACAATAGGCTCAATGAAAGCAGCGCTCGGAACTTGCGCAGGGTCGTTCTCATTAACGACGCGGTCGTGGGCTGGTGGAAGGTGAACTACCGCCGCTGTCACGACCGCCGGAGTCGCGGCCCGGTGAAGTGCCTTGGTCACCGCCGAAAGTGCGGGGGGCATGGTCGCGCTGTTCGCGACGCTCGCGCGGCTGCGTTCCCTTGTCACGCGCAGGAGCATCCTTGCGCTCGGGTTTGGCATCAGGCGTGGTGCGCGTGCCACGGTCCGGCGTGGTGGTGCGGTCCGGCCGTGTGTATGGCGTGTTACGGGTACCACCAGCAGGGCTGAAGAATACATCGTTGCGCACAGATCGGGATGCAGGCGGAGGGGTCAACAGACCCGGAACCGTTCGGCTGGTGCGGGGTTGCGAGCTGGTGCTGCCGAAGGAGCCGCCGCCGCTCATACCAGGGCGATGTGCCACCACAACGGACGACCCCGGACCATTACCGCCGCCAAGAACATAACCGCCACCGCCATATGGGTTATAGCCCCCCATGTAGGGGTTGTAACCACCATAGTAGGAGGAATAGCCACCATAGTGGGGCTGGCCCCAACCGTACGGATCATAGCCCGCATTCCAGGGGTTGTAATACCCCCCGTACGGGTTGCCACCATACAGGCCATAACCGCTCTGCCAACTAGTGCCCCAGTAGGGGTCATAATACCCGGTGGGACTGTTGTACCACGTGTTGTTTCCATAGCCGCTGTTCCAACCCATACCGATGCCCATGCCGTTGTAGCTACCGAAGTTGCTGTATCCGAAGCCGAAGCGGCTATAGTTGTAGTAATAGGGGTCGTTATACGTGCGGTCGGCATAGGTTCCAGGGGCATAACGCGAGGCCTGGTCGGGATCGTAATACGCAACCTCCTTGGCAGGTTCAGGGGTCGCTGGTGCAACGGAGGCCATCAGGGTGCGGTCCGGGATGTCGTATACATCATCACGCACGGCGGAGGTCTCTCGCAACGAGCCGCAAGCGACCAACAGGAACAGTGCCGGAAGGGTGGCGATCAGGTTTCTCATGGGCGTGTATCGAAGGAGGTAGTAAGTGGAACGCAACGCTGAGCGCGTGAGTTGTAATCTTGCGCGCTGTATATCATCAAAGCTAATACCAGAACCGGCCTTCCGATGAGCGAGCAGTTGACAAAGCGGGCGGACGACTACGCCAAATGGTACAACGACCTTGTGCTGAAGGCTGACATGGCCGAACATAGCGATGTGCGCGGATGCATGGTGATCAAGCCCCACGGCTACGCCATATGGGAGAAAATGCAGCGCGCGCTGGACGACATGTTCAAGGCCACCGGCCACGTGAACGCCTACTTCCCGCTGTTCATCCCCAAGAGCTACTTGGCCAAGGAGGCCAGCCACGTGGAGGGATTCGCGAAGGAGTGTGCCGTGGTAACGCACTACCGCTTGAAGAGCGATCCCGTGCATGGCGTGGTGGTGGATCCCGAAGCCAAGCTCGAGGAGGAGCTCATCATCCGCCCTACGAGCGAAACGATCATCTGGAATACCTACCGTGGCTGGATCAAGAGCTACCGCGACCTGCCCCTGCTGATCAACCAATGGGCCAATGTGGTCCGCTGGGAAATGCGCACCCGCCTCTTCTTGCGCACTGCTGAGTTCCTCTGGCAGGAAGGCCACACTGCACATGCCACCAAGGAAGAGGCCGTGGAGGAAACACGCCGGATGCTCGACGTGTACACCACCTTCGCCGAGGAATGGCTCGCCATACCCGTGATCAAGGGCGTGAAGAGCGCGAGCGAGCGGTTCGCCGGTGCCGAGGACACCTATTGCATCGAAGCGATGATGCAGGACGGTAAGGCGCTGCAGGCCGGCACCTCGCACTTCCTGGGTCAGAACTTCGCCAAGGCCTTCGATGTGATGTTCACCAGCAAGGAGAATAAACAAGAGCTCGTGTGGGCCACCAGCTGGGGTGTGAGCACGCGCCTCGTTGGTGCCCTGATCATGACGCACAGCGATGATCATGGCTTAGTGCTGCCACCGAAGCTCGCTCCAGTGCAGGTAGCCATTGTGCCCATTGCCAAGAACGGCGAGCAGCTCACCGCCATCGGCGAATACATCGCGCCCACGATCAATGCCCTGCGCGCCAAAGGCATCACCGTGAAGTTCGATAACGACGATACCAAGAAGCCGGGATGGAAGTTCGCGGAGTACGAGTTCAAGGGGTACCCCGTTCGCATCGCAGTTGGGCCGCGTGACATGGAGAACGGCACAGTGGAAGTGGCCCGCCGCGATACGTTGGAGAAGCAAGTGATGCAAGTGGCCGATCTGGCCGACAAAGTGGAGCACCTGCTGCAGGCCATCCAGGACAACCTTTTCCAAAAGGCCCTGGCCATGCGCGAGAACATGACCCGCGCGGTGGACAGTTATGACGAGTTCAAAGTGGAGATCGAAAAAGGTGGCTTCCTGCTGGCCCATTGGGATGGCACGCCGGAGTCCGAGGAGAAGGTGAAGAACGAGACCAAGGCCACCATCCGCTGCATCCCCCTTGAAGGCGACCGAACCCCTGGCGACTGCATGGTCACCGGAAAGCCCAGCACACAACGCGTCATCTTCGCCCGCGCCTACTGATGAAAAAGAAAGCCGCCCCACCACCCGCCCGCGCCAACGATCCCCGCGCCATGATCGTGCGCATGCTGGAGACCAAGAGCAGCATGAAACAGGACGTGCACGCGCTCACCGTGGACGTTTTCCGCGTTCTAAATGACCTCCTGCTCGAGATCGCCGCGGACCTCGACGGCACCGTTGGGGTCAAGGACAGGCGCCTTACCGTAAAGTACACCGATAAGGGCGAAATGGCGGCGGAACTCAAAGTGGCCGGCGACACCATCATCTTCCATATGCACTCCAACGTGTTCAAGCTGGACCAATCGCATAGCCTGTGGAAGACGAGCTACCTGTCCGAAGATGAACTGCGCGGGTACTTCGGCACCATCAACATGTACAACTTCCTGAGCGATTCCTTCAAATACAACCGGGAACGTGACCTGGGCTACTTGGTGGCCCGCCTTTTCGTGAATAAGGACAACCACTTCTTCGTGCAAGGCAAACGGCAGATGGGCTTCCTCTATAACGACCTGGCCGAGAACAACATTGACCGACAGAAGCTGAAGGAAGTGCTGCTCTCCGCCATCATTTATGTGCTGGACTTCGACCTGCTGGCCCCACCTTACGACCAAGTGAACCAGGTGACCGTGAGCGAGGTCAACGAACTGAACGCCAACACGCAGATCAGCACGGGCAAACGTCTTGGTTTCCGCTTCCAGACGGACGCGGACGACGTGACCTAGACCCCTGCCGGACCACTTCGGGCAAGGCATTATTTGGAAGCTTCCCTGAACCGTTTACATTTGCCGCCCCGTTGACCGCCACTGCGCTAGCATGAACGGTTAGGGGAACTGAGGTAATGGCCCGTTCGTCTAGGGGTTAGGACGCGTCCCTTTCACGGATGAAACAGGGGTTCGATTCCCCTACGGGCTACTGAAAACCCGGGCTTTGCCCGGGTTTTTCTTTGCCCCCCCCACCAGCATTAGCCCAACAAAGTGATCCTGCGATGCACCCTCGCACGTGCACGCCGCTTAGGGCGCCCTGAACCCAACGGAGGTAGATCGCTGTGGAATATTTTCCCCAGCGTGATTTCCCAGCGCATCATGTTATTTCGCTTCTTGTACGCTACGGCCCATCGTTCCTGAGCATGGAGAAGCCCACCACCAGCGAGATCGATCACGAACCGATGCTCTCCCTCCCGGAGGCAGCGGCCATGTTGCGCTGCCATCCGAACACGGTGCGGGCATGGGTTCGTCAAGGCAAGTTGGTGCCCATTCCCATGGGGCCGGAAAAGGTGAGCATGTTCCTGAAG
>JBKJNF010000345.1:0-15631 GCA_046596155.1 Flavobacteriales bacterium | reverse complement strand
CCAGTGAGGGAGACCTTCAACTTGCGCCCCCTCGGGGGGCCGAGAAAGCACACCGTGTTTCCTCGTGCCACCAGCGCGCGTGCCACATCGTGTTTGCTAAGCTGTATGCCATTCCATGGTTCGGGTGAAACGAGCAGCACATGCGCGCCGCGAAGCTCGCGGATGCTTTTATTGGCCGCGGTTATGCTCATACTCGGATCCGGTCGGATCGGCCGGCGATATCATTCAGTATTCCTTGGAACCGTGCCCCAACGGTTGCGGGAGAGAATCTCCGGGACATGCGTGCGGCAAGGTCCATTCGATCGATGACAAGGACCGGTGCCCAGCTATCGTTCACCGCTTTGGTCCAGCTAGCGGCATCGTTATGATCGATCAAGGTGCCGTTCGAAGCGTCCACGAAGCCCGGTATGCCGCCCACGTTCGACGCGAACACGGGCGTGCCACAGCACAATGCTTCCGCACATACCACGGAGAACGTCTCATAATCCGAACAATGCCAGAGCGCGTGTGCTGCGTGCAGTTCGGCGCCGATCTGCGCGGGTTGAAGCCGCCCCAGTAAGGTCACGTGATCCTGCAGATGAAGTCGCTCGATGGTGTTGCGGATGGCGTCCATCTCCGGACCATCACCACCTAGTCGCAGGTGGGCCGGGCGTCCTTGAGCGATCAATAGGGCAAGTGCTTCAAGCATGACCTCGGGACGTTTGGGCCGTCGCCAGAGGGAGACGGCGAAGAACCGTCCCTCCTGAACCGGGACGGGACCGCCGGCATTCATGGCCGTAACATCCACCACATTGTCTACCACGTGCGCTTCGAGGTCCTTGCGATCCGAGAATGTGCGGATGTCATCAGCGAGCGCATGGGATACACACACCAGCGGTATGCCGTGATGAAAGATGCGCCTGGCCCGGTGCGCCCCGCTTCCAGCACCATGAAAGTTGAAATGGTAAGCACTCCATTGTTCCGCGAACACCATTGGCCGACGGATCAGTGTGCGTAGCCATTTGATCCGCACGCCGGCGGGGTATGCGATGTAGAAATTCACAAGGTCCACCGGTCTCTTGCGGTCGCGTGTGGACCAAGCATACGCAATGAGCAAAAAAGTGAGGACCTCGATCACATACCATCGCTTGATAGGTGTCTCCCACATCAGGGTGCGGTCGGCATGTAGCCCCTTACGATGCAGTTGCCATCGCGCTCCGTGAAATACGTGCACGTGCCATACTTCGTGTTCCTCGCATAGACGAAGCGCTTCCACATGACGCTGAATGAACGGTGCTTCCCGGGGTTCACGCGTGTTGGGATACCAGGACGTGATGTGCAGCGTGCGCATAGTTCAGGCGGTCCGTGGGCCGGGAAGAGCAAGATAGGGGTGCTCCGTAAAGCCCCGCATCATGTATGGATGTTCAATGAAGGTGCCCAGGTGCCGAGGAACATGAAACGAAGTCCCATCATCAGCGCCACGCAGGCCAGTTCCACTGCCAATGCGCGGACGAGCCCTTTGGTCCACGATGAATGGGCGTAATGCAACAAGATGGCGGTGATCACGATCTGGCCCACGGTGCTCACCACGCAGAACGCCGCAAGGGCGAGCACCGGATCACCCGTGGCATAGAGCACGGCGAGCATGGAGCCCCAGCGGACGAGCAACAGCACGGATTGGAACTGGATCATCAGGTGCTCTTTGCGCACTACGTTCAGTACAGTGAAGATGGGTTCGGAGAGCAAGCGCATGAAGAAGAATGGCCCGAGGAGCGAAGCCATCACGCCCGAACCCGTCCATTGGGCACCCAAGAAGAAGGAGAATATCAGGTCGCCGAAAACAGTGAGAACAGCGAACGGTACCGCACCGAACAGTAACAAGCGCTGGAACAGACCCCAGGTAACACGGCCCAGTTCCGCCGGTCCTTTTTGCCAAGATTCGTTGGCCTTTTGCAGGTACACGTTGCTGAAGCTGTACCCGAGCAAACGCAGGGGCATGAGCAGCAAGGCACTGGCCATGGTGTATTTGCCCACCAGTGTGGGGGAGGCGACCAGGAGATAGATGGGTGCCTGCATGCCCATGAGCGACACCCATTTCTCAGGGAAGATGAAGAGCGGGTAGCGTTTGTATTCCTGGGCCGTGCGCCACATGCTGCTTCGGCTCCATCCATTCAGCGTGCGCTTAATACCATGTGGGATAAGTGTGCGGATATAGAGCCCCAAGGATAGCGTTCGCATGATCACTTCGCCCAAGATCAGCCCACCGGTCTGCCCGTGAGCGGCAGTTCCATAGCCCACGTTGAACAGCCGAAGGCCGATGTTCGTGGCACCGCCCAGATAGGCGCTTCGGCCGAACGCCTTCACCCGTGTGAGCCAATGCGTCATGAGGATCGGAAGCGAGGTGATCAATACGCCAACGGGCAGCAGGTAGATCCAGTTGCCGAGCATGGACCAGTCCGGGATGAGCTGGTAGACGAGATCCTTGGCGAGGCATATCGGTACGAGCAGTGCCACGATCACGCCGAGGGCCGTTAGATTTATCCGCACCAGGTTGAGAAAACCGTCATCATCGCGCGGCAGAACGTAGGCCGATGTATATCCCAGCTCGGCGATAAGTGCGAAGTTGGAGGCCAGCGCGAGGAAGAGGCCGTAGATGGAATAACTCGCAGGGCCATAGATCCGCGCGATGATCGGCGTGAGGACCAACTGGCTGAGGGTGATGAGGGCAACCCCTGAAAAAGCCTGCATGGCATGCCGCGCAAAACTGCCCTTGTGCCGTACCGAGGCCAGGTCGCGCTTCATCGCGGCGATGCTCCTTCTGATCGGGCTCATGTTGAAGCGATACGGGAACAGGACGTAACTCTGCGCCCATGGAAGCCTCTCTCGTCCTCTGCACCTCCAACGCCGGCAAAGTGGCCGAGCTGCGCGCCTTGCTCCCTGCTGCGTGGCGTGTGATCGGACTGCCCGAGCTCGGCATCACGGAGGAACTGCCCGAGACGGGTGACACGCTGGAGGCGAACGCCGTGCAGAAGGCGCGGTACGTGTACGAGCGTTGTGGACTTCCGTGCATCGCCGACGACACGGGCTTGGAGGTGGATGCGCTGGGCGGCGTACCCGGCGTGTACAGCGCGCGCTACGCAGGTCCCGCGCGCGATCCCGCTGCGAACATGGCGCGACTGCTGAAGGAACTGCAGGGTGTTGCGGACCGCGACGCGGGCTTCCGTACCATGATCGCCTACATCGACGCCAGCGGGGAACAGGTCTTCGAAGGCGCGGTGCGTGGCACCATCACCGATGCACCGCGCGGTGCGGGTGGATTCGGTTATGATCCCGTGTTCCTGCCGCAGATGAGCGACCTCACCTTCGCGGAGCTCGACCCCATGCGGAAGAACGCGATCAGCCACCGCGGACAGGCCGTATGGAAGCTGGTGCGGTGGCTGATGGAGGATCATCGGCCGCATTGAAGACCCTCGGCGATCAATCCATTGATGGCCGCAGGAACGCCGATGCCGCACACCTCCAACATCTTCGGGAAGATGCTGGCGCCGCTGAAACCGGGCGTGGTGTTCAATTCGATGGTCACTACGCCGCCGTTCGCGGCGGATGTATCACCGGTGAAGAAATGGTCCACCCGCACCATGCCGCGACAGCCCAGCGCGCGGTAGATCGCTTCGCTTCGCTGTTGTACGATACGCGTTACCTCCGGTGGTAGCGGAGCCGGTATTAATTCCTCGGTGTCCTTCGCGTGGTACTTGGCCTCAAAATCGAAGAACTCGTGGGAGTGGCGGATCTCACACACGGGAAGTGCCTGTATGGTGCCGTTCAGGCGGATCACGCCGCAGGTCAGTTCGCGGCCGGAGACCATGGCCTCGCACATCACCACGCCATCCTCGCTAAAGGCTTTGTCCAGTGCTGGTCTCAGTTCGGCCGCGGTCTTCACCTTGCTCACCCCCAGGCTGCTGCCGCTCTGGTCGGGCTTAACGAAGCAGGGCAGGCCTACCTGGTCCAGCACGGCTTGTTCGTTCACGGCATCGCGTCCCGATAGCAGGAGCGAATTGGCCACGGGAAAGCCCAGCTGGCGCAGCATGGCGGTGGTGCTGTACTTGCTGAAGGTAAGGGCCATGTTCAGCACGCCACCGGTCTGGTAGGGAATGCCCAGCATGTCCAACAGCCCCTGCAAGCGGCCATCCTCGCCGGGAGGGCCGTGGATGGCGATCAGCGCCATGTTCACCCTGCGTTGGCTGCCGCCGATGTCCACCGTCAACGATCCACGGTCCATGGGCAGGCTGCGGCCGTCCGGTGCTTTGCAGCTCCACGCCTCGCGGTCCAGGTCGATGAACACGGGCTCATACAGGGCGCGGTCTACGGCGTCCATCATGCGCTGGGCGCTCTGTTGGCTGATCACCGATTCGCCGGTGTAGCCGCCGCGGAACACGGCGATCAAGGGGAGGGGCATGTCCGGAGGAATAGCGTTGGCGAAGTTGAGGCACCTGCCGCGCCATGCGTGTGGCAACTGCGGGCATTGCGAACCACGGGCTGTGAAATGTGCCGGAAGGTGGCAAGTGGAGGGGCCACTATCTTCGCCGACCACGCGCGAATAAGGCTTTGCGCGTGGTATGGCGCATGGCGAACAAGAAGCGGATCACCCGGGCATTCGCACCCTTCGGTGTTGCATTGCTCCTCCTGATCGGAGGGTGGCTCTGGCTAGCCTTATACACCCGACACGATGCCAAGGTGGAAGTGCCTGCGATCAAGGGCCTGATGCTGGAGGAGGCCGTGGCCGTGCTGGAGGGCAAAGGGCTACGTGCCGAGGTGATCGATTCGGTCTACAACGATGAAGTGCCGCGCAGCACGGTGGTGGATCAGGATCCGGGTCCGGGGCGCACTGTGAAGCCGGACCGCTTCGTGTTCCTGGTGATGAACGCCAGCCAACCGAAGATGCTGAACATGCCGCAACTGGTGAACCTGAGCAAGCGGCAGGCGATCAGCGTGCTGGACATCCTCGGCATCAAGGTCAAGGAACTGCAGTACCGTCCTGATCCTTGTGTGGACTGTGTAGTGGCCCAGTTGTACCAAGGCCGGCCGATCAAGACGGAGGCACGCATCCAAAAGGGCGAAGCGATCACGCTTGTGCTGGGTAGCGGCACCGAGGGCGAACCGGTGCAGGTGCCCGATGTGTTAGGCCTGGCCTTCGCCGAGGTAAAGGCCACGCTGAACATGGCCTCGTTGAATGTGGGGGTGGTGGTGCAATGCCCGGAGTGCAATACCAGTGCCGATACGGCGTTGGCGCGTGTGGTGCGGCAGTCGCCCGAGCCGTTCCGCAACAACACCATTGGTGCGGGCGGTATGATCGATGTATGGCTTTCCCTGGATCCGGAGGATGTGCCGAAGAGCAAGCGGAATGAAAAGACAACGAATGAACCGGATACAACGCTTTAGTGCACTCCTGGTAACGGTGCTGTTGGCCTGCGCAATGCAGGCACAGAAGATCGGTGCCGAACGCGAAGAGGCGTTGCATGCGCGCCCTGCACGCGATGCGAAGGATGCTCCCGTGCGCGCGGCCACAGCCCATGAGATCTACCTGTACGACTATCTGCCGCTCAGCCTGCCGGTGGTGGATGATTTCTCCGTTGACCGTACGCGCCACCTGAATGCGGCCAGCGCCGATGTGGGGGTCGCGCTCATCGCAACGATCTATCGCTTGGAAGTGGCCGGTATCAGCACAACGGACATGGCCTTCAGTCTGGACACCACCTTCCATGCCACCATCGACACCGTGGGGGTGGACACGTTCTACGTGGAGCCGCTCCCGTCCATTGCCGTGATGCGCTACGAGTTGGACCAGTACCCGGCCAATGGCGTACTGATCGACATGTGGCCGTCGTATTCCTTGCTGGACACCGTAGGCGATGCCACCACAGATACCACATTCCTCACGCCGCAGATCGTCCAGGATTCGCTGCTCGTGTACCAGGTACCGGCGGATAACCGCAGCTTCCTCAACGTGGACAACACACAACAGCCGCTGATCCTGTGGGAAGAGGATCGCGCCTATGTGAACGCGACCTATGCCGTGGATCCGCCCACCATCGGCGTGGCCAGTTTCGACGGCCTGGACCGCACGGGCTATCCCTATTCACCCGACTTCCCGAACCTGCAAGGCCTCGCGGATGTGATGACCTCCGTGCCCATCGACCTTACAGCATTCCCGGCGGACAGCGTGTACCTCAGCTTCCTCTATCAACCCCGAGGCTTCAGTGGTGATGCCGATACGGACCCCACGGACAGTCTGCGGCTCGAGTTCTACGCACCTGCTCCCGTGAATGCGTGGTCGCTGGCCTGGAGCACGCCCTATCCCGGTACGGCACCGCAACCCTTCCAGCAGGTCTTGCTGCCCATCCTCTCCGAGGACTTTTTGAAGAACGGCTTCCGCATGCGCTTCAGCAACCGTGGCCAGCTTGGGGGCCAAGTGGACCTCTGGCACATCGACTACGTGCGGCTTTATGCGCAGCGCAGCGCGGCGGATACGGTGTTGCAGGACGTGGCCTTCACTTATCCGGTCAATACGCTGTTGACACCCTACACCTCGGTGCCCTTCGCCAAGTTCATCGCTTCCCCTTCCAGCTACATGGCCACCAACGTGGATCTGCAGCAGAAGAACCTGGACATCGCTGACAAGTTCATTACCTGGGGCTACGAGGTGGCGGACTGTGGCGCGGGCGGATCTTTTGACAACTACGGCAACAACATCAGCGCCAACGCGAGCACGACGTTCAACAGCGCGCATCCGATCAACGCTGTACCGAACAACTTCATCTACGATCTGTCCGGCTGCACCGATGCGGCCTTTCCTGAAACGGTGTTCTGGACCAACGCTTCACCCGACGCGTTGATCCACAATGACAGCACGCGGCTGGTGCAGGAGATCAGCAACTACTACGCCTACGATGATGGCAGCGCCGAATCGGGTTATTCGCTCGTGAACGCACAAGGTGGTCGCCTCGCGTACCGCTTCGATACACAGGGCTCCGATTCACTGCGCGCGCTGCGCCTCTACTTCGATCCCATCTTCACGTACAGCGACATTCCGAATGATCCGTTGGATGGGAACTTCCTGATAACGGTGTGGAGCGATCTGCAGAGCGAGCCCATCTTCCAGAACATCACGTTCAACTCACCCGAGTATCGTCCGTGGGGACCGAACTACTTTGTGGAATATCCCTTGGACAGCACCATTTTGGTGAGCGGCACTTTCTACGTTGGATGGACGCAGAACGCGGTGCGCATGAACCTGGGGCTGGACAAGAACCGGGTGAACAACGATCGTATGTTCTACAACGTGGGCAACGGTTGGACACAGAGCCAGGTGCAGGGCAGCTGGATGATGCGCCCGGTGATGGTAAGCGCCGTGGATCCCTTCGCGGGAGTTCCGGAGATCGGAAACGCCACACCGATGACGATCTACCCGGATCCGGCCAGCACGGAGCTCTGGGTGCGCGCAGCAGATCCCTCCGTCGCGCTGATCGAGATCCTCGACGCCACGGGAAGAACGACCCTGCGGTCCGCATACACCGAAGGCACGCCGATCGCGCTGAGTGACCTTTCCCCGGGACTTTATCTGGTAAGGACGCTGAACACATCAGGCCGTACCCTTGAACAACAACGCCTGATCGTGCAACGCTGATGAGCCAACTGACCCGAGCGCAACGCGCGGCATTGAAAAAACCGGTGGATCCGGGCCCGCAGTTCCGCTTCCCCGAAGATGATCCTGAAGGCACACATCCCACGGAGGAGCAGGAGTTGTACGAACATCACCGCATCCAGTGCGACAAAGGGCAGAGCCCGATGCGGCTGGACAAGTTCCTCTTCGAGCGCCTGCCCAACGTCAGCCGCAACCGGGTGGCCACGGCCGCCCGCGGTGGGCACGTGCGTGTGAACGGCAAGGCGCAGAAACCCAGCTACCAAGTGAAGCCGATGGACGACATCAGCATGGTGCTGCCTTGGCCCGTGCGCGTGGTGGATCTGAAGCCGGAGAACATTCCGTTGGATGTGCTGTACGAGGATGAGCACATCCTCATCATCAACAAGCAGGCGGGTCTGGTGGTGCATCCCGGCCACGGCAATTGGACGGGCACGCTGGTGAACGCACTGCTCCACCACTTCGGCCAACAGCCGAAAAAAGTGGGCGAGATGGAAGCGCGTCCCGGACTGGTGCACCGCCTGGACAAGAACACCAGCGGTGTGATGGTGATCGGCAAGACCGACGAAGCCATGACGCACCTCGCGCGGCAGTTCTTCGACCGCACCAACGACCGCCGCTACCTAGCCATGGTGTGGGGCGACTTTGCGGAGGACGAGGGCACGGTGGAAGGCCACATCGGCCGTTCACCGAAGGACCGTACCGTGATGCAGGTATTCCCCGAAGCGGTGCAGGGCAAAACAGCGATCACGCACTGGAAGGTGATGGAGCGCTTCACCTACGTCACGCTAGTGGAATGCAAGCTGGAGACAGGTCGCACGCACCAGATCCGTGCGCACATGCGCTACCTCGGGCACCAGTTGTTCAATGACGCTGAATATGATGGCGACCGCGTGGTGAAGGGCACGGTGTTCACCAAGTACAAGCAATTCGTGCTGAACGCCTTCGAGATCTGCCCCCGCCAAGCGCTCCACGCAGCACTGCTGGAGATCGAGCACCCCGCCACAGGCAAGCGCATGCGCTTTGAGAGCCCACTGCCGCCGGACATGAGCCTGTTGGTGGAGAAGTGGCGCAAGTACGCCGCGGGCGGCTTAGTGCACAAGGAGGAGGAGGAGGAAGAGGCGGAGTAGGGTTGATGCGGCACCACGGCGATCCGATGCGTTCACGTTCGCGTACACGCTCCTGCCACCAGCCCCTGCAATGCGGTCGACGTCACGCGGCCCTTCAGCTAATTCAGTTCCCCTGGAAGATGTTGCGCGGGCGCGCTCAATGCGCGTATACCTATTCGTGGTCGGCACCCGCTTTCAAAGATCGATCACATACTTCTTGTGTTCGGCAAGGGGATAGTTGATGAACGGCGCACGCATCCTTGAGCCGCCACAATACGCGAGGACCATCCGATGTGACCTTATTTACTCCGTATGACAAGGTTCTGTCCCATCCTCTAAATTCGGAACGTTCCATGAACGGCACTTGAACATGTGGTGGGCTTATGCGCTGGTTTTCGTCGGTTGCTTCCTGGTGGACGTAGCGCCCATACCCTTACCACCCGCTTTTACGGTAATGATCTTCTTCAAGGCACAGTATGACCTCAATATCTGGTTGGTGGTGGCCTTGGGTGTTGGCGCCTCCATCCTAGGGCGTTATGTCCTCACCCTCTATGTACCGAAGCTGGCCGATCATCTCATCAGCAAGGCCAAACAGGAGGATATGGATGCCATCGCCGGCAAGCTGAAGACGAAAGGCCGGAGCGGCTTTTTATTCGTACTGATCTATTGCCTGCTGCCCTTGCCCAGCACGCCACTCTTTCTGGCCGCTGGTATCGCACGTGTGCCCCCTATGCGCATCATACCGGCGTTCTTCGTCGGGAAGTTCGCCAGCGATCTGGCCTATGTCCTCTTGGGCGATCATGCATTGGCCAATACCCATGATGTAGTGAATGATCTTTTCTCGCTAAAGTCCATCCTCACCTTGTTACTCGGCCTCGCCATGATCTTCGCATTGCTTTTCGTGGATTGGGTAACACTGATCCATAAAAAGAAGCTCATCCTGGAGTTCAATATCTGGAACAAGGGCAAGGGGAGCTCAGACCCTCAGTAGATCCTCGTGCAAGATCTATCCCTCACGTCAGCGCATTGGATCGGTCCGTATGCTCCGCGAACTGGGACGTATTGAGCCTCTCGCGAGCCGCGTTATTAATATCGGAACTCCGTTCCACTTTCCATCCTTTGGCGGCACGCAAAGTGTGCATTGCTATCCTGCTGGCTCAACAAAATACATCTCCATTTCCCCCTTGCCCTTTGCCTGCACTTTTCCGCGCGGGCTGAAGGTGAGATCCGGCTGGCTCTTCACCAATTCATAAGTTCTCTCGCTGATGTTGACCTGTCCCACTTCACCGGAAGATTCCATGCGGCTAGCCGAATTCACGGTATCGCCCCAGATGTCATACTGGAACTTTTTTACACCTACGATGCCTGCGACGACCGGACCAGTGTGGATACCGATGCGGACCTCGAAATAGGGGAGGCCCGCGGCGACTTTCCGTGCCTTGCCTTCGGTGATGAAGGCGCGCATCTCCGGTGCGGCCTTGATCACATCAGTGGCGTGCGTGGTGTTGGGCGTGGGCAAACCGCCAGCGGCCATATAGGCATCGCCAATGGTCTTGATCTTCTCGATGCCGTATTTCCCGGTAATGTGGTCGAAGGCACTGAAGCACTCGTTGAGGTCGCGCACCAGGTCCCTCGGGCTTAGCACTTCGCTCATGGCCGTAAATCCCTTGAAGTCGGTAAAAAGCACCGTGACCTGATCTATCTGTACGGCTTCGGCCGAACCCTTGGCTTTCAGCTCTTCGGCGACCTCCTCGGGCAGGATGTTCAGCAAGAGTTCTTCGCTACGCGCTTTCTCCTTGCTGATCTTTCTGCGTTGGAAGAAGAAGGTTCCGGCCAATAGCACCATCGATCCGAAGCCACCGATGAAGGCGTTACGTTGAAGGTTCTTGCGGCGGAGCTCTTCCGTCGCAATGGCATCCTTTTTCTCTTGTTCGGCGGTCATGAGCGCTTCCTTCTTGTCGTATTCGTATTGGAAGCGCTGTTGCATAACGGCCTTCTTGTTCAGGTCGTTCGTGAGGCTATCGCGCAGGGTGATGAACAGCTCGTGCATAGCCAATGCTTCAGACGCGTTGCCGAGCGCTTTGAGCACCTGGTAATTGACCTCCGCGGCATCGCGCATGACCTCCACCCCACCACTGAGGCGTGCCTTCGAAAGAGCTTGTCGTGCGAACACCAACGCCTTCGTGTCGTTCCCCTGCATATGATGGGACCGGGTGATCTCCGTTAGCGCGGCCGAGGTGCTCATGAGATCGCCGCTTTGCTCGGCAAGTACCACGCTGCTATCCAGATAAGCTAACCCCCGGATGTGGTTCCCCTCGGCCACATCCGATCGGCCGATACTCGCAAGCGATACGTATGTGCTGGTCACATCATCTATTTCGCGTGCGAGGCGCAGGCTCTTGACATAGCCCGCTCGGGCGAGGGCGGGCTCGTGGCGTACATCATGCACTATGCCGATGCAGATCCAAGCCTCCAGCGTGCATTGCTTGTCGCCGATGGCATCGGCCACCGCGATACGCCGATGGAAGTAGTCCAGGGCCACATCATAATCCTGCTGCTCGTAATGAGCCACCCCGATGTTGCCAAGGGCCCTGGCAATAACGGAGCTGTCGCCGGTCTCTTCTCCGATGCGCAGACTGCGTGTGAGGTATTCTATCGCCTTGGACTGGTCACCCTTATATCCCGCTACGTTGCCTAGGTTATTGTAACACCCCCCCATGCGCGACTTGTCACCCAGTTCCTCCCAGATCCGGAGGCTCTTCTGGTAGCTCACCTCCGCGCTATCCCATTGGTTCAGGTTGTTGAAGAAGATCCCGCAGAAGTTCCATGCGGTCCCTTCCTGCTTCTTCATGCCCTGCTTGTGCGCAAAAGCAAGCATCTCGCGGGCAAGGTCAAGGAGGCTATCTGGCGGCGCCGAGTATATCCGCCCTTCGATCACATATTGCAGGGCCTTTGATCGCACGGAGTCGGGGCGTTTGGCATCGTTCCAGAGGGCACGCAGGGAATCCCTGTTGAGCGCCGCGGGTTCCTGGGCGGTCAAGAGATGCGTAGTGATCGTTAGCAGGAACACGAGCAGTGCCCGGAAGGCGAATTGGGTCACGATCGACATGTCTGTCAGCGCCTTTCGGTCGGTGTTGCGGAGCATATGGGGATCTAGGTGGTTGGACGTGAAGATAGGATCCACCAACCCGGCGCCAATACCCACCATGGTGGATATCCATTAGGCTCTTTCTACAAAGTACATCGCCATTTCCCCCTTGCCCTTCGCCTGCACTTTGCCGCGCGGGGTGAAGGTGAACAGGTTTCCAGCCTGTTCACGAACCAGCGCGTACGTCGCTTCGCTGATGTTCACCTGTCCGACCTCACCGGAGGATTCCATACGGCTCGCCGTGTTCACCGTATCGCCCCAGATGTCGTACTGGAACTTCTTCACCCCTACAATGCCTGCGACCACAGGGCCGGTGTCAATGCCAACACGCATCTCGAAGGCGGGTAAGCCTTGTGCATCACGTTGAACTTTACGACTTGTCATGAACGCTTGCATCTCCAACGCGGCATGCACAACCTCCGCGGGGGAGGAGGTCTTCGGATCGGGTAATCCACCTGCACACATGTACGCATCGCCGATGGTCTTGATCTTCTCGATGCCGCGTGCGGTGATGATATGATCGAAGGCCTTGAAGCAGGTGTTGAGCTCTTCCACCAACTCTTGCGGCGTTAATTTCTCGCTCGCTTCGGTGAAACCTTTGAAGTCGGTGAAGAGGATCGTGGCGCTGTCGAAGTGCTTTGCATCGGCGTGGCCCTTCATCTTCAGCTCTTCGGCGACTTCTTTCGGCAGGATGTTCAACAAGAGTTCATCGCTGCGGTGGAGCGCTTTCTTGATGCGGCCGCGCTGGCGGAATACCACCACTCCGAAAACCAGCAACCCCAGCCCGGCGAAGAGGAAGATGTTGCGGCGTGTCCGCTCTTTGGAAAGTGATGCCTCCGCTTCATGTTCACGCTGCACTGATATCAGGCTGTCCGCCAGTTGCTGCTTTTCGAAATCGATGGTAAGAGCTACGTCGGTAAGGTGGCTTGCTGCCTCGGTGTTGATAAGGGAATCTGAGAGGGTGTGATAGCGCTTGAAATACCGCAGGGCCTTGGCTGTGTTGCCCAACCCTTCATATGCCGAGGCCAAGGGGAAGAGGTTGTCGAGTTCCTCTTTCCGGAGGCCATTCGCCTGCGCTATGCTCAGCCCCACGGAAGCCAGGTCCAACGCGGCCTGGTAATGCGCGGCGCAGAGGTGGGCCATGGCCACCCGGGAGCGTATCCAGCTTTTGCCGGCGGGATTGCTTGGATTCGCGTCAATGGCTTGCATACTTTCTTGGAACGCGGCCAAAGCGCCGGCACAGTCGCCGTCGTCCAGCAGCATGTCCCCGCGTAGCCAGTTCACCATGCGGTCGGTATCCGTGCCCCCTTCCGTGCGGATCACGTGCGTAGCACTGTCCAGCCAGGCCATGGCCGTTAGGCGATCGTCCGTGGACTTGTACCGTTCGGCGATGCGCAACATCATGTCCACTGTTCCCGTGGGATCGCGATGCCGAGCCAACGCGAGGCAGCGCTTGTAATAGGTGACGGCTTGCTCATTGATATCCTGTGTGCTGAACGAGAACGCGAGCGTGTTATTGATCGCGTAAAGCCCCGCCGTGTCCTGTAGCCGCTGGTAGCCATCCAGTGCGCGCATTTGATGCTTCAGCGCCTCGCCGGGGATCCCGATGTTCGCAAATTGCTGGCCGAGGTAGGTATGTGACAAGGCGATATCCAACCCATTTCCGGCCCGCTCCGCAGAACGCAAAGCATCCTTCGCGAACGAGAGGCCCTTTGTCCACTCCCGGTGATGGCCATACACTGCCGAACGGGCCAACAGAGCCAGGCCGCGTTGCCTGATGTAGCGCGCATCACTGGTATCGACATTGCTGGGTACCACCATGAGCACTGCCCGGTGCACGGTCATTGTGCTGTCGTGATCCATCCAATTCGCAAGTGTGGGCACACGCTGGCGAGTGGAGAGGGTGGTGTCCGACCAGATGGCGCGCAAGCTGTCCAAGGGCAATTGCTGACCTACGACCCCGAAAGCCACAAGTGCGATCGCACACAGCGTAAAGAATATCCTTCTCATCTGACGCGGACAAAGTACATATCCATTTCCGCCTTGCGCTTCGCCCACGTGTTACCGCATCGCAAAGCCTGCAAGCAAGAGGGATGGCTGCGGACCTTGCTGGTCCGGGACGTCAACCTTTTATGGTCCAACGCCGAATGGCCTTCATGCCGGCTTTGGCCCCCTTCACTTCTTTGATGCGCACCGTCTTGTTCATGTTGTGTTTCAGCACCCAGGTCTTCAGGATGGAGAGCACCCCGTCCGGCAGGTCCTTTACATCCATCACATCCATGGTGCGCAACACAAGGTCTCGCGGAACGGCCAGCAGAATGTCGTTGATGGGGGTGTCATCGCTGATGCGCAACAGACCGATCACGTCCACATCGATGGCGCTGCCAGCAGGCACTGCTTCGCACAGGACAAGGATGTCCAAGGCCCCGCCATCGCCACCACTTTTCTCGTCCACCAAGGTGCCCGGCACGAATCCGTAGTTGGCCGGATAGGGGAGGTACGCATGCCGTTTGATAGAACCATCGTCGTTCGTGTGCGGCACGAGCTGCTTATCCTTATCGTGGTAGGTGTACTTGCTCGAACTGCCCGCTGGGCATTCGATCACAGCATGGGCCACCGTAGCGGTGGGCGCAATGGTAGTGGGGTCTGGTGTTTTCAAGGTGCGATCAAGATAGGTATGGAGCCGGGTTGGTACTAGTTGCACTAGTGGATGCGTCCCTCATCGTTCGGCCGCTTTCTGTGCGAGCTGATCATCGCTTTGCATTTGGGACACCTTACGGCGCCACAATGCTCAGTTGCTTCACCTTGCGCACGTTGCGCGCATGGCGTTGGTCGTCGGGAACAATGAGTTGTAGAGGACCATCATGGCCATCCAAGGGCGTGCCGTTGCGCAGCCATGCCAGGAGCACCGGATGCGCGCGGAACGTGGTATCCGTCTCCATCAGGGCCACCACCGCTCGGTAGCCATCCCAGCCCTCCACACGTACGGCCAGCCCGATGCGTTCGCGTTTGTCCATGGCCGATACCGCGGGACACGCGGCGGCGATAAGGTCCATAAGCAGTGCTCCAGTGTAGCTGGCGCTCTGTCCATCACCGTTGGTGACCGCCACGGTATGCGCCGGAAATTTTTCCAACTGGTCCACGGTCAGTATCGCATCACAACCGTATGCCGTGATGCGCACTGCGAGGGTATCCTGCTGGGCCAGCAGCTGCAAGGGTGCTAGGAGGCAAAGCGTTAGTGCTACACGCCCGCTCAGGCGAAGCAAACCGCTGCCATTGGCCTTAAGCCTGTACGAAAGACCCATCGTCAAAAGTGCGCCATGACGTTTACTTCCTCTATGCTCGCCACGCTGACCGTTGCTGCGCTGTGCAGCAAGTGTATAACCTGTTCCAAGTGGTCCGCGAAGGGATAGGTGTTGAAATTCCCCGCTGGAACTTTCGGTGTTTTCTCCGTGTCGGCCACGCACCAAGGTTAGCGCAAAAACCCAGGCGCCCACCTCGGCAATACTGCCAAGGTGGGCGCTGCGGACACACTGACGTAACACAACCGCTGAGCGGCTTACTTCTTCTTCTTCTTCTCTTTTGCCTTCTCTTTCAACTTCTCCTCCTTCTCCTCCTTGGCCTTTTTCTCTTTCTTTACTTTCATCTCTTTCTTCTCTTTTTCCTTTCTCACCGCTTCCCGCTGGTCCGAAGGGC
>JBKJNF010000342.1:0-8133 GCA_046596155.1 Flavobacteriales bacterium | reverse complement strand
GATAGTGCCGCCATCGGACGCGGTGTTACGGACCTCCTGAACACCTTGGTGAACGCAGGCCGGTTCGTGGAAGTGATCCGGACCAGCCCGGAGGCCTTGGCCTTTTGCGGGCAACAGAACGACAGCGCAGGCATGGCCCAGATATGGTTGATCCAAGCCGAGGCCATGCTGGAGAAGAACAAACCCGCCGATGCCATGCCCCACATCGCCCAGGCGGAACACTATTTCCGAACAAGGGAGCATGGGGTCATGATGCTGCGCACGCTGTGCGCAAAAGCACAGGCCAACATCGCACTGGCCCGCTGGAAGGATGCCCGCAAAAGCGTGGACCAGGCCTTCCAGCTCGCTTCGAAAAGTGAACCAGCGCTGCTCGAACCCAAGCTCTTTGCCATGGCCAGCCAAGTGAGTTCAGCACAGGGCGACTTTATGACCGCGTTGGCCATGGAGCGCAGACACACCACAGTGAAGGATTCCCTGTTCGACCAGCGGATGACCGAACGGATGATCGGGTTGCAGGCCCTTTACGGCAGCGATCGCAAGGAGGCCGAGAACGCGATGTTGCGCATGCGCTCGGAATCGAACGAAGTGATCATCGACAAGGTCATGAGCCGTTCACGTTTCTGGGCCATGGGTGCCATCGTTCTGCTGGCCGCCTTGGTGGGCCTTTTCCTCTTGTGGCGCAAACTGAAGCGCTCATCGCGTCGATCAGCCCTGCGCACGCACGTGATCACGCGGCAGACCGACGAGATCCGCGTAAAGAACATGGAGCTTGAACGCCAGAACCTACGCCTCGCCGAGACCTTATTGAAGGAGGAGGAGAAGGACGTGCTGCTCAAAGGCATCCACCACCGTGTGAAGAACGACCTGCAGATCGTGAACACCTTGCTGAAGATGCAGGGTGCGTACATCGATGATGCCCGCTTAAGCGAAGTCCTAAGCGACTGCCAGGGCCGCGTGCGTTCCCTTGCCTTGGTGCACGAGCACATCTACCGCTGCGGCGACCTTAGCCGTGTGAATGTGAAGGCCCACCTCAGCGCCATGTGCGAAGGCGTGCTGAAGAACTACGGATTGGAAGGCAAAGTGCGCCTGATCATGCAGGTGAACTATGACCAGGCCCGTCTTGACAACCTGATCCCCTTGAGTCTGCTGATCAATGAGCTGATCTCCAATTCGGCCAAGCATGCCTTCACCGGGCGTGATACCGGAGCGGTCACCATTCAATTGAAGAACATGGGTGGCGATCAATACGAACTGGTGTTCTCCGATGATGGCATTGGCCTGGAACAGTCCCGTTTCTTCCGACAGGAATCCTTCGGCCTTGAACTCGTACGCACCTTGGCCAGCCAACTGGATGGGCGCATCCGCCTCTTGAAGGGCGAGGGCACCACCTTCCAGATGACCTTTTCCACTGCGGAAGAGGTACTGCGTAAGGCCTCCTAGCGCCACCGTGCGCCAAGGCGTACCTTCGTCCCTTATCTTTCTGATGAACAACGCGACCACCCCGGAGGCTCCTCAAGTGACCACCGACTTCCGTGCACTGGGCCTGCATGATCACTTGCTCGACGGCCTGAAGGCCATGGGCATCACCAAGCCCACCCCCATTCAGGCACAGGCGATCCCTGCGGTCATCGATGGCCGGGATCTGATCGCCTGCGCACAGACCGGCACTGGCAAAACCGCGGCCTTCCTGCTGCCCATCATCGACGTGATCCAGAACTTCAGGCCCAAGGTCGACGGCACGATCCGTGCCCTCATTGTTGTGCCTACGCGTGAACTGGCGCTTCAGATCGATCAGCAGATGCAGGCCATCGCCTACTACACCCCGATCACCAGCATGCCAGTGTATGGCGGCAGTGACGGTGCCTCCTTCGATCAGCAAAAAGCAGCACTGACCGGAGGCACCGAGGTCATTGTGGCCACGCCCGGCAAGCTCCTCAGTCACCTGAACCTGGGCTATGTACCTACGTCCGGCTTGGAGTTCTTGGTAATGGACGAGGCGGACCGCATGTTGGACATGGGCTTCATCGACGACATCCAGCGCATCATCAAGTTCCTGCCCGCGGACCGGCAAACGTTGATGTTCAGCGCCACTATGCCACCCGCCATCCGCGAATTGGCCAAGCGCGTGCTGCACGAGCCGGTGGAGATCACCATCAGCCTTAGCAAGCCGGCCGAGGGCGTTCGTCAGGAGGCCTACGTGATCCACGAACCCCAGAAGGCACCCATCCTCGAACATGTGCTGAATACTAGCGAGGGCCAGAGCATCATCGTGTTCGCCGGCAAGAAGATCGAGGTGAAGAACCTCGCGCGCCACTTGCAGAAGCGGGGTTTCAACGCCATGCCCATGCACAGCGACCTGGAGCAGAGCGAACGCGAGCAGGTGATGCTTGACTTCCGCAACCGCAAGCTCCGCATCTTGGTGGCCACCAACGTGGTAAGCCGTGGTATCGACATTGACGATATCGACCTGATCATCAACTACGATGTGCCCAGCGACCCTGAAGACTATGTGCACCGCGTTGGCCGTACCGCACGCGCTGCAAAGAAGGGACAGGCCATCACCTTCGTGAACGACCAGCAGATGCGCGAGTTCGGTCGCATCGAGAAGCTCATCGGCTACGAAGTGCGCAAGATGCCCCTGCCGGAGAACCTCGGACCCGCTCCGGAGTATCGCCCGGACGATAAACGCCGTGGTGGAAATGACGACCGCCGCAACGGTGCTCGTCGCGGCGGTGGTCAAGGTGGTGGCCGCCCAAGTGGCGGTGCAGGAAGGCGCCGTTAGCGCCCCATGAATTTGGCCTTGTTGGCCTCAAGCACTTTTACGGCATCAAAGGCCTTGGCCTCTTTGCCCACGGCCTCAATGCGCACGGTGTTCATCACATCGCCTCCGGCGATCGCGTTCACCACGTCCTGTCCGCTCACTACGTAGCCGAACACGGTGTGGTGGTTGTCCAACCAAGGCGTGTCCTTGTGCGTGATGAAGAACTGGCTGCCGTTGGTACCCGGACCCGCGTTGGCCATGCTCATGGTGCCGGCGCGGTCGTGCTTCAGCGTGGGCACGAACTCATCGGGGAACTTGTAGCCGGGGCCACCTGCGCCGGTGCCCGTGGGATCACCGCCCTGGATCATGAAGTCGGCGATCACGCGGTGGAACTTCAACCCATCGTAGTAGGGCTGGCCTTCGGCCTTGGCCGTGTTCTTCATCTTGCCGGTGGCCAGCGCAACGAAGTTGGCCACGGTCATCGGCGCCTTCTCGAATTCGAGCTTCACCGTAATGACGCCCTTGGCTGTGGTAAAGAGGGCGAAGAGGCCTTCGCCGTTGTCGGTTGCTTGCACGATCCGTTCGGGTTGTGGTCTGGTGGTCAGGGTAAAGCGCCTTAGCGCCCAACGAACTTCGCCTTGTTGGCCTCAAGGACCTTCATGGCATCGAAGGCCTTGGCGGCCTTGCCCACGGCCTCTATCTTAACGGTCATTTTCACCTCTTCGTTCGGTCGGTCGCCAGCGCCCTTCGGAACGGAGGCGATCGCATCCACGGTCTCTTGGCCCGAGACAACCATGCCGAAGATGGAATAACTGTGGGGAAGTCCGTAGTCCTTATGCATGATGAAGAACTGTGAGCCATTGGTGTTCGGGCCGGAGTTGGCCATGGCCATGGCACCGCGCACATAACCCGCCTTATAAGATTCGGTCGACGGGTCGAGCTCATCGGGGAACTTGTAACCGGGGCCACCCATGCCCGAGCCCATGGGATCTCCCCCCTGGATCATGAAGCCGGAGATCACGCGGTGGAAGATCGTTCCATCGTAGAACGGAGTGCCGTCCGGCTTAGCCGAGTTGTGCTGCTTGCCCGTGGCGAGCCCCACGAAGTTGGCCACGGTGAGCGGTGCCCCTTGGTGATCGAGCTTGCACTTGATGACGCCCAAGCGGGTTGTAATGATGGCGAAGAGACCTTCACCGTTATCGCTCGTTTGCGCGGGTTTGGTGGGTTGTTGGGGTTGCTCTGTAGGAATGATGGGCGTAGCTGGCTGTCCAGCGCGATCGCCACCGGGGCCGGATGCCGCGCCGCAGGCGAACAGCGAGCCGGCGATGGCCACAGCATAAAGGGAACGTTGAAGCATGGTCATGGTTGTTATGGAGTGAACGTGTCTGTTGGTGTTGTTCAAGGACATCGCGTTTAGCCGGTCCACATCGGACCGGGGCGCGAAAGTAGATGCATCATTGGTCCATCGCCTCTTCCAGCGCATCGAGTTTTTCCACGGTGAAGGCACCCTTCTCGCGGTGGATGATACGACCTGATGGATCCACCACAAGGAACAGTGGTACATCGCGATCCGTTATCCCCAAGGCATCCAGCAGCGCATCGGCGTCGTTGTTCACGAAGACCACACGGGCCGCCACATCGGGATCGGCCTGCTCCTTCAACCGCTTCACGCTGGGTCCGAAGGCCGCCTTGTTCAGGCCGGTGAACACGGGTACCAACCACAGATCCGCGTCGTGCGAGCCGGCGAACAGGCCCTGCTTCGCCACGAACCGCAGGTAAGCGGGCTCGTACCATTCCTCCAACACCGGTTCGGCCTTGCGGCCAGCAGCAATGGCGATGATGGCGAAGCGGCCTTTTGACGCCGCCGGAAGTACCACCGTGGTGCCGTCCGTGTTCTCCCCCTTGATGGGAGGGCAGACACCTTGTGCGAATAAGGATGGCGCGAGAGCGACCGCGAGGATGGAAAAGCTATTCCGGATCATGTGTGGCCCAACGCACGCCAAGGATGATGCCACATTCTAGCGGGCAACGCGGTGGTCCTGTTTCCCGCGGAAAGGCGCAAAATAGGCCATGATCCACGCCACGTCCTTCTCCATATCGTCGCCCACATGATAGGGCTCGCGGAAGATGACCTCGCGACGGGCATAATCGAAGGAGGTGAGGATCAGGGGCACTTCCGCTTTCTTGGCGATGTGCCAGAAGCCGGTCTTCCACTTCTTTACCTGCTTGCGCGTTCCTTCCGGGGCGATGCCAATGCTGAAACCGGGGATGGTCTTGAAATACTGGACCACTTGATCGGTGATGTTCATGTTCTTCGTCCGGTCCACCGGATAGCCACCCATGGCCCGGAAGAACCAGCCGATCGGCCACGCGAAGAGCTGGTGCTTGGCGAGGAAGTGCGCTTTTCCCAGCCGGGCGATGCTGCGCGCGGAAATGCCCACCAGGAAATCCCAGTTGCTGGTGTGCGGAGCCACCACATAGATGCATTGCCCCATGGGCTTCGGACGGTGATCGATCACCTTCCACCCCAGGAGCTTGAACATGAGAATGGCAATGGGCCTGAACATGGCGCCGAATGTAGCGCCCACTGATGGCATGCGGCAGGAACCTTGAAGGTCGAGATCGCGTAGGACGGTTCCCAATGGCGCCCGCAGAGTTCGTAGTTGTAGACGTGGAGACCACACATGGCGACCCCATGAAGGGCCACATCATCGAGGTGGCCGTGATCGCCCACAACGGGCTGTACGAGCTGGACCGCTGGAGCACTCTGGTTCGGCCCCGCACGGAGCTGCCGCCGTTCATCCAACGGCTCACCGGGATCAACCCGGGAATGCTGGAGGATGCCCCCTCCTTCCCTACCGTGGCCCGGCGACTGCGCGACACCACCCAGCACCGCCTGATGGTGGCTCATAACGTGCGCTACGACATGACCGCCTTGCAGCATGAGCTCGGGCGCACCGGCCTTTCCTACCAGCCTGATACGCTCTGCACCGAACGCCTCTGCCGTCAGCTATTGCCCGACGTATCGCACTACAACCTCGGCAGCCTGTGCCGCTATTTCGGCATTCCGCAAGGGCACAGGCACCGCGCAGCGCATGATGCACAGGCCACATTGGAACTGCTCCTACGCCTAGTCGCCGAGTTCGGACGCGAGCGCCTGATGCGCTCCGCCGTGCCTTGGAAGAACGAGGAGCGTGCCTAAGCGCCTTCAAGGACGATACCCTTACTAACGACGAAGGGCGGTCAAATTGACCGCCCCGCGCCGTTCAATTTACGGATGCACTAGGCTTCTTCGTCGCTCTCGTCCTCCATCTCCTTGCGTGACTTCTTCGCCTTCTTGGGGGCGCCTTCGCCGGCCTCCATACGGTTCTTCAGGTCACCTAGCACGCTGAGGTCGCCCAGCGTGGATTTCTCCACGCGGTCGTTCACGCTCTTGATGCTGGCGCTCTGTCCACCCTCTTCTCCACCTGCCTTGCGACCACCGCGCTTGGCTGCCGCTGGTGCGGTATCCGTAGCGTCGTCACCCTCTTCGAAGGTGCGTGTGTGGCTCAGGACGATGCGGCGGGCTTCGCCGTTGAACTCGAGCACTTTGAAGGGAAGCTTTTCCTCCAGGTCGGCCTTGCTGCCGTCGGCCTTCTTCAGGTGCTTCAGCGCCACCGTGCCTTCCACGCCGTAGGGCAGGGAAACCATGAAGCTGCTGCCGTTGCGACCCGTGATGGTGCCTTCGTGCACGCTGCCCACCGTGAAGGTGTCGACGAACACGTCCCATGGGTTCTCTTCCACTTGCTTGTGACCGAGGCTCAGGCGACGGTTCTCCTTGTCCACCTCCAACACCTGAACTTCAACGTCGTCACCGATCTTGCAGAAGTCGCTCGGATGCTTGATGCGCTTGGTCCAACTGAGGTCGCTGATGTGGATGAGTCCATCCACGCCTTCCTCCAGCTCGGCGAAGATGCCGAAGTGGGTGAAGTTGCGGACCTTGGCCGAGTGGCGGCTGCCCACTGGGTATTTCTGCTCAATATCGGCCCAGGGATCGGCAGCGAGCTGCTTCATCCCAAGGCTCATCTTGCGCTCTTCGCGGTCGATGTTCAGGATCTGTACGTCGATCTCCTGGCCTTCCTTCAGGAAGTCCTTCGGGCTGCGCAAGTGCTGGCTCCAGCTCATTTCGCTAACATGCAGCAAGCCTTCCACACCAGCGGCCACTTCCACGAACGCGCCGTAGTCAGTGATCACCATCACCTTGCCTTTCACTTTGTCGCCCTGGTTCAGTTCGGCGCTCAGTGCGTCCCATGGGTGCGAGCTCAGCTGCTTCAGACCAAGAGCGATACGCTTCTTCTCATCGTCGAAGTCGAGGATAACGACGTTGATCTTCTCGTCGAGCTTCACCACTTCCTCGGGGTGGCTCACGCGGCCCCAGCTGAGGTCCGTGATGTGGATCAAGCCGTCCACGCCGCCAAGATCCACGAACACACCGTAGTTGGTGATGTTCTTCACAGTGCCTTCCAGCACCTGACCCTTTTCCAGGCCGCTGATGATCTGCTTCTTCTGGGCTTCCAGTTCGGCCTCGATCAGCGCCTTGTGTGATACCACAACGTTCTTGAACTCCTGGTTGATCTTCACGACCTTGAACTCCATGTTCTTGCCCACGAACTGGTCGTAGTCACGGATGGGCTTCACGTCGATCTGGCTGCCGGGCAGGAACGCCTCGATGCCGAACACGTCCACAATGAGGCCACCCTTGGTGCGGCACTTCACGAAGCCGGTGATGATCTCGTTGGTCTCGAGGGCGTGGTTCACCTTGCCCCATGCATTGTGCACGCGGGCCGTCTTGTGGCTGATGACCATCTGGCCACCGCGGTCCTCCTGCTTCTCGATGTACACCTCCACCTGATCACCGATCTTCAGATCCGGCTTGTAGCGGAATTCGCTCAAGGGAACGACGCCTTCGGACTTGTAGCCGATGTTAATGACGACCTCCTTCTTGTTCATGCCCACCACGGTACCCATGAGCACCTCCTTCTCGGCGATGCTCGTAAGGCTGTCCTCGTAGGCCTTTTCCATCTTCGCCCGCGCATCTGCGCTAAGGGCGACGCGATCGTCCTCGAGGATGGCCCAATCGAAATCGGCTGGCGGCTCGGCGAAGGTGATCTTGTTCTGTTCTGCTGACATGTACTGAACTGCTTGTATCCCGGCCCAAGGCGGTACTGACCGAAAGGTTTGTTGGGTTGGCCCGCTGCACCGCTGCGCGAGCTTCCTTTGAAAAAGGGATGCAAATGTATGCGGAATGTTCTGATCATCAGCCGATCACATGATGGAAAACATCCGCCGCGACCGGTCATGTTCATTTCCTCACAATGGATGGCTGCGTAGCG
>JBKJNF010000170.1:0-29705 GCA_046596155.1 Flavobacteriales bacterium | reverse complement strand
CCGGTATTGATCACCAATTGCCAGGTGTCGCTGTAACCGAACAACGGGCCTGTAAACGCCCAGACCACGATCACCAGCACCGCGATGATGAAGCTGGCCGGCCTGCCGGTGTAGGTGGAGGTCTTTTTGGCGAACCGGGTGAACGGCGAATTGATGGTGGCGCTCATGGGGGTGTATTAGTCCGCCAAGGTACCCGCAGTGGCAACCTACAGAACGGCCACTTTTCGCACATAACGAAGGCCGGAATCCAGCACTTCCACCAAGTAGGCCCCGGGTGCAACGCCCTCTAGTGTAAAGGCCGAGCCATCCCAACGACGGCGGAGCACCGCTCGACCGTGTACGTCCATGATCAGCAGTTCCGCACCATCGCGGGTTCCCGTGCAGGAAAGCACAGGTGACCCATCACGGTATTCAAGTACAAGCGGTGAATTCATGGCCACGTCGATCACCCCAGTGGACAGGCACCCGTTCACCAGATCACCGAACGCCTGTAGCGTAACGCTTTCTGTTGCGCCCTCAACCGTAAGCGGGCCAGAAACGATACCACTATCATAGTTCAACCAATACACGCCACATACAGACAGCGCCCAGTCCTGAGGTTGTTCGAAATTGGTACCGCAGAGGCCATTTCCCATGAAGTCGGTGTGCTTGATGGCCCACAGGAGCGTATCGCCATTCGCGGGTCCGTTCACATAATGGCGGCACAGCAGGCCACAATCGCCCCATACGCGGATCACGGTATCCACCTGAAGGTCTCCGGAGAAGGACTGCACCACTTTCACATCCACCCCGTATTCCACATCGGCCAACTTCACCACTAGGACGATGGCATCCGGGATCCACCACTGTGGCACGGGGAACTCGGGCGGCTGGGGATCCAGCGTGCCACAAAAGGTCTGGGGACCGAAGCACGAGCAGGCGTTCAGGCCCTGCGGTCCGGCCGAAATGGCAAGAAGGGCAAGGAGCAAGAGCTTTTTCATGGTGTCGCCGTTGCACGAAGTTGGGGTGGAAGCGCGATCCTTCCGACGGAAAAGTGCCGGGGCGTTCGTTGGGCCTGTGGTAAAGAGAGCCTCCGATATCTTCGCCGCTCCTACGCCGCAGCATCGGCGGAGGTCGAAGCCCTCTCTCACCCATGTACCGCACCCACACCTGTGGCGAACTCCGCCTCTCCCACGCTGGCAAGACCGTTACCCTGGCCGGATGGGTGCAGCGCACCCGCGATCTGGGCGGCATGACCTTCGTTGATCTGCGCGATCGCTACGGGATCACGCAACTCACCTTCCCCAGCGACAGCGACGCGAGCTTGCGTGGAACAGCCCGCGGCCTCGGCCGTGAGTTCGTGGTGCAGGTAACTGGCACCGTAGTGGAGCGCCAGAGCAAGAACCCCAACATGCCCACAGGCGAGGTGGAGATCTTCGCTACGGAACTGAAAGTGTTGAACAGCGCGAAGACTCCACCTTTCACCATCGAGGAGGAAACCGACGGTGGCGATGAGCTGCGGATGAAGTACCGCTACCTGGACCTGCGACGGAATAGTGTGCGCAAGAACCTGGAGCTACGCCATCGCATGGCCATTGAAGTGCGCAACTACCTCAGTGCACAGAACTTCCTCGAGGTGGAAACGCCCGTGTTGATCAAGAGCACACCGGAAGGGGCCCGCGACTTCGTGGTGCCCAGCCGCATGAACCAGGGCGAATTCTATGCGCTGCCTCAAAGCCCGCAGACCTTTAAGCAGCTCTTGATGGTTGCCGGGATCGACCGTTACTTCCAGATCGTGAAATGCTTCCGTGATGAGGACTTGCGAGCAGATCGCCAGCCGGAATTCACGCAGATCGACTGCGAAATGGCCTTCGTGGAACGCGAGGACATCCTGCAAGCTTTCGAAGGCATGGCGAAACATCTGTTCAAGGCCATCCTCAACAAGGAATTCCAGGAGCCCTTCCTGCGCATGAGCTATGATGAGGCCATGCAGAGCTATGGGTGCGACAAGCCCGACCTGCGCTTCGGCATGAAGTTTCAGTACCTCACCCCCAACCCCCTCTCCCAAGGAGAGGGGGCGGACTTGGTGCGCGGCAGGGGCTTCAAGGTGTTCGACGATGCGGAATTGGTCGTGGGCATCAACGCCCAAGGATGTGCGAACTGGAGCCGCAAGCAAACGGATGCGTTGATCGACTTTGTGAAGCGACCACAGGTCGGGGCCACCGGTATCGTCTTCGTGAAGTGGAATGAGGAAGGCCTGAAGAGCACCGTGGACAAGTTCTACTCACCCGAGCAACTGCAACAATGGGCCGCGCATTTCGGCATGAAGCAAGGCGATCTGCTCTGTATCATGGCCGGTGGTGCGGACAGAACGCGCAAGGCATTGAACGAACTACGCTTGCATCTGGGCGACACGCTTGGCCTGCGCGATCCGGGGACCTTCAAGCCCTTGTGGGTGGTCGACTTTCCTTTGTTGGAAAAGGATGAGGAGAGCGGTCGCTGGCATGCCATGCACCATCCCTTCACGTCGCCGATCCCCGAACATGCGCATCTGTTGGAGAAAGATCCCGGCGCCGTAAAGGCCAACGCGTATGACCTGGTGATCAACGGCACGGAGATCGGTGGCGGGAGCATCCGCATCCATGATCGGAGCATGCAGGAAGCCATGTTCCGGGTGCTGGGCTTCACCGATGAGGACGCGCGTTACAAATTCGGTTTTCTGATGGATGCCTTCGAGTTCGGTGCTCCCCCGCACGGTGGTGCGGCCTTCGGTTTCGATCGCTGGGTCTCGCTCTTCGGCGGCCGTAGCGACATCCGCGAGTTCATCGCCTTTCCGAAGAACAACGCCGGGCGCGATACGATGATCGAGGCGCCGAGCCGGATCGACGAGGTGCAGTTGAAGGAGTTGGGTATCCGCAGCGCGTAAGCCCTTCTCAGCGCTTGATCAGCTCTTCGAAGAGCGCTGTCTGAAGGCTGTCCTCCACACGGATCTGTCCCAGTTCCGCCGCTTTTGCGCGAGCCTTGGCGATCCGCTCCGTTGTGAGCGGGTGGCTGCTCAGAAAGGACAACTGTTCCGGCATGTCGTGTGCCTCCTTGTCCAAGAGCTCCAACAGGTCCACCATGCCTCCGGGATCCACGCCATGGGCCTTCATGCGCTCTTGGCCCGTACCATCCGCTTCGCTTTCCAGCGAGCGTGAATAACCGAGGCCCCGTATGTTGTCGGCATTCTGGGCGATGACGCCGACCACGCCGCTAACGTCCCCGAGCAACAACGACAAAAAAATGTAGCTGCCCATACTGCGCATGATCATGCGCGTGCTATGGCGCTCTTCCACGTGCGTGCCTTCGTGCGCGAGCAACGCAGCAAGCTGACCGGGTTTCGTCATCTTCTCCGCTATACCTGAGAACACCACGATATGGCCACCCGGCATGGCAAAGGCGTTCACCTGATCGTCGTTCACGTAGTGGAACGTCGGTTTGAAATCGGGTGCCACCTGCAGTTGATCGCCGAAGCGTTGGAGGAGCACACTGCGGGCGGTGTCCTCATTCAGTTGCGGGGCCATGCCTTCGTACATGGCATCGCCCAGCTGCACATCCATGCTCCTGGGCATCAACAAAGCCAGTCGTTCGCTGGCCCAAGGCAGCGCCCATACATAGCCACCAACGATCAGTGCGATCACTGCGAGGAAGAAGAGCGCCGGTCCGCTACGCGCAGCGCTCAGGACCCTATCATAGGTGCCCTGTCGTCCACTGTAACGCATGCGCAGGGCAAAACTTTGGATGAACAGTTCATCGCGAACGATCAACACCTTGCGCGGATGCTCGCCGAAATGCAGGCGCAGCATGGTGTTGCCACTGCGCTCCCATTGCATGCCCTTATGCTCCAAGGGCCAGTGAAAAGTATCTGAGCGGCCATCCGCGTTCACTACCGTGACCTCCAGCGTGTTCGAGGCGTGCACGCCCACCAGGGCCTCCCAAGGCTTGCTGGTGTGACCATCATAGTAGACCGCTGGCGCCTTCCGCTCCACGATCAGAGGAAGATGTCGAGATCCATCAGGTCGCCAAGGTCATCGGACAGTGCGTTCTTGTGCTCATCCTCGGTCTGCACCACCTTGTCCAGCTCGGCATCTCCGATCATTTCTATGTTCGACATGACGAACCTCATCATGCGCACCTCGGCCCAGGCAAGGCCGATACCCAAGGTGCAGATCACGATCAGGAAGTTCACCACCATCAATGCGAACATGTCGCCGCCAGTGGCTGTGGAACGGAATCGCATCGTGCGCTGGTCAATGCCTTCGCCTACGGTCCAACTTAGGTTGTCCACGTAGTAATTGAAGCGGTCCTTCATCCACCAGAACGAGTAGATGCCGAGGGTGAAGATGGTAAGGAAGTAGCCCTTGAGGTTGAGCAGGAAGTAATCGCCCCCATCGCCCTTGTAGGTGAAGCGGGAACTGCCATAACGTATATGGCTGAAGACATAACTGCGCACGTTCATCTGCAACCATGCGCTGTACAATCCACAAGTAACGAGGGTGATGAACCCATCGCGCAGGCAGATGCTGTAAAGCTCCTTAAGAATGCCGCGATACCCGAAGTGGATGCCACGCCAGCTGCTGCGACTTGAACGGTATCGATAACTGCCGTGGATGATCAGTGGGAACAAGGCCATACTTCCGCCGAGGAGCAGGATGAGCCCTCCGAACATGAGCAGTGGCTGTTGAAGAAGGGCACCGGCGTAGAACGGGCCAACCACCAGCACGATGAGCAATACGGCCTTGATGAAGCCCTTGAACATTTCCTTGCCGGTGCCATGGAAGTGGAAGGGATGCCCGTCCAACTCAGTGTGCTCGTAGTAATACTGCAGCTTCCGCGACTTGGCCCAGGGATAGTACAGTCCCAACGTCACCATGGTAAGCAACCAGTTAACGATGAGCACGGTGAACAGTTCCCCACCCTGGCCGGTGAATGTGAAGCGGTTACGCGGTTGAAGGAGTTCCATTGCCGGACTGTTGAATGAATAGTTCGCTGGGCAAGATAGCCGCCCGTGATGAACGGTCTGAGGCCGACCGATTACCTTCCCGCCATGCGCGAACTCACTACTTTCTGCCTCGTGGCCCTGACCTTGGGCCTGCACGCCCAAGACAACCCTGCACCGATCGATACTGTGCGGGCGATCATGGCCATCGAGCAACGCATGGATGAAGTGGACATGCTGCCCATCGGTGCGGTCTTCGCGAAGGTGGAGGGGCGTGAAGAAGCGGTGCGTCTGTGGCCCGATTCGGCCCTGCCAGCAGGAGAGCTGGAACGTTACGAGCTGTATGTGAACCCGGACGGATCCGTGGCGGGTATGGGCATATTCCCGATCAGCACACATCCCGGTGTATTGGAGAGCAGCTGTCACTATTTCGATGCTCAGGGGAACACGATCTCCGTGTGGTGGCGGATGAAGTGGCAGGTGAGCGGGTGCACGGACACGCTGGCAGTGGAAACGCGCTATGTCTACTTCACTCCACCAACGACCACGTTGTTGGAATATGCCACATTGAAGGACGCCAAAGACAACAAATTGGATGCGACGGCTTGTAAGTTCCCGGACATCGAACGCCACTTCGATGCCTACTACCACAGGGACATTTTATTGATCTTCAAGGGCATTCCGGAGAACTGATCGCAGCGATGAAGGGCGTCGCGTTCATGGCCTTCCTCGCAGTGGCCACGCTTATTACCTTAGGCTTCTTCTACCTCATCGGCTTGCTGCTCCGCTGGTTGGTGGGCCTTTCGGATCCGGGCCACATGCGGAGCAGCGACAGCGATCGCGGGCTACTGGCGCGGTTTCTTCCGTATTACGGCTTCCTCACCGCCAAAGACCAGCGCGAATTTGAACGGCGCGTAGGCGATTGGGTGAATGACAAGGAATGGCATGGCCGCGGTGTGGAGGTCACTCGGGAGATGCGGGTGCTCATTGCGGGTTCGGCCGTGCAGGTCACCTTTGGCTTGGACCCCTTGCTGTTGATGCATTTCACACACGTCATCGTATACTCCGACCAATACCGCAACCGCACACAGGACCGGGATCACATCGGAGAAGTGAACCCCGGCATGCGGGTGATCGCCATCTCGTGGAAGCACTTCATGGAGGGATTTGAGGATGGGACCGATGCCCGGAACGTGGGACTGCATGAAATGGCCCATGCGATGTGGTTCGAGAATGACATCCCGAACGGCGAGGATGGCTTCCTGGATCCAAAGCACCTGAAGATGTGGCGGGCATCCGCGAAGGAGGAGGCCGAGCGGATCAACGCGGGAGAAAAGCGTTTTTTCCGGGACTATGCAGCCACGAACCAGGCCGAATTCTTTGCGGTAGCGGTGGAATACTTCTTCGAGCAGCCGATGGGCTTTCGTGAGCAATTGCCGGAATTGTACGAGGCCATGTGCCAGCTCCTGGGCCAGGATCCTGCTGCCATGGCCGATAGGCCCGCCTTTGCCTGACAGCCTTGTCGGGCCGGATCGAAAACATAAAGCCGCACTCTTCACAGGGCCTCGGAAGCTCAGCTGGCCGAGCATGGCTTCACGCGTCGCCCATAAGCCTGCGCGCAGCCCGTACGGGATGAACTTCTCGCCCTGTCCGGCACGATCGGAAACACAAAGCCCCGCTCATCGCGGGGCTTTGTAGACTCAGTTGGCCGACCAGGGCTCGAACCTGGACTCTTCTGAACCAAAATCAGACGTGTTGCCAGTTACACCATCGGCCATCAGGGATACACCTGACCTCCGGAGGGTCTTCCCCCGAAAGCGGCGCGAAAGTAGAAAGATCCTGAACACATTGGGAACCGAGTGCGCAGGCGGCGTTGGGTTGCTACTTTCGCCGCTTACCGTATTATTCCCCTCATGGCGTTCAAAAAGCTCAATATTCTCACCGGTTGGCTGGTGTTCCTGTTGGCGGCATGGACCTACATCACCACCATTGAGCCCACGGCCAGCTTTTGGGATTGTGGAGAATTCATTGCCACAGCGTACAAACTGGAGGTGGGCCACCCGCCGGGTGCCCCCCTCTTCATGATCCTGGCCCGCGTGTTCAGTGCTTTCGTCCCGGTGGACAAGGTGCCTGCGGCCATCAACATCCTCAGCGCACTGTGCAGCGCATTCACCATCCTCTTCTTGTTCTGGAGCATCACCCACCTAGCCAAGAAGTTGGCATTGCGCAACAGCGAGGACACCCTCACCATGGGCCAGATCCTCGCTGTTCTAGGCAGCGGCGTGGTGGGGGCCCTGGCCTACACGTGGAGCGACAGCTTTTGGTTCAGCGCGGTTGAAGGAGAGGTGTATGCCATGTCCAGCTTCTTCACGGCCATCGTGTTCTGGGCCATTTTGAAATGGGAGAGCGAGGCCGACCAGCCGCACAACATCCGCTGGCTCATCCTCATTGCCTACCTCATGGGCCTGAGCATAGGTGTTCACTTGCTCAACCTGCTGTGCATCCCGGCGATCGCCTTCGTTTACTATTTCAAGAAGTTCAAGGTGACGCCCGTAGGGGTGATCTACACCTTCGTTGTTTCGGCCCTCATCCTTGGCGCGATCCAGGCGATCATCATTCCGGGCATCGTAAAGATGGCGGGCAAATTCGAGCTGCTCTTCGTGAATGACCTAGGTATGCCCTTCGATTCGGGCAACCTCGTGTACGGACTGCTGGTGGTCGGCTTGGTGGTGTGGGGCCTCATGTGGACCCAGCGGAACGGCAAGGTGATCCTGAACACCATCATCCTCGGCGTCAGCGTGATCCTCATAGGCTATAGCACCTATGCGATGATCGTAGTCCGCAGCCATGCCAATCCGCCTATCGACGAGAACAATCCGGAGAACGTGTTCAACCTGCTCAGCTACCTGAACCGCGAGCAGTACGGCGATCGCCCGTTGTTAAGCGGCCAGTTCTGGGACAGCGAATACAGTTCCGAGCGCGAGGACGGCACACCCGTTTACACCGCCACCTATCAGGTGATGAAGTCCGGGCGCGTGGAGAAGAACCTTTATGACAGCTGGAGCGCCGAGCACTACATCGCCGACAAACCCGGCCTCACCATTGAGCACAAATACATCATCACCGATGCGCGCAAGGCCACCGAACCACAGTACGAGCCGGAGTTCACTATGCTCTTCCCTCGGATGTATAGCAGCCAAGCGAACCATGTGAGCGAATACAAGAAGTGGTGCGACTTCAAGGGCCAGCCCATACGGTGGACCGATCGTGAGGGTAAGCCCACGATCATCTACAAGCCATCACAGATGGAGAACATGCGCTTCTTCTTCCGATACCAGGTGGATTGGATGTACTGGCGCTACTTCATGTGGAACTTCGCTGGACGCCAGAACGACATCCAAGGGAGCGGAGGCATCACGGAGGGTAACTGGCTCACAGGCGTGAAGCCCATCGACAGCGAGCGATTGGGCAACCAGGATCAGCTGCCACCAAGCATGACCGACAACAAGGCCATGAACAAGCTCTACCTGCTTCCGATGATCGTCGGGCTCATCGGGCTCGTGTATCAGTTGTCCCGCAACCTGCGTGACTGGAGTGTGGTGATGCTGCTCTTCGCCTTCACCGGCCTGGCCATTGTGGTGTATCTCAACCAAACACCAATGCAACCACGCGAGCGGGACTACGCTTATGTAGGCTCCTTTTACGCTTTCGCCATATGGGTGGGGCTTGGTGTGTATGCGCTCTTCGATGCGGCCCGCACTCTTTCCCGGCAGGACCTGATGTACGGTGTGGGCGGCACCCTGGGGATCGCGGTACTCAAGTATGGCGTTGAAGCGATCAGCGGTGACGACCACTCCATCTCCTACGTGCTGATGTACATCGGCGTTGTATCCGGCGTGGCCCTTGGACTGATGTACCTACTACGAGGTATGCGCGACGATCGGCTACTGGGCATATTGGCCACGGCGCTGGGGCTGATCGTGCCCATCGTGATGGTCCGTGCCGAGTGGGACGATCACAACCGTAGCCATCGCACCCCCGCGCGCGACCTGGCTGCCGATTATTTGGAGAGCTGCGCCCCAAATGCGATCCTGTTCACCAATGGCGACAACGATACCTTCCCACTCTGGTACGCGCAGGAGGTGCAAGGCATCCGCACGGACGTGCGTGTGGTGAACCTCAGCCTGCTGAACACCGATTGGTACATCGATCAGATGCGCCGTCGCGCCTACGATAGCGATCCTGTTCCTTTCGCCACGCCGGCCGAGAAATACCGGCAGGGTACACGCGATGTGGTGGCCATCATGCCCCGCGACAAGAACGCGTCCATGGACCTGAAGAAGGCCGTTGGGTTCGCCACGGACGACAAGAACATGCAGCAGATATTTCAACGCGGCATGCGTGATGCCTATCTGCCAGTACAGAATTTCATTCTGCCTGCGGATAGTGCCTTCGCGTTCGGTCCACAAGGCATGCTCACTGCCAAGGACACGGCCAACTTCACCGCGCAGGTGAAGTGGAGCATCAAGCGGCAGTACCTGTTGAAGAACCACTTCATGGTGCTGGACCTGCTGGCCAACAACGATTGGAAGCGGCCCGTGTACTTCGCCGTGACCACCGGACCGGACAGTTATGTGAACCTGCAGAACTACTTCCGCCTGGAAGGTCTCGCTTACAGACTAGTCCCCTTGTACAGCCAGCAGCAGAACCCGAACACCTACGGTACCGTGGGTACCGATATCATGTACACCAACGTGATGACGAAGTTCAAATGGGGCGGCATGGACAGCAAGGAGAACATCTACATCGACGAGAACTGGTTGCGCATGAGCACCAACCTCCGCCTGCAGATGGCCACACTGGCGGACGCCTTGGCGGAGGAAGGCCTGAAGGACAAGGCCAAACAGGTGCTTGATCTGGCCCAGGAAAAAATGCCCGAGCGCAACGTTCCGTATGACCGGGTGATGCTCACGATCATCGAGGGCTACTACAAGTCCGGCGATACGGCCACAGCGAATGCCCTCACGGAACGCTTGTTCAACATCATGGACGAGAATATGAACTACTACCTGAGCCTGTCACCGGACTTCGCTTCAAAAGTATCGCAGGACATGGACCTCACGCAAATGGTGCTGGAGCGAATGGTACAAAGCACGGGAATGGTTCACAAGCAGAAGGAACTCGGCGATCGGTTGATGGCGCGCTTCAAAGAGATCGACGCGCTTTACCAGGCTAAGTTGGAGGAGATCGACTCCTACGGAAGGCGAACAACGAAGGTCCGTTTCTGAGTCCATGCCTTTCCGCTTCGTCTCCAAGACCATCTCCTGGTTGCAGCAGCTCGATGGCCGCCTCGTGTGGCGTATCGATCCTCCTGCGGGCGCGCAGCGGACGGTGAAGGACGTGTATCTGACCTTCGATGACGGCCCTATCCCGGAGGTAACGCCCTGGGTGCTGGACACGCTGGCGAGCCTGGGGATAAAGGCTTCATTCTTCTGCATCGGTCAGAATGTGGCGAATAACCCGGCCATCTTCGAGCGGTTGAAGGCCGAAGGCCATGCCGTGGGCAATCACACTTGGGACCATCCCAGCGGCTGGCGCACCAGTGCACGTGGATATTACCGCACGGTGCTCAAGTGCCAGACCATGACGGGTACCGACATGTTCAGGCCACCCTACGGCCGGATCACCAATCGCCAGATCAACGCCTTGCGGAGGCGATTCCAGGTGGTGATGTGGGATGTGCTTGCTGGGGACTTCGAAGATGGCCTCACCGGGGCGGATTGCGTAGACATGGTGATGCGCAAGGTGCGTCCGGGCAGTATCATCGTCTTCCACGACAATCTGATCAGCCAGGAGCGGATGAGACATGCCTTGCCCGTAGTTGTGCAACGCTTGCTGGCGCAGGGCTATCAATTCGGCACCTTGCCGAACAAGGCGGCGTGAGGTTTACTTGCCCACGCGCACTACGGACCACTCAACGCGCCGGTTCTCGGCATGCTCTGCTTCCGAGCAGACCACCCCGGGGGAGCAATGGTTCTTGAGGCGCGTGGCCCCATAACCCTTCGCGGTGATGCGCTCCTTCGTGACACCGCGTCCGATGAGGTATGCGGAGATCGCATTGGCCCTGTCCTGCGACAACTTCAGTTCCTTGGCCAGATCACCGCGCGCGTCATTGTGCACGGCGACCTCTATAACCATCTCTGGGTTCACTTGCAACCTCTCCGCTAGTTGATCCAGTTCGGTGCGCGCGATGGGATCCAACGTGGTGCTACCCTGTGACCATTTCTGGTGTGGCAGAGCGAGCGCCTTGCCAAGTTCCATTGGCTCAAAGGCCAGGTCGGCAATATCGTTGAGGTCGATCATGCCGCGTTGTACGCCGGTCGTACGCACAGGCACACTGATGCTGAAAAATCCAGGCTTCTCAAAAAGCACTTCGAACTCCTCATTGGCTTGCAGACGAAAGGTGACATCGCCACCGGGGCCTGTGAGCTTCTGATCCGTAGCAAAGCTGCTCAGATTCACCACGCTTACGTTCATACCTTCAATGAAACCCATCCGGTCCTTGTAGCGCACAGCGCCACGCAACCAGATGCCGGCATCCGGTACCATATTGATATCCCGTGCAACGATCTGTTCCTGTTCAATGTGCTCGGTGCTGAGGTGCTGTTCGCCATTGAACCGCCCCTTCAACCGGGCGACCACCTTGTACTCATGATCTTTCTGCACGGCGAATGAATAGTTGCCATTGATGTCCGTCTGCCGTGTCTCAAGCACGCGTCCATCCGCATCCACTAGGTCCACATCCACCTCGATCAGGGGTTGTCCATTGTCCGCATCATACACCGTTCCCGTGCACAGATAGCGCTGTTCCAATGGCTGGTGCATCACGAAGGCATAGATGTCATCGTCTCCCAGTCCTCCATCACGATCGCTTGTGAAATAGCCCTGTTTGCCCGCCGGGTCGAGGATAAGCGCGAAGTCATCCTTGGGGCTGTTCACCGGCGAACCCATGTTGATGACCAACGGGAATTTGCCTTCCTGGTCCTGCTTGGCGGCAAAAATGTCCAAGCCACCCAATCCTGGCTGACCAGTGCTGGCGAAGAAGAGTGTGCCATCGGAGGCCATGAACGGAAAGGCCTCGATGAAGGGTGTATTGATCGTTGGGCCCAAGTTGATCGGCTCGGACCAAGTCCCGCCTTCATCCCGGCACATATAAATGTCGGTTGCCCCATAGCCGCCGGGCATGTCGCTTACGAAGAAGAGTTTCCGGCCATCGGGGGACAGGGCAGGATGTCCGATGGAGATCTCTGGATTGTTGAGGGCAAAGGGCTGTGCATCTACCCAGCTGGCACCATTCCGCCGTGTACGCATGATGCTCAAGCGGTTCACCCCGTTCTTGCTGCGTGTGCGTGTGTTACGGGTGAACCATAGCATGTTCCCGCTCGCATCAAGCACACAAGGTCCGTCATGCAAGGGACCATTCACATCGCCGTTCACCGGCACCGCTCTAACGAGGTCGCCGTTCGGCTGGCGGTCCGCAGCGTAGATATCCAAGAATGGTTGGTCGTTCCAAGCCGCTTCGCGGCGGATGCCAGTGCGCTCGCCGCGGGTTGAGCAGAAGAAGACCCCGGACGTTCCGTTCCACGCCGGTGCCATGTCAGAGTATGGCGTATTGATCGACACACTGTGCACGGAATAGCGGTCCATCCCGAAGGTGAAGTTCTCTGCGAATTCCGTGATATTGCTGTGTGTCGGCTGTCCCTCCAGCCGTGCAATGGCCAGGTATCGGTCCATCCACTCCTCCGCGTCCGAGTACTTCGCATTGCTCTTTAGCGCTTGCGCATAATTGTAAAGCTCGATGGGCTCCAAGTTCAGGAACTTCACCACCTGCGCATACCAGATCTCCGCGTTCTCAGTGTCACCGAGCTTCGTGTAGCAATCGGCCAATCGCTTGATCACATGTTCGTTCAGCGCTCCCATATCGGCCGCGATCCCGTATTCGCGCGCGGCCAGAGCGTAGGCCATTCGCTGGTATTGTCGGTCGCCCTCGCGGCTATGTGCCTCGGAACTGCCTCCGCCTTGGGCCATGCTCAGCTGACCGACGATGGTCAGTAACAGCAGCAGCACTATTCGCAAGGTGCGTTCCATCAGAAGTATCGGGGCGAGATGGCCTTTCCGCGGGTGAAGGAGAGGTCGTAGGACACCATGATCTCATGGGTCCCTGCATTGTAGGCCGCGATGCGCGTGGTTGTGAGATCGAATGCATAGCCTGCACGAAGCTGTTCATTGAATCGGTACTGCGCCATCAAACCGATGCTATTCCCGAAGCGGTACATGCCTCCGAACCAGATCTTCTCCCGCAACAGAAAGTTCGCGTTCAGGTCAAGGGAGATCGGCGCGCCTTGTACGACACGGAGCATAAAGGATGGCTTGAACTTGAGGTCGCGATCAATATCCAGAACATAACCACCGATCAGGAAATAATGCCTGAACTCCTGGCTGACGTTCACATTACCATCATCGCCCAGTTTATTCTCGAGCAGTTTCGGAATGCTCAGACCTGCATAGTACCGCGGAGAGTACCAGAATGCACCGAAGCCAAAGTTGGGAAGCAACTTTCCGCTGATGTTCACGTTGGTGGGGTCGCTCTCCACAGTGCTCAGCGATGCGATATCAGCTTGAAAGAAGTTCACGCCTCCCTTCAATCCCAAGGAAAGGCGTGTATCCTCCCCTGTTCGCAAGCGATATGCGACATCCACATGGGCACCGGTCTGCTTGGTCGGGCCGGCCACGTCGTGCATCACGGTACCCCCCAGAGCCAACGTCCGTCCGGGCAACGGTGAATGCAGTGTCAGGGTCTGTGTGGCAGGTGCGCCGACAAAACCCACCCATTGATGTCGGCTCAGGGCCATTACGGTGAAGACGTCGGCGCTGCCGGCATACCCCGGATTGAATGCCAGCGTGTTGAACATGTACTGGCTGTAAAGGGGGTCCTGTTGAGCAAGCAGACCTGATCCCCAGAACAGGCAAACGATCGCCACTGCGCGTAAGGGGCTTTGGGGGGTCATCGGTTCAGGTAGATGAATCCCTTGAAGGCCTTGACCCCCGGGGCAAGTTCCAATACGTAGTAATAGGTGCCTGTGGGCAGGACGCCGGGGATCAATGCGCTCTCCGATGTCCCATCCCAGCTCACATCACCGTTGTTGTATCCTGCGACGGCATAGACCTTCGCACCCCACCGATTGAAGATCGTGATGGTGTTGTTCAGATAGCCCTCAATGCCAGGGATCACGAGCAGATCATTGATACCATCACCGTTCGGCGTAAATGACTCGGGCACGAACACCTCATCCTCGAACGCACAGGGAGAAGTGCCTTCGATGAACCTGGGCGTACATCCATTAACGTCGTCCACGGTGATCGAGAATGGAACGCTGGTGAGCACCGGCGCGCTAGTGAAAACATAGGGTGCGCTACCGCTCAGCAAGCCGGGTAATCCAGAGACCACATAGCTCGCCGGATCACCGCCGCTGATCGTGATGGAAACTGTATAGGTGCGGTCTTGTTCAATGCACACAAGCACCGTATCGGTCACCTGCACACCCTCAACCACGGTGATGTGGAATTGCGCGATGTCGGAACCGCAACCTGGCACAGTGACGGTGTAAATGAACATGTAACTATTGGGCAGCAGTCCGCTCAGATCGAGCACGGATCCAGTAAGGCCGCCACTGCTGTCCACGTCCGTCCATGTACCAGCTGCTTGCGCCCCACCGCTGGTCAACGTGTTCAGGTCCACCTGTCCGAAGTTGCAACGTACGGCAGTGCTGTCAGCCCCTGCGTTCGCGGGCTGGTTCACGATGATCGTAACCGATGCCATCGTATCGCCACACGGCGCCAAACCGGGCAGGTTGTAGAGGTAGACACCTCCAGGTTGCGTTCCTGGATCGAAAGTGGACGACACAGGGTCGCCGCCAGAGGTGGTCCAGTTGCCACCCGGATCCGGACTTCCCCCTAGAACGCCATACAGGTCGAACGACGGAGTGCTTGTGCACGCGGTGATCGTGGTAGCGATACCCGGATCCGGGTATGGCGAGATGTAGAGGGTGACCACCGACGACGCCTCGCCACATCCAGGGTCATTCACGGTGTATCCGAATTGGAATGGGCCGCCGAGGTTCAACGTTGTTGCGTCCAACATTCCCGTGGTGGCATCCACAAGCGCTCCGGTGCCCTGTGCATCGATCCAAAGTCCACCGAGGCTGGGGGTGCCTCCAAGGGAGTTGAATAGGATATACGCATTGTTCCCTCCACAGATGGTATCGCTTGCGCTGATGCCCGGATCGAGGCCATTGCTGATGACCACGGTGACAGTTGCCGAAGCGCTTGGGCAGGGGCCGTTGCCCAGAAGCGAGTAGGAGAAGAGGAAGTTCCCGTCCGGGAGAACTGAGACATCGAGGGATCCATCGACGAAAGCAGGGCCAGCGCCACTGATATCCGTCCATGCACCACCTGTATCGGCAGCCGCTCCAAGGCCAGGGAACAGGTCGATGATACCGGATGTGTTGCACACATTGAGCGTGGAATCAGTACCCGAATTGGGCGCGATAGTAAGCGTAACGGCCAACTGGGCTGAATCGGGGTCGCAGACGGCAGCACCCTGCACTAGGTAAGTATAGACACCACCGAGATCAACCGCGGGGTTGAATTGTGGACCATGCGTTTGTCCATCGGGACCGCGCCACGTCCCACCGGATTGCGGATTTCCGGCAAGTCCGGAGAACAGGGCGAAGGCTGTGCTGCTGGAACAGACGCTGATGGAATTGGGATCCCCAGCATTGGGAGCGGGCTGCTCCGTGACGAACACGGAGGCCTGTGCATCGGCACATGCGCCCGTACCATTTACCAGGTAGATGTACGTACCGCCATTGTCAATTGCAGGGGTGTAAATGTTGGAATGCTGCACATTGTTGAACCGCCAGACACCGCCAGCGTCCGGAGTTCCGGTGAGCTGGCTGATCAGGTTCACGGGGTCCCCGTTCGCGCAAATGTTCAGTGAGCCAGGGCCACCCGCGTTAGGGGCAATGCTCAGTAGAATGTTCACACGGGAGGAATCAGCCTCGCAGCCTGAAACTTCCGGTACCACATACGTATAAATGCCCCCCGGGTCGTTCGCAGGGTCGAATTGTGCTCCTATCCCTACCATGTCCGGCCCGAACCACTGCCCGAACGTGTCAGGCGAGCCGCCTAACAAGATCAACAGGTCGATGGCATTCGCGTTGCTGCAAAGTGGTATCGTATTGTCGTTGCCCGCATCCGGCCCCGGGATGACATTCACCACCAACAGGGCCGAATCGCCGGGACAGTTGGCCGATCCGTTCAGGACATAGCGCACATCCCAGCTACCAACTCCGGCAACGGAAGCGTGGAACCGGCCGAGGACATCAATGGCATTGGTGTTCTCCAGGTCCACCCACCCACCTCCTGGTTGCGGCGTGCCTGAAAGCAGAGAGAAGAGATCGACCACGCTACCCTGGCAGACATTCACGTTGGCGGAGTTGCCAGCATCCAAAGCGTTACTCACGATAACTACCACGGTGGCCGAGTCCGGATCACAGGAACCATTTCCATTCACGATGTACAGGAAGGAGTAATTCCCAGGCTGTACTGCGCTGGCATTGAAAATCCCGTTCTGTTGCGACCCTACCCATGTACCATTGGACTGCGGGTTGCCAGTTAGGCCGGTGAAGAGATCAACGCTATTGTCGTTCACGCAGGCGCTCAAGGTGCCATCCTCCCCTGCATTAGGCGCGGCCACTAAGGTGATGGTCACACTGGAAGTATCGGGTTGACACGGGGCATCGCCAGAAATGATGTGGACATAAGTGCCGAAGGCATCCGCCTGAGGATCGAAGAAGGGACCATGGGGAGTGCCGAGCGGAAAGGACCATGAACCACCGACATCCGGGTCGCCGCCCAGGAGATCGGCCAGGACTAATTGACCGGAGGTATTGCAGATCAACTGGGCAGTTGAGATACCAGCATCCACGGCCAGTGAAAGGAAGACCTGGACCTTCGCGGTATCGTTCGCGCAAGGTGAAAGCCCAGTGACCACATAGGAATACACACCGGCCGCATCATTCACGGGATCGAACTGCCCGGCGAAGGCCTGGCCTACGGGGCCGAACCAACTGCCGCTAACATTGGGCGATCCCCCGAGTGCCGTGAACAAGGGTCGGTCCGCATCGCTAGTGCATAACGAAAGGAAGGCATCATTGCCGGCGAACGCTGGAGCATTCTCCTGAACGGTCACTGAGGAAATGGAGTTTGGGCAAGGTGTAACTCCTTGGACAGTATAGAAGAACACTCCGGGGGAGTTGGCGCTCGGTATATACACCCCGGGATTTCCTGGAGGTCCGCTCCAAGAGCCGTTCGGGTTTGGATTTCCGCCCAGCGAATTGATCAGGGAAAAAGCATTTTCATTCCCGCAGGCCACCCGCAGGCCATTGATCCCTGCAACGGGTACCTGGTTCACGGTAACTGTGACCGTCGCGCTATCAGAAAGGCAGGGAGCCGTCGCCGTCCGCTTATAGCGGTATACGCCAGCCAGATCGGTACCCGGTTGGAAAATACCTGAATGCACTTGTCCACCAGGCTTGCGCCATGTACCTCCTGACTGGGGTGTTCCAGTAAGGAAGGGGAATAATGGCGCATCAGCACTGTTCGAGCAAAAGCTGGCGGAACCGTTATCGCCTGCATCCACTTTGGGGTAGAGGGTTATTGTCAATCGCGACGTATCATTCGCACAGGGAGATTGCCCTTGCACAACATAGGTGTACACGTATACACCGGCCGGAGTTGTATTCGGCGAGAAGATCCCATCATGCGGTGTGTTACCCTGGAACCAATCACCCCCCAGCGTTGGATTTCCGGTCAACCGCTGCACCATGCTGAAGGAAGATGAACTTGTGCATTCTGAGATGGCCGTATTGTTCCCCGCGTTGGGCACCTGCGATTCCTGCACGGTCACCGAGGCCGACGCCGAAGAACAGGGCGCGATGCCCGGAACAGTGTAGGTGTACACCCCTGGGGTGTTGGTGCCCGGAACGTACGTTCCGTTGAAGTTGTTCGCCCACGCACCGTTCTGCGCGGGTGTGCCGCCAAGACGCGTTATCAGTTGCACAGGACCGCCCGTTGGGCAGATGGCGGTGGTCATGGAGATCCCGGCGTTCGCCTGCTGATTCTGGAACACGGAAATACGGGCCGTGTCGTTGGGGCAGAATGCATCGCCTGCCAGCACGTAGGTAAAATCACCCTGAGGGGTGGTGCCCGGTGTGAAGATGCCGTTGGCGATCACCACATTGTTCGCATTGCGCCAGGTTCCCCCGGGATCGGGAGCACCGTTCAATACTTGGAACAGGAGGAAAGGTGAATTGTTACTGCAGACAACGGTATCACCATCCAGACCAGCAAAGGCCTGATCGCGCACATCAATGGTCAACTGGGTGGACACGGATCCACAGCTCCCGGCACCGGGAACGGTGTAGGACCAAGTACCCTCCTGATCCAAACCAGGAACAAAGGTGACAGCATGGGCTTGACCCTGCGGACCGGTCCATGCTCCGTTAGGTGCGGGAGATCCACCCAATTGGGCCGTCATGTTGAATGGTGCGCTGGTCTCACAGACCGTCTTGGACGCAGATTGGCCGGCATTGGGAGCTGCGGTTTCGGATACCGTCACGCGGGCCGTATCCGCAGTGCAGGGAGCACTGCCTTGCACGATGTAGAAGAAAACCCCGCTGTTCTCAACGCTTGGATCATACACACCGCTGAAACTCGAGGGTGGCGTTTGTCGGCGCCAAGTGCCACCGGTCTGTCCGCCAGTGATGGAGTTAAAGAGCGTGATCGGCAATGAGCTACTGCAGATCTGTACGGAGGCATCCGAGCCTGCTTGTGGGCGAGCGATGACATTCACAGTGGCGGTGGCGGAATCAGATGCGCATCCCACCGCGCCGACCAGTACGTAGCGGAACTGATACGCGCCAGGAGCATCTGCCGAGGCGTTATAGAACTGGCTCACCACTTGGTTCCCTGGCAGGCGCTTCCATGTCCCTCCTTGCTGTGGGCCGCTGCCCAAGCAACCGAACAAATTATATGCTGTTGTTGAGTTGCACACGGTACAGCTCCCGTTGCTTCCCGCTTGGAGGATGGCTTCAATGCGCACCTTCACCTCGGATACATCCCCAGCACATTGGCCGTTCGTGGGCAACGTATAACTGAAGTCATACTCGCCCGGTGGTACGCCCGTGCAGACGAAGACCGAACCAGAGAGGCTTCCTGGCGTGATGTTATCCAGGGCTGCCCAAGTGCCGCCGCTGCTCGGCGAGTTCTGCAGGACCGGGAACAGGTTCACCGTATTGGTACCCACGCAGATGGTGATGGTACCGTTCTCACCAGCATATGGTGCTGCATTTTCGGTGACCGTGACCGTAGCCGTAACATCGGGGCAGGGCGCAATACCGGCAACCAAGTACGTGAATACGCCCGGGTCGCTAGTGGCTGGGGTATAGACACCAGAACTTGCACCGGGGCTCCACGTTCCGCCCGCATCCGGGTTCCCTCCCAAACGGCTGAAGAGGTTCAAGGCGGGATCAGTGCTGCACACGGTTACAGAACTATTCGTACCGGCCAACGGCAAGCGTTCCTCATTCACGGTCACCGTGGCCGAGGCCGCGACACAAGGTGCAGCGGCCTGAACTGTATATGTGAACGGGCCCTCTGTGCTTATCCCGGGCGTGTACGTCCCCGTACCCGGACTCCATGTGCCGCCCGTAGTCGGGCTTCCACCCAGAAGGGGGAACAATGTCACTGCCGCACCATTGCTGCACACAGAGATCGCACCGTTCATGCCAGCGCTAGGTTGTTGATTGACGGTCACCGTTACGAGACTCGTATCATTCACGCAAGGTGGCTGACCAATGATGATGTACTTGTACGCTCCGGAAGCACCGGTGGCCGGATTGAACGTACTGCCACCAAGCGGCATGTTGGAAGGGGTGTACCATGTACCATTCCCGCCAGGGGAACCACCCAGCGAATTGAACAGGTTCACCGGTGCGCTTGTATTGCACAACACGCGCGAACCGTCCGTGCCGGCATTAGGTGCCGGGTTCTCATACACCGTAACCGTAGCCGAATCCGCCGGGCATGGGGAAGTGCCGGACCTCACGTAGGTGTATACCCCTTGAGGGTGACCCGGATTAGCGGGATCATAATTGCCACTGAAGCTCACACCCGTAGGCCTGTACCAAATACCTCCGGTCTGCGCTCCTCCACCTAGATAATTGAAGAGTGTGACAATGGGGCCGTTGCTACACACGACCACCGAACCGTTCGTTCCAGCATTAGGTGGTGCCACTTCAGTAACGGTGACCGTGGAAACATCATTGGCACACGGCGCTGTGCCGATCACCGTGTATGTATAGATACCCGGGGTACTATTTCCCGGATCATACACCCCCGATGGAAAGGGTTGGTTCAATGGGGTGGTCCACACACCACCGGGATCGGGTATGCCGCCTAGCCTGGAGAAGAGATCAAAGTTTGCGCCGGAACTACATACCGTCTTCGTTCCGTTCGTGCCCGCTTCAGGGGCCTGTATCTCGGTAACATCAACAGTGGCCGTGGCATTCGCACAGGGGGCAACACCAGCTACCGTGAAGGTATACACCCCTGGCAACATCGTGGGCGGGTCGTACAAGTTGTTGACCACGGGACTCGGTCCCGACCACGTGCCGCTGGCCGTTGTCCCGAGCGCCATACGCATATTGAACGATGCACCATTCGAGCAGACGGTCCTTGTCGTGCTGATCCCCGCATTAGGCGCCGTTTGAACGGTCACCGTGACATTCGCTGTCGCATTCGCACAGGGAGCAGTACCGTTAACCTGGTAAACATATGCCCCCGCCAAGTCGGTCCCTGGTTGAAACGTGCTGCTGTGAGATGCGCCGCCCGGCGCGGTCCATGTGCCTCCAGGGTTGGGGGCTCCACCCAACTGGGCGAAAAGATCGAAGCTCGCGGCGTTCGAACACACGGCGATACTCCCGTTCGTTCCGGCGTTGGGTGCCGCGCGGATGGTGATCGTAAGCGTGGCCGTGGCACTGGCGCAGGGAACTGTTCCGGCCACGGTATACACATAGTTCCCCGCCACCATGGTGGCAGGATCGAACTGACCGTTGACCACGGCGCTGGGTCCGGACCATGTTCCTCCGGCCTGCGGAGTGCCAGCCAGTTGTGGAAGCATAGCGAAGGCCGCATCATTTGAACAGACCGTAATGCTCCTGCTCTGTCCCGCGTTGGGGGCTTGAACCTGTGTGACGGTCAGGGTCGCAGTGGCATTGGCACAAGGCGAAACACCAAGTACGGTATAGACATAAGCGCCGGGTGTGGAAGCTCCAGGCGTGTAGACATTGCTAACGAGAGTCCCGTTGAAAGTCCACTGACCTCCTGTATCCGGGGTGCCGCCCAACTGGACGAACAGGTCGAATGCGGCGGCGTTGCTGCACACGTTGATGGTGCCGTTCGTGCCGGCGTTGGGCCCCGTTGTGATGGTTGCCGCCCATCCGGTCCCGGTGACGCTCGCATTACTGCTCCAAACAAAAGTGAGACAACCACTGGGGTCCGTGGATGTATACACCTGTCCGGCAAGTGATTGAGCTCCGTTGCCCACACCTAGGACTGGGCCTGCGGTTCCAACACCGTTGTAGATGGTCAACACATCAAACATACCCGACTGAACGCTCCAAGAGGAGAATTCGACCTGACTGAACGGCCCGGAACCCGCACCCCCCGGAGGACATAGCACGGCGATCATGGATTCGCTGTTATCGTAATTCCCACCGGCCCCACCACTGTCATAGAATGTTCCAGAACAGGTCTCCCAATTGGCTCCATCGGCCATCAGGAAGGTTTGGGCCATGGCCGACGTGCAGACCGATAGGATAATGGTCAGCAAGGCCGCACGGAGAGACCCGGGATATGATGAGAAAAACGGCACGTATGACCTTATCCGCCTAAGGAAGCGGGTCTGCAAGTTAGGGGGTAAGCCTTCCGAAGCGTGAGGATCCACCTGTGGAATGCCGTTCCCAAGATCGAATGGTTTCGACGAATGGACGAAAACATTCGACAAAGGAATGGCACGGCGGACGGCCTGGTCGATACTAATTATAGGCTCAGCCGATAAAGAAGGCGTAGTCCCGATATAAACGACTGCTTCTACGACCGATACCAACGGTCCAACACGCATGGTCCAATTATGGCGAAGAAGTGGTGGTCTCAGCCGGGGCGGTCGAAGGGCCTGACTTTCCGAACGTGATGCCCAACATCACTTCGTGTGTTCCATTGCTGTAGCGGTTCAGAGCGGTGGTGGTCACATCGTAGCTATAGCCGAACTGAAAGGTTTTTCTCATCCAATATCCAACCATGATCGCGATCGCATCATTCGTGCGGTAAGTGGCACCCAGCCAGACCATTTCCTTGTAGCGTAAGGTGGCAGTGAGGTCGATCTTCGCTGGCACGGGATCCACATACTTCACCAGGAAGGAGGGCTCTAGTCGCACATCATCGCTCAGGTGGAACCGATATCCCCCCATTGCGTAGTAGTGTCGAGCCAGCGTGCTCATCGAATTATCGGACGCGTCATAGAACCATACGCGGTTGCGTAAGAGCTGGGGAGCGGCAGCGCCGAGCCACCAGTCATCGTGGTGCACTAACAGTCCGAAGGTGGCGTCCGGCACGGTTTTTCCCCGCAATTGTCCATCGATCAACGGATCGGACCCATCATGGAAAGTGATCTTCGATCCATCGATCAGGAATTGCTGCAGCCCGAAGGATAATCCGAAACCTAATCGTATCCGATCATTGAGGCGCAATTGGTAGGTATAGCTCACCTGGGCACCAGTGCGCCGGGTCGGACCAACGTTGTCCGTGTATATGTATCCACCAAGACCCATGTTCTTACCCATTGGCGTGGTCACGCTGAGCATGAAGGTGCGCGGAGCGTCCTGAATACCCACCCACTGGTTGCGATGCGCACTATGGATCTCGAACCACGGGCGGCTTCCGGCCACCGCAGGGTTATAGAGATAGTCATGGCTTACATACTGGCTCAACTGGGGCAGTTGCTGTCCCCATGAACCGCTGGTGATCAGCGCGACGATCGGAAGTAGTAGAGTGCGACGCATGGTCATGGGTTGTTAGCGGATCACAGTAAGTGGACCTGTGTAGGGCTCAGGGAAGCGTTCGTCATTGAGCTCGATGGCATAGTAATATGTACCGACCGGCACCAAGCCCTCATTATACTTTCCATCCCACGGAACGGCATATCCCCTGCTGCTGAAAAGCAATTCGCCCCACCGGTTATACACTTCAACCGTGCAATCCGGGAACTGGTCAATGTTGTCGATCTGCCACACATCGTTCGAGCCGTCACTGTTCGGCGTGAAGCCGGAAGGAATGACCACCTCGGGCACTACGGTGATCAGCACGGAATCGAGGCTCGTACACCCTTCCGAGGTCGTCACCGAGAGCACGAAGAGGGTGGTAGTGGAGAGCAACGACGTGGGATTCGCGGCGTTCGCCTGGCTCACCAGCGAATCGGGCGACCAGATGAAGCTGCTGCCTGCGGGTCCACTGGGCGCACCGCCAAGGGTGACCTCCCCTGCAAGGAAGATGCTCTGATCCGGTCCAGCATTGGCCAGTGGAAGCTGAAGGATGGTCACCTGCACAATATCCGTATCTGAACAAGGGCCATCGGATACTGTGAGCGAATAGGCGAACACACCGATGCCGAGCACCCCAAGATCAAGAGTAGGTTGGGTGCCGACAGTGGCACCCTGGTCATTCGTCCAGAGATAGTTCACGGCGCCCAAGCTCGCAGAACCGTCAAGCACCACGCCCGCACCGAAGCATTTCTCCACATCGGCGCCAGCATTGGCGACCACTGTGATCAGCGCGGCCACCGTCAACGGCACTTGTTCCGTGCATCCATTTGCATCCGTTACAGTGACAGAATAATTCCCCGGAAAAAGCAGAGCGATATCCTCGGCATTCGATGTGAATCCGTTCGGTCCGCTCCACTGGATGTTAAGTCCAGGAGTACCGCCAGTGATCGTTGCTGCAATGGATCCGTCAGCTGCTGTGCTACAGCTGGCATCTACTACTTGGTCAATGGTAACGGTGATCGCATCTGGCTCTGTGATCACATAATTGAATGTCGTATCACAACCAACGGCGTCGGTTACGGTAACTGCCCACATGCCAGGGCACAGACCCGTGGCCGCGTTGGTACCGTCTCCATTGGGAGGTGCGGGTTCCCAATCAAAGTTGAGTTGTCCGATACCACCACTGGCGGACAAGGTGATCGAGCCGTCGCATGCAGAATGGCACTGCACCTGATTGACCAATGCGTTATCGTTGATGTCCGTATAAGGCACAATGGTGAACGGGAAGGTAGCCGTGCATCCCAGAGCATCCGTGACCGTAGCGGACCAGTTGCCGGCACACAAGCCATTCACGGATGTCACGTCATTGGCGAATGCGTTTCCGTTCGCATCATTCCACACGATGCCATAGCCGCCAGCTCCCCCACCGGGGGTTATGCCGGCCGTTCCATCACACGGGCCCGAGCATGTCTCTCCCTGGAAGACCAGTCCAGATGTGATCTCGGCCCCCTGTCCTACAACAAAGGGGCGGAGCACTTGACAGCCATTGGCATCATCCACCATGACCGTGTAGTCACCTGCGCATAGTCCCGACAGGACCGTATCACCCACGGAGATCACCTGCCCCATGCCATCGAGCCAGGAAACGATATAGCCCGGCACTCCACCAGTGATCGTTGCGATGGCCACGCCATTGCAGTCACCGAAGCAGACATTATCGGTCACCCCGACCGTAACATCCAACAAAGGAGGATCGATGACCGTGAACGTGTAGAGCGTATCGCAGCCATGAGCATCGGTGATGGACACAGTGATCACACCGGCGCACACGCCCATTGCAAGGCTGTCACCCTGTCCATTGAAAGGAACCGGTGTCCACAGGAATGCATAAGGGCCGGTGCCGCCTTGTGGGTCCAGAACAATGGCCGCATCGCACACACCATTACAGGTAACGGGCGTGATCTGCGCATCCGCGGTGAGCGGGAGTGGTTCGAGGATAAGCACATCCTGCTGGATGCTACAACCCGCGCCATCGGAGATCACCACCGTGTAGGTGCCGGCACAGAGGCCTGTGACTACGGAGGTGCTGTCACCGTTCACAGGGTCCGGTGACCATTCATAGGTGAAGGGGGTAACTCCGCCTGTGGGCGATACCGAAGCAGTTCCATCGCAGGCCCCTGCGCACGTAGCTGGCGTACTGCCAAGGTTAGGCACGATCGGTTGCGGCTCGATCACCAGCGATGTGTCGATCGTCACACAACCCAAACCGTTGATCACTACCACATAATAGGTACCGGGGCAGAGGCTGTCGATGGAGGCGGCCGACACACCAAGATCGTTGCCGTCAGCATCGTACCAAGCAACAAGGCATACCGGCTGCGAGCAAACGAAAGCGGCTTCCACTGCACCATCACAGCTGCCCGGGCAGGTCACAAAGTCCGAGGTGGCAGCGACCACTTCGCCATCTACGTCGCCCACGGGCACAAGTGCCATGGCGGAGCAACCATTGGCATCGGTAACGGACACCTGGTAAAAGCCGGCACACACGCCGGTCAGCAAGCTGTCCGTGCCGAGCAATAGTCCGTTCCGGTTCCAAGCGTATGCGAACGGCTGGGTTCCACCGCTCGCTATAACGGACACCGATCCACTGCATACACCGCAGGTGCTTTGCGCACTGAACGTGGCCAATGTGAGCGGCAGGGGTTCGAGCACGGTGAACGTGATCGACGTATCGCAACCGGCAGGTGCGCTCACCAGTACACTCCACGTTCCCGCGCACAACGCGCTCACATCCGCAGTTCCCTGCCCCATTGGAGGCGTAGGATCCCAGAGGTAGGTGAACTGACCATTACCGCCAACGGCGAGAAGTGAAATGGCGCCATCGCACGCGGCATTGCAGGACACATCGACGACCTGGCCGCTGACCTGCAACGGATCGGGCGTGAGGATGAGCGCCGTGATGGTCGTGTCGCACCCGAGCGAATCGGTGATGTTGACCGACCAAAGTCCCGCACAAAGTCCCGTTGCCGTCGCGGTGCTATCTCCTAGTGGTGGGTCAGGTGTCCAATCATAGGTATATGGTGCAATACCACCTGTCGGACCAACAGTTGCAACACCATCACAGGTGCCGGAACAAGACACCGGCGAGGTGGATAGGTTAGGGACCAGCACTTGCGATGGTACCACGAATGCGGTATCGATCACATTGCAACCATCACCGTTCGTGACCTGAACGAAATAGGTGCCTACACAGAGGTCGGCCAGTGCGAATTGGTTCGAGGCTAGCAACTGGGCCTGCGCATCGTACCAGGCGATCTCACAAGGCCCGCTGGTGCAGTTGAACGCCACCGAAACGGAGCCATCACAGTTATTGGCACAGCTCGTCCGGCCCTGGGTGATAGAGAGGTCTTCTCCCGTAGCATCGCTCACGACGGCGACGACGCTAGTTCCGCATCCGTTCGCATCTTGGGCCGTGGCGGTATAAAGGCCTGCACAGAGCCCGGCAAGGGCATTTCCGCTGCCGACCACGCTTCCGCTCACATTTGTCCAAATGACCGTGACGGAACCTGTTCCACCACTTACCTGCACGCTGGCCGTGCCATTGCAGATGAGACATTGACTTGGCGAAACGGATGCTGTGAGCGCGATGGGCTGAGGATCCGTCAACGTGTAAGAAAAGGTGCTGTCACATCCGTTCCCATCGGCCACGTTCACCGTCCAGGTACCCGGACAGAGCGACGATGCCATGTTGACACCCTGACCATTCGGTGGAATTGGGCTCCATGTGTATTGGTAAGCACCGGTTCCGCCTTGTGCATTGAGGTCGATCACACCATCACAGGCGCCAGGGCATGAAATGCCGTGAACGTTCGCCGACGCATCAAGCGGTTGCGGGCCATTGACCAGCACACTCGCATTGATCGCGCATCCGTTGGCATCGGTCACCGTGATGTCGTACGTCCCCGCGCAGAGCCCGGAGACGTTCGGAGTGCCCTGCCCCGTTGCTGGTGCAGGGTTCCACAGGACGGAATATGGAGGGACACCTCCGACGATACCGAACCCGGCAGTACCATCACAACTTCCAGGGCAGGAGACCGGTGTGCTACCGATCTGAAGGACCATCGGTTCAGGTGCGATGACCTGGGCTGTGTCGAATCGGATGCATCCGTCGCCATTCGTCACTTGAGCGAGATAAACGCCGGCACATAGGCCGGAGATCGTGTCCGTGGACATTGTGAGCGGGAAGCCTTGAGGGTCGTACCATGCAACTATGCATGCAGGGATGCTGCAGTTGTAGCTAACACTCACCGTGCCATCGCAATCGGTCGGACACGTCACGTTGTCACCGGAGGTCGTAAGGATCTCTGCCGTGTTGTCGCTCACAGGAATGTCAAGTTGCAAGGCACAGCCGAACGCATCTATCGCGGTCACAGGGTAAAGGCCTGCGCACAACCCGGTCTGCACGCTATCCTGTGTGACCTGGCTGATCGGCGGTCCCCAGATGAAGTTGAACGGTCCAGCGCCATTGGGATCTAAAGAGATCGCTCCAGCGCAGACCTGGCAGGCGCTCTCGACCACACTGACGGCCACGGTGAAGAAGGGGGGCTCCACGAGGGTCGTGGACGAAGCAGCCGAGCAACCCGTTGAATCCGTGATCTGGACCGTCCATGTACCCGCACAAAGCTGAGCGGCAGATGCGGTGCCCTGACCGAATGGGGGTTGGGGGCTCCAGAGGTAAGTGAACGGTGCCACCCCACCGTTGGAGTTGATGATGATGCTACCGTTGCATTCGCCGTTGCATCGGATGTTCTGGACCAAGGGAGCTAGGATGATCGGGTCCGGACCGGTCATCTGAATGGTCATCAGGGTATCGCACCCGTTCGCATCGGCGATCAGCACGTCATAGGATCCAGAACAGAGGCCAGTGACATTCGCTGTGCCGTCGCCAGCGACCGGATCCGGTGACCAGTTGTAAGTATAGGGTCCCTGGCCCCCCGCAACGTTAAGGGAAACAGTGCCATTGCAACTTCCAGCGCAGGACTCTGGCGTAATGACGGCATTCGCCTGAAGTGGCTCGAACGGCGGAACGATGAATGTCTCCGTGGTATCACATCCGAGCGAATCGGTGATCGACACCTGATACGTGGTACCTGCGCAAAGGCCGTCAACAAAATATTCGCCCTGGCCGGAACCTGGATCAGGTTGCCAGAAAATGGTATATCCAGGATTGCCGCCACTTGGAAAGACCGCAGCCTGCCCGGAGCACGAATCGTTGCAATTGACCCCAAGCACACCGAGGCTTGTGGTGATGGGAGATGGCTTGGTGATCAGGAAGGTGCGCGTGGTATCGCAATTGGCCGCATCGGTGATGCGAACGCTCCACTGTCCGAGGCATAGGCCGCTCACATCGGGAGTACCCTGTCCGACCGGAGGCTCCGGCTGCCAATCATAGGTGTATCCCGGCGATCCTCCGGTGGGGGACACGCTGGCCGTTCCATTACACTGGAACGCGCACGTGGCATTGCTGAAGACCAGATCCGGAACGATCGGTTGTTCTGGCAGCACAGTGAAGGTCCATACAGTATCGCAACCGGATGCGTCGGTAACTGTCACGCTCCAGTCTCCTGCGCACAGGCCGTTCACACTGGACTGGCCTTGACCCCCGGGTGGGACGGGATCCCACGTGAACGTGTAACCACCCGCTCCCCCTGTCGGGTTCAAGGATGCCGTACCATCGCATGGCCCGTTGCATGTTTCATTGGTGAACGTGCCGTTCGGCACTATCGCGCTGGGTGCCGTGATGTTGATCACCAGCACCGTGTCACAACCTGCCATATCGCCAACTTGCACCGTCCACGTGCCGGGACACAGACTACTGATGCTGGGTCCTGAGCCAGCAGGAGGTGGTGGTGTCCACGTGTAATCATAGGCCGGGGCTCCACCCGAAACGGCCAAGACGATAGTGCCATTGCAAACATCGGAACAGGAGGCGTTCGTAACCGTCGGAGTGACAACTAAGCCACTGGGTGTATTGATGACGAATTGCACGGTTGTATCGCAGCCGGCCATATCGGAGAGCGTCGCGGTCCAAACTCCGGGGCACAGACCACCGGCATTGGAGGTATTCTGCCCCGTCCCAGGCTCGGGGCTCCACACAATGCTAACCTGTCCCGAGCCTCCTGTGAATGATGCAGTGGCCGTGCCATCACATGCTCCACCGCAGCTTGCGAAGGTGGTGGTGATCGTGGGAACGAGCTGTTCCGGTGCATCAATGGCGAAGGCGATGGTAGTATCGCAACCTGCCGCATCCATTATGGTAAGTGTGTAGTTGCCAGCGCACATCTGCGTGGCGGCCGATGTGCCCTGTCCTGCTCCGGGGGCGGGACTCCAGACGTACGTATAGCCCGGAGTGCCGCCCGCGGCCGAGCTGGTAGCTGTGCCATCACATAGGCCGAAGCACGTGACAGGGGTGGTCACCAGGCTCGGTACCAGCGCCGGCGGTTCGGTCATGTTGAACATGATCGTGG
>JBKJNF010000096.1:0-3169 GCA_046596155.1 Flavobacteriales bacterium | reverse complement strand
CTGCGCATGTTCGCCACCATGCCCGAGAGCGAGATGCATGATCGTGCGGAGTTCTGCCTCAAACGCGTGGACATTGTGGACAAGGGCAACCTGTTCCCTAGCGAGATCAGCGGCGGTATGCAGAAGCGTGTGGGCATCGCACGTGCCATTGCCATGAATCCCAAATACCTCTTTGTGGATGAGCCCAACAGCGGCCTCGATCCGCAAACGAGCATCGTGATCGACAGCCTGATCAGCGAGATCACGGCGGAGTATCAGACCACCACCATCATGATCACGCACGACATGAACTCGGTGATGGAGGGCGGCGACAACATCTTGTTCATTCATGAGGGACGGGCCTGGTGGAAGGGTACGCGTGACCAGATGCTCGAAAGCGACAACAAGGAGTTGAACGAGTTCATCTTCGCCAGCGGCCTCATGCGCAAGGTGAAAGCGGTTTCAGGACACTGAACATTGCTGTCAATGGAAAAAGCCCCCCGATAGCTCGGGGGGCTTTCTCGTCCAGTAAATGTTCAGGATCAACGCAGCACGGTCATGCGCTTGCTCATGCGCACACCACCAGCGGTCAGCGAATAAAAGTAAACGCCTTCGTTCAACGTATTCGTGCTGATCGCCGCGCGGTAGCTGCCAGCGGCACGCTTGCCTTCCACATGGCTGGTGACCAGCTTCCCGCTCATGTCGAACACCTCGATCGTCACGTTGGCGGAAGCGGCCAGATCGTACGGGATGTAGGTCATGTTGCTCGCGGGGTTCGGGAAGTTCTGGCCCAAGCCCACACCGTTCTGGCGGTCGCCTTCCTCAATGCCCACGCTGGGGTTGAAGTTCATACGCACAATAGGTGACTGCAGCTCGATGAAGCGGGAGCCGGTTGCATTCGCGGTCATGAACAGGGATTGGCCCAATAAGCTGGCGCCGCTGGATGCCGTGGTCACGCGTGAACCGCCACCATAATAGTGCAGGCAGGTACATACTTCTTGTTGCCCGGTCAGTTCCAGGGGTGGTTCGAACATGACGGTCTGCATGCGGGCTTGGCCGTTTCCGGAAAGCTGGTTCGTTGCTGTGATCCCGTAAAGGTTCGTGGTCCCTACTTCCTCTAGCAGGGAGTCGAGTACGGTGCAATCGAACTCACCCCCCACCTGACTGTTGCCGGCGCCACTTGCCAGAGCTACTTGGATCGCGTAGACCGTGGCATCGTTCTCCAGCCAGAAGAAGTTGCAGGAGTAGTACTCCTGCGGATCGCTGTTCGCATCCAGATTCTGGATCACGCCATCGCGGGCACCTTCGTCCTGCGCGTAAACGAAGTCGTCCACTTGCCAACCCTTGCTGGCCGTGTTCGCATCGGGGCGCGCGTCAACGGAATCCATGGTCAGAGCCAGGTCCAGTGTATAGCTGCCAACGGCATCCGGTGTGTAGGGTGCGAAGAAGCCGCTATCCAACGCTCCTTGTGCGATCGAGGGGTTGAGCACATCGGTATTGAGCACCTCGCTGCCATCGCGCTTCACTAGGTAGTTCATGTTGACGTTCGTGGCCACATTGGCGCCTTCGTTGGTCACCGGGCTACCCATGACCAGTTCATGCGTCTGACCAAGCGGTGTGATATCGAACTCGGCCGTATTGGTCACCGTGCCGGGTAGGTAGGCGTTGAACACGGGATTGAGCATCTCAACATCATTCCCGTCGCTTTCCAACAGGCGCACATCGTCCAACTGCAGGTAGTAATGGCTCATGCCATTAGCGGCCACCGAACCTTCCCAAGCGAAACGGAACTTCACGTTGGCGGGGTTCGCTACCACAGCGTTATGCAGGTTCACATACATGGTGTAAGTGCCAGGGTCATCGTTGGCAGAAAGGTTCACCCGCGTGCCGGCGATGCGGGTTGGCCACGTGCCGCCGCCGTCCGTGCTCACATCTACGAAGATCACAGAAGCACTGCTGCAGCACCAACGGGCACGGATCTGGTACTCCAAGTGCACAAAGGGCGTGGCGGTGAGGTCCATCATCGGCGATACGAGGTAGCCATCACGTGATTGGAATTGTGCGGTTGGTAGCGGCGCAGGCGGGCTCACCGTTGTGTCCGAATTGCTTCGGTCGCAATCGAAGATCATGAACCCGTTGGTGTTCGATGTGCTGATGATCTTTTGAGCGTTGGTGCTATAGCCACCATTGGGGCCCGTGGTGCTGTACTTCCAGATGGCTCCATCCGGACCATCAACCGTCCAAGGCGCGCTCAACTGGTTGTTGCCGGACAGACCGTTAGCGAAGTCATCTGAGAACACCACATCACCAGCGGCCTTTGCCTCCCCGGTAGTGCCAGGTTTGTTGGGCAGGTGATCTTTCTGAAGTTTACTGGGTGCTGCCCATTGTGGCAATTGGGCGCGCGTGATCTGTTGGGCGTTCGCTGCGCTCGTGATACAGGCCAGAAGTAGCCAGGTGTACGTGTGGTTCATGGGTCGATCGATCGTTCGTTTTTCAGGGTGGTGCAAGGTAGGAGGTGATCGGATGCGAGCAAATGCCCCAGGCTTTTAACGAGCCATACGTCAACCGCCTGTCACGAACATGACCTTGGATCACGTGGTTCTGATGCATACACCGATGCCAAGAAGCAGGAGTTCGCTACATGTCCAACCAGGTCTTTTCCCCTCCTGCCCCGGAGGAACGGAGGGGATAGGAGGGGTGGCCGTAGGCCGGCGCTTCGCCCCGGCGTGTCGGGGGGTGGTCAGTGCCACAGGTCAGCACCCCTCGCCGGCCGGACTTGCTCACGCTTTCCCTCCTCAGGGAGGAAGGGGGAAACCAGGTGTCTCCACAATCGCCGGCCGGACTTACCGGCGCTTCCCCCCTCGGGGAGGAGGGGTGAAAACCAAGTGCCTACAAAGCAACCAGCGCGCCCCGGTTGCCCGGAGCGCGCTGGCGCAATTGCTTATCGAGGAAGTAGTTTAGTTCAGCGTAACGAGCTGCACAGCAGCGGCGGTCGGGGTGCTTACACGCACGGTGTAAACGCCTTTGGCCAGACGCGTGAGGTCTATGTTGAGGCTCATATTGAAGTTGTCCGTGTGGACCACTTCGCCCAGCACGTTCATCACTTCCACCGTGTATTTGTCCGTCTTAGCTAAAGACAACGTGAACTGGCCGTTCGAGGGGTTGGGATACAGAGTGAAGCCTACTGCGT
>JBKJNF010000059.1:0-17928 GCA_046596155.1 Flavobacteriales bacterium | reverse complement strand
CGCGGGTTATTTCAAATGGCGAGTACCAGTTAAGTGGTATGCGCTGGCGTTCACATGGAAATTCCTGGTGGCGTACACGGGCATTGCCATTGTGGCCGCGATCGGTCTGCGCGCATGGCCCGGGGTGGTGACAGAGGGGTTCTTCTGGCCTTTGTTGAAGAACATGCCTTTCATCGTAGGCATTGCCTTGGTGGAGGAGACTTCCTGGATGAAGTTCGGTGTGACCCGCATGCAGGAGCGTTACCCCGCGTGGTTGAGCTGCCTGATCGTTGGGCTCTCTTGGGGCCTTTGGTACCTGCCAATGATCTTCCTGGGCGAAGGCGTGCCGGATGGCGTCCCCTGGGCCGTGTTCCTCGTTTCCATGTTCAGCCTCACAGTACTGTTGAGTTGGACCTACAACGAGACGCACAGTGGCCTGGTATTGCTGATCATGCAGATCCTGAGCAATTGCGCGTTCTTCATGGTGCCCATCCTTCCTTCAGGTCCCGCGCTGGATCCTACGTTCGTGGTGGCCTTCGTGTGCACCTTCCTGTTGACCGCCGGCCTCATTCTGTGGTATGCCGGACCGGAGCACCTGTGCACCACCGGCTCGCGGGCCACGTGGGCCGCGTCAAAAGGGATCCGGTCCGTCCTGAAAGAGTCATCTGAACCTTTGGTCGCGGAGGTCGTTCCAGCGCCCCATAATACCCGGGCGCCGCATCACTGATCGCAGAACGCTTTGTGTGAAGGTGACATGATCATCTTCGTGCCCTCAACACTCCTCCCTTGAAAGGACCCTATCACTACAGCGATCTGGATTGGCCTGGAAGCGACTCGTGGTCTCCCGGAACGTGGGGTGTGTTCCTGAACAAAGTGTTCAGGAAGTTGCATCTGCCCATCATGATACGCCGCCATTTCGATCACCGGCAGGATATGATGAGCATGGAGCAGGCATCCAATCTCCAGGTGCTGCTTTCGGGCGTGTTGGGCGGCCAGGTTCCCGGTTCGGTGGTTGAACTCGGTTGCTACACGGGCAGCACCTCACTGGTACTCGCGAACGTGCTGCAGGTGTCAGGTGAAGCTCGTTCCTTCCACGTGTTCGACAGCTTCGCCCATGAACTCGGTACAGAGCAGGGTATCCGATCGGTGTTCGAGTCGAATTTCAAGAGGTATGGTCTTCCCCTTCCTTCCATCCACCAGGGGGACCTGCGTGCCACGGTACCTGCGGAACTTCCGGTGGAGATCGCCTTCGCGCACATCGATCTGGGCGTTGGGGGATCAACGGACATTCACACCAGCATCATCACCCACGCGCTGGAGGCGGTATATCCGCGCCTTTCGAGGAATGGCGTAATGATCTTCATGGATTACCATGTTCCCGGCGTAACCGTCGAGGGGAGCGATTCGAACCCTGGGGTCCGGCTGGCCTGCGATGCGTTCTTGGCCAGTAGGCCAGAACGGATGAGCACACTTTACGGCGGGGCCTGCTCACACGGTTACATCCGCAAGGACTGAGGGTGCCATCAGAACAGCCCAGCACGTGTCCTTTGTAGGGGCTACATTTCACGCATGCACTCCCCCCGCGAAAGGTCGGATCTGTTGAAGGCCGAAGCGCATCGTCTGGGTTTTCTGGCATGCGGCATCGCCAAAGCGGGCTTTCTGGAGGAAGAAGCGCCGCGTTTGGAGCAGTGGCTGCGTCAGGGGAAGCAGGGCGAAATGGGATACATGGGCAACCACTTCGACCTGCGGTTGGATCCCCGAAAATTGGTACCCGGTGCACGCAGTGTGATCAGCCTGGCTTACAACTACCACACTCCCCCGCTCCAACAGGATCCCGCTGCACCCAGACTGAGCACCTACGCCTACGGTCGCGACTATCACAAGGTGCTGCGCAAACGCTTGAAGCCGCTCATGTCGTTTATAACTGTGCGATTCGGCGATGTGGACATGCGGTCGTTCGTGGACAGCGGACCGGTGCTGGAGAAAGCTTGGGCGGCGCGGAGCGGCGTAGGATGGATGGGCAAGCACACCAACATCATCCGCCAGGGCCAAGGCTCATTCTTCTTCCTCTGCGAGATCATCACGGACTTAGAACTTGGAGCAGATCCACCGGCCACAGATCATTGCGGCACCTGTCGGCGCTGCATTGATGCCTGTCCCACGGACGCGATCACGCCCTATGGTGTGGACGGGAGCAAATGCATCAGCTACTTCACCATCGAATTAAAGGACGCCATTCCGCAGGAGTTGAACGGGCGATTCAACAACTGGGTCTTTGGTTGCGACATCTGCCAGCAGGTGTGTCCGTGGAACCGCTTCAGCACGCCGCACGCCGAGCCGGAATTCCACCCCAAGGCAGAGCTGATGGGCCTATCCCCGGAAGAATGGCACGGAATGACCGAGGTGGTGTTCGACAGGTTGTTCGAAGGCAGCGCGGTGAAGCGTACCAAGTTCCAAGGACTCCAACGGAACCTGCAGTTCATCAGGCCGGCGGGAGACAGCGATGTTGAAGGGAAAGAACCCCAGGACTTAGGCCCTTGAGTCGACCTTCAACACCCGTCCGCTTCAGGCGCGCAGGCTCTTCTGGAAGACCTCAATAATGATGTCCTTGTACTGATGTCCAAAGGTGGCCAGACACCAAGCTTTCAGCAGCAGCTGATCATGCTGGCCCAGCCATGTGCGAGCCTTCACGAGTTCCTTCTTGAACAGGCGGCTATCAAAACTCACCTTCTGGAGCACTTGTTTACTGAGCTCCATCATCTTCCTTCCCTGGTCCATCATCACGGTTCGTCTGGTTAGGGTACCCCGGCGGATCGGGGTTATTCGAAAAGCGAGGTTGAAGATAGCTCCGGGGGAAATAAAATGCCAGTCCCTCGACAAGAGTTTTCACCAACCCTGGTAGGCCGAGAACAAGGAACGCCATTCTAAGGCCGATCGGTATGGCAAGCCGCCGGTCGTCAATTCTGGCAGGGGGTTCAATCGGTTAGGTGGCGCTCGGAGACCTGCATGACCTCGTAGTCATCTGAACGGTAGATGTACGCCACTAGTGAACAGTGCTGGGCGGAAATGACGTTCGCTGGCAGGGCTAGGCTGTAGTTCCGGGTGATGGTCTGACCAGCTGCCGCGCCTCCGATAATGACCTGTTCGCCAAAGGGGTCGCCAACAGTGGTGCGCAGCACGTGCCGATGGGCGTAGGGATAGATGTCGGGAGGCGTGAAGCGTGAATCCTTCTGCCAATCGATCACGGAATCCTCAGTGAGATAAATGGCCAGCTTGTGGTCCCCGATGACCGTCTGTAGCACAGGTATTTGAACGGTGACCTCATAGGTCTGTGACGATGTGTTGAAGAGGACGGTATCAATGACCACCTCGAATTCTGCGGGTGTTCCGATGATCTGGGCGGTGGATGCAGCCCAGTTGCCTCGTTGTAAGAGGCGCACGCCGCCGAAGAGTTTTCGGTTCACCATGCCAATGGGCAAGTTGCCGGGTGCGAACTGGGCTTCGAAGGCATTGCCCGCCGCGGTGCGGAAGTCGGTGGAGAAGGGATCGGGGGGAGTGGCAATGGGTTCGGCGAACGTAGAGGTCACATGCAGCGAAGCCACAATGACATCCTTGCAATAGAAGTTCTGGAGGTCCCTAGCCACCTCTGCTGCTTGGGGACATGCGATGCAGAGGAATCCGGTCATATCCTCTATGAGCACGCGTCGGAATCCGTAACCGTTGCCCTCGCAAACCGGGGTAGGAACAAAGTTGTCCGGCTGATCGATCTTGTCGCAGGCCGGAAAGAGGAACACCGAAAGGAAAACGAGCAGAAGCTTGTTGCGCATGATCAGAAGGTGCTGGTGATGGACAAAGACAATCCGTTGGCGGCGGGTACCACCCGGCAAACGCCACCCACGCAGAAAATGCCGGCACGCTGCCGCCCATAGCTCAAACTGAAGCGACTTCCGCCGCGGATGTAGCCGACGGAACCGATGGGGTAATGGATCTGATCCGTCCTCACACTGCCCCCGTAGTTGTACTGGTCCATGGCAGCGAGGAACCAGTGCGGGCTGAAGGTGAACTCCGCTACGGCGGTAGCCCAATTCCCGTGGTCCTGCTTGGTGCTCAGGTGCTGAAGTTCAAACCGCACACTGTTCCTGTCGTTGAAGTTGTGAAGACCTTCCAACACGAACATGTCCGCATAGATCAATGACTTTCCTGGTTTGCCCTGCACCTGGGCTATATCGTAGATGAAATTGAGATAGGTGAGCGCGAGCTCCCAGTGCTCGCTCACTTTCTTGCGCAGTTCCACGTTGAGGTCCTGGTAATAATTGCGCTTGCCCGGGCTGAAGAAGTTGGTGGTGTAGCCGTCGAAATGGACCGTGTCATTGGGGATCAACGCGCTATCCAGGCTCCATGCCCCGCTCCAGTTCAGCGCCAGCTTCATGCCACGCGCGCCCCCCAACTTGCTTCCCTTCTTGAACTTGTAGAACACTTCGCCCTGATAGCCTACTTCTCCATTGGCTTGGGTGGCATAGGGGTAGAGCGTGGCAGGCAGGTTGTACGTGTGCTGCTTGGCCAAGGGCGGCTGAAAGTTGATGTTCAGGTCGAACGGTCCTGCGCCACGGCCACTGCGGAAGACCATGTTGTCGTAGGAGTGGGCACCGGCGCTCACCCCCAATCCTTTAATACTGTAGGTGGCATTGAACATCACGGCCTGTCCGTCCTTGTAGATGTTCCCATTGCTGGTGTTCGGGTCGTTGATCTTGTGCGCGTATTCGGTGTATAGGTTCCACCGTGCGGTGCTGTAATTGGCGCGGGCAGCATACACCCCCACATTCTCGGGGAACTCATACAGGGGGTCATCATCCGCTTCGTATTTGCTCACAAAGCTTCCTCCCAAGGTGAGCACATGTCCCTTTTCCGCCCATTTCGGAAAGCATCGTGGCCAGGCCTCGGTGATGGATACCTCTGCATCCACACCACGGACAATGCCACTTCCGTTGAAAAAACCGCCTCTCCCCGGTCCGTCAAAGCCAAGCCGCTGCCGGCCGATGAAGCCTTTGAGGTAAATGCCGGAATCGGGCCGGAACTTCACACGCAGGCCGTCCATCGCGTTGTCCACGCCTAAGTAGCGTTCCTCGTAACTGCGGAAGGCCAGCCCCTGCCCGAACTGTTCATAGAAGTTGCCAACGGTCACCTCCAGGTCGTCCTTGGTGTAGGACGCATAGCGATAACCAATGCCACTGCCGGTATAGGGCACTCCTGCGGGGTAACCCAGCAAGGCGGGTTCATAGCTCTCGAAGCGGATGCCGGCTTTGAAGTTGCCGCCGGAATAGTTCAGGTTCCCCCAGGAGTTGGACCCCCATTTCTGGGGCGGCTGTAAGGCGCCGATCAGGGTATCCTCGGTGTAGTACTGGCCGTCCATGCTAAAGTTACCATGCACCTGGCCGCCTTCCTGGGCGCTGAGCTGGATCGGAGTACCAACGAAAAGCGCAAGGGTGAGCGCGGAAAGCGGAAGCAGAAGGTTCCGTGGGTGGAGCATGTCGGCGAAGATGTGAAAGTCGCGGCACGCGGCATACGCCGAACCTCACCAATATCCGCAGCGCTTGGCAGGCTGCGCGGGCGTGGGCCTCGGGATCAGAGCAGTTCCTTCAGCTTTTTGAAGAGCTCGTTCTCATCGCCGGGCTCGTAGTTATTGTGCTGCCACACGATGTTGCCTTTGCCATCCACCAAGAAGGTGTGCGGCACGTTGTTCACGTTGAGGGCGCGCTTCAGGTCGCCGTTGGGGTCCAGCACCACTTCATAATCCCAATCTTGTCCGTTCACGTATGGCGCTACGCGGTTCATGCTGCGCGCATCGTCGATGCTCACCGCGATGATCTTCACCCCGGTCTGCTTTTGCCAGTCGGCATATTTCTCCGCGATGGTGTTGAGCTCGCGTTTGCAGGGGGCACACCACGTTGCCCAAAAGTTGATGATCATGGGTTTTCCGCCGTTGCTCCAGGTGCTGGTGTTCACCTTCTTTCCGTCGAGGGTCTGCACCACCACGGAAGGAAGCTTGCCGCTTTGGGCGTTGGCGAACAAGGGCAAGAGGAGCAACAGTGCGAAGGCGGTGCGGGGCAGTTTCATACGTATTGTGGGGGTTCTCTGTGCGGATGGGGGGAGGCGAAGTTCATGCCAAAGAAAAAGCCGGTGGGCTGTTCGCGCCACCGGCTTTTTCAATAGCTCTTGTAAGGCCGTGCTTACTTGCTGAGCGTGATCTTGCGGGTGGCTGTGAGGCTGCCTGCGGTCACGTTCATGTAGTACACGCCGTTGTTCAGCGCGCCCAGGTCGATGGAGCGCACGCCGTTGGTGTTGAACGTGCTGCTCATCACGCGCTCACCGAGCACATTGAACACATCCACCGTGGCTGTGGTGTTCTCCGCGAACTCCAGGTTCACGATGCCGCTGGTGGGGTTGGGGTAGATGCTGAGGCCGTTCTCCAGGTTGTTCTCCTGTACGCCCACCGTGGCGGGTGTACCGAAGCCCTTATCCTCTACACCGCCGAACTGCGCACCTTGTTGGAAGACGACAGGCGTGCCCCAAGTGTTCTTCAGTTTGTAGTAACCGGTACCATACGAGCAGCAGATCCCGTCGCCGTAAACATCCGTGATCTCGAAGGTGTAGCACTCCGTAGGATTCAAGCTCCAGCTGTAGTTGTGCACGCTGGATGACCCGTCGGCGTAGGTGCCAGCCGCCACTTGTTGCACAATACCACCATTGCCATCCTTCAACTTCCAGCCGGTCTCCGAACCGTAGTTGTCTGTCTTCAGCTCAAGGCTGACCAAGGTGCTCGGTGCATTGGGGACCATGGAGAAGCTCTCCTCTTGGATGTTGCCCAAGGGGTTTGCATCAACACCGCCGTTCGGAGCACTTACTTCCGCCTCGTAGGTGGCGGTGCCGCTCACAGTGGTGTTGTCGAAGCTGACCATGCTGTGTTGGAATGCGCCGATATTGCCGGTCCAGTTCTTGGTCTCCACCACGTTGCCGTTCTGGCGCAGGGTGAGGGTGGCGCTGGTGAGAGCGCTGGAACCTTGGTTGAACACGTCAGCAACAGGGTGCTCGCCGGGGCAGAGCTCTCCATTCTCCACCTCCAAGAGGTGTGCGACGATGGCGCCGTTGGCGAAGGCTGCAGGGCAGCCCGTGCGCCAGCTGCTCAGGAACTGCTCCCATGTGGCGGTGCGCTGGATCTCCACACCGGTGTTGCTGCCAGGGCAGTGCATGAACAAAGTGGGGTAGGCGCTGATGCCATAGAGCGTGGCTAGGGTGTTTCCTTCGCCATTGGGCCCAATGATGGGGTAGGGCGTACCGGCGGTCCAATCACCCTGCGAGCCGGACGCGCCTTGCAAAAGGGCTACGGAACTTGCGGGATCGCCATCAACAAAATAGATACGGATGTCGTCGGTGCCTTCCGGTCCGAACTCATGGTACAGCTTCTCCATGATACCGCTGTTGTGCCAAGCCCAACAGGGTGCGCACCAGTGTGCGCTGACATCTACCAGCACCGTCTTGCCAGCAGCAAGGTTGTTGCCGATGTTGCGCTGCACGCCGTTCATGTCCGTGGCGACCCAGCTCGAATTTTGAGCACTGGCCATCACACTGACCGACAGGGCCGCTCCAAAGAGTAGAGACTTCATTGTCATGTGTAGGTGTTTAGGTTGTTGTTCGTAGGTTGGTTCCGCATAGCGAGCAAGTACGCTTCCGCTTTTTGGATGGCCGAACTTAGCGGAACTGGACCTGGCCGGAGGCACCGAACGCTGATCGAGTTGGAACCCTATCACAGGTGGCGTTGCCCAAGGAGGCCGCTGACGCATGTGGCCTGATCGCATGGTGGTCTACATTTGAGGTCCACGTCGGCTCTTGCCGCGCCATGACCCGAACAGCACCATGATGAAACACGTTACGCTGGCCTTCAGTGGCCTATTTATCAGTCTCTTAGCCCATGCCCAATTGCTGAACGTCACGACGGTCGGCGGCGACGTGGTGAATGGACAAAGCCTCTTGGTCATTGGCCAACCCAGCGATCCCACCTTGGAGTTGGATCTGATCACGAACCTGAACGGCGCTGTGTCCAAAACGGTGGACATGGTGCGGTACGAGCTGGATTCATGTGCCGGCACTCAGAATTACTTCTGTTGGGGCGAATGTTGGTTGCCAGTGAACGCAAGCGTAAACCCCGTATGGGAGGCCATCTCACCCGTGGACATGGCACCAGGCGTGAATTATACGGGCTTCCATGCCTATTGGAAGTCGCTCGGTATCGTGTCCACCTGCTGTTTCCGATTTGTGTGGTTCGATCAGGCGAACGTAAATGACAGTGTCCATGTCGACATCTGTTTCAGCACAGAGCCGGATGCTGGCGTGAACGAATTAGGTGCAGGGGTGAGCCGATTCGACGTTTCACCGAACCCCTCGACCGGAGGATCCGTGCGCATCACCTTCGACCTCACGCAACAAGCGGATGACCTACAACTCGTATTCACGAATGCCTTGGGACAGCGGAGCCTCATCATGCCAGTGGCAATACAACACGGGCAAGTGGAGGTGGACAGTGAACTGCTGCGGTCCGGCGTATGGTACGCTTCATTGGAAAGCGAAGGGCGCCGCATGGCTACACGCCGTTTGGTGGTGGCCGGTCACTGACCGTATTCCGCGATCAACTGAAGAGCCAGCTTGGGTACGCCCAAGCTGGCTCTTTCCGTCCAGTGGGTGAGACGTGGCGAACGCAACACCACCTCGTTCGGGTCCACGAGATACAGCGGACAATGAGCAGGAGTAACGTGAACGAGGCCCGCTGCAGGATAGACCTGCAAGGAGGAACCCACCACCACGAGTACATCGGCCTTGGCCACCACGGCGGCGGCATCGCTCAGCAGGGGCACTTCCTCGCCGAACCACACGATGTGCGGCCGCAGTTGGGATCCCAGCGCACAACGATCCCCAAGCGCTAGGTGCGGGCCGTTGATGGGTGTCACCAGCCCGGGGTCACGGGTGCTCCGTGCCTTGCGGATCTCGCCGTGCAGGTGCAGGACGCGGGTGCTTCCCGCTCGTTCGTGCAGGTCGTCGATGTTCTGGGTCACCACCTCCACGTGGAAATGGTGCTCCAGCGCAGCGATGGCGTGGTGGGCCGCATTGGGCGCGGCTTGCAGAACCTGCTCCCGTCGCAGGTTGTAAAAATGCAGCACCAACGTCGGGTCCCGAGCAAAGGCCTCGGGCGTGGCCACGTCCTCGATGCGGTATTCCTCCCACAGTCCATCGCTGTCGCGGAACGTGCGCAGCCCGCTTTCGGCGCTGATGCCGGCCCCGGTGAAGAAGACAATGTTCATGCGAATAGGTCCTGGTGCTACTCCGGTGCCCGAAGCTAGGTTCCAGGGGGATCCGCTGCACGCGGACCGGGTCAGTGTATGGGTCCGGTGTCGGCTGTTGGCTAGATCATATGCGATTGGTGGAAATAAAGCACGCGGGCGCGAGCGTCCAGTCACTTATTTTGCGGCCCCATTTCCAAGGAGTCCCCCATTGGGGACCAGACCTAAACCCGTGACCATCGACGAGACTCTACGCCCCCTCTTTTTTGAATTGGAACTGACAGAGGGTCAGGAATGATCGACACTTTACGCGGAGAGCTCGCGGAGAAGTCACCGGGTCATGCTGTGGTGGATTGCCATGGTGTGGGCTACCTCGTGCACATTACAGCGAACACATTTGGCGACCTGCCGGAGCGCGGCGTATGCCGCATGTTCATCCATTATTCAGTGAGTGTGGATGTGCGCAGCGGGCAAAGCGAACATAAGCTGTACGGCTTCCTGAACACGGAAGAGCGGCATTTGTTCCGCCAGCTCATCAGCGTACAAGGTGTGAGCTCCACGATCGGCATGGCCATTCTGGGCGCGCGCCGGGCGGATGATCTGCGCGTGGCCATTCTCAATGGCGATGAGAGCACCTTGAAGAGTGTAAAGGGCATCGGTCCGAAGCTTGCGCAGCGCATTGTTACCGAGTTGCGCGGCAAGCTGGCGGGCGAGCCGATGGAGCACATCTTGGCCGCTGCGGGATCTGGCGGAGGCAATACGGTCCGGGTCGAGGCGTTATCGGCACTGGTCTCATTGGGGCTGGATCGCGGGAAGGCCGAACGCTCGTTGCAACGCGTGCTCAATGAAAAAGGCGATGACACTCCCGCGCTTGAAGAATTGATCCGCCTTTCGCTGAAGAACATCTGACGACCCACCCTCCGTGACCTTGTCGATCCGCCCGTATGTTCTACCGCGCCTGTTGGGTGCGCTGGCGGCCGTGCTCCTTCTGGGGGCTAAGGTGTGGGCCTTTGCTCCTGTGGATATCGTCCAGCAAGTGGACAGTCCGGAGATCCAGCTGCATTACCCCATCACGGATCCCCCTGCACCGGGCGACAACAACACCGGCACCATCGACCTGGGCGCTCCCGGTAACGTGACCAACGATGTGATCTACGACCCGGCCACAGGGCAGTACATATTGCAGAGCAACATGGGCGAGAACATCCAGTACCGCCCCCCGATGAGCATGTCGCTGGACGAGTACCTGAACTACGACATGCAGAAGTCCATGAAGACTTACTGGCTGGACAAGAACAGATCGGAAACACAGCGCGAGGCTGACAAACCCTGGCAGAAGTCGATCAACGTGCGCAGCGAGGCCTTCTGCCGGATCTTCCGCGGGTGCAACATCGACATCCGTCCGCAGGGCAGCGCCGAGGTGACCTTCGGGCTCAACGTGAGCAAGACGGAGAATCCGCGCATTCCGGTGGAGCAACGCAAGATCACCACGTTCAATTTCGACCAGCGTATCCAGTTGAACTTGGTGGGCAATATCGGCGAGGCCTTGAAGATCAACACAGCCTACAACACAGAGGCCACCTTCGACTTTGAGAACCAGGTGAAGTTGAACTATGTGGGCGATGAGGACCAGATAGTGCAGAAGCTGGAGGCCGGCAACGTGAGCTTGCCGCTGAGCGGATCCCTGATACAGGGCAGCCAGAGCCTCTTCGGCCTAAAGACCGAACTGCGCTTCGGACGCCTAACGGCCACGGCGGTGTTCAGTCAGGAGAAAGGACAGCGGCGCAACGTGGCGGTAGCAGGTGGCGCCCAGACAACCAACTTCGACATCAAGGGGGATGAGTACGAGGCGAACAAGTATTATTTCCTGAGCCACTTCTTCCGCGATAATTACGAGAACGCACTGCGTTCGCTGCCCGTGGTGAACAGCGGCATCAACATCACGCGGATCGAGGTGTGGGTCACCAACACGCGCTTCGATTTCGAGCAGAACCGGAACACGGTGGGCTTCACGGACCTGGGTGAGGACGCCAGTGCCGCCTCCATCGCCGCGGGCCACTTCAGTGCTGACGGTCCCACCATTACGGACAACACCGCTGTGCCGGAAGGCGAGGTGGCGAACAACGCCGCGAACAGCCTCTACAGCCTGGTGGGCGATATCAACGGGCCTGTGGCGAACTTCACGAATGCCACTGCGTGGTTGCAGGGCCAAGGCTTCGTGGCCTCGCGGCATTACGAGAAACTCGAGAGCGCACGCCTGTTGATGCCGAGCGAATATTCGGTGAACCTGCGGTTGGGATTCATCGGCCTGAACCAGAACCTCAACAACGACGAGGTGCTCATGGTGGCTTACCAGTACACCTTGGATGGGCGGACCTACCAAGTGGGCCAGTTCAGTCAGGACGTTCCTGCGCCCAAGGCCCTGGTGCTCCGCTTGCTGAAGACCACCATCACCAACCCGCGCCTGCCCTTGTGGGACCTGATGATGAAGAACGTGTACTCGCTGGGTGCCTTCCAGGTGAACCGCGAGGACTTCCGCCTGGACCTGCTGTATAACAACCCTGCCACGGGTGTGGACATCAACTACATCCCCCGTCCGCCGTTGGACCAGATCCCGGTATTGCAATCGCTGGCGCTGGACCGCTTGGATCCGCAAGGGGCGCCCAATCCGGATGGCTGGTTCGACTTTGTGGATGGCGCGGCCACGGCGGGCGGCACCATCAACACGCAGAACGGACGGATCTTCTTCCCCGTGCTGGAACCTTTCGGCAGTTACCTCGACCGGAAGTTGTTACTGGATCCATCGAACTCGGATGTCATCCGGCGCAACATCGTGTTCCAAGCGTTGTATGACAGCACGAAGACCGCCGCGCAGAATCAGCCGGAACTGAACAGGTTCCACTTGAAGGGCAGTTACAAGAGCGCGAGCAGCGATGTGATCAGCTTGAACTCGGTGAACATTCCGCAAGGGTCGGTGAGCGTAACGGCGGGCGGTGTGCGCCTGATCGAGAACCAGGACTACACGGTGGACTATAACCTGGGCCGGGTGAAGATCCTGAACCAGGGCATATTGGAAAGTGGCACGGCCATCAACATCTCCCTGGAAAGCAATTCGCTCTTCAGCATTCAGACGCGCACGCTGGCCGGTGCACGCTTGGATTACAAAGTGAGCAAGGACCTGACCCTGGGTGGCACGGTGATGAACCTGTACGAGCGGCCGCTCACGCAGAAAGTGAACGCGGGAGATGAGCCGATCAGCAACACCATCGTTGGACTGGATGCGAATTGGAAGACGGAGAGCAACTTGATCACACGGCTGGTGGACCAGTTGCCGCTCTTTGCTACCAAGGAAGTGAGCCAAGTAACGGCGAGCGCCGAAGGCGCCTATTTGATACCCGGCCACAGCCGCGCCATCGGCAATGCAGGCACGAGCTACATAGATGACTTCGAGGGCAGTGTAAGCGTGATCGACATGCGCCAGCAATCGCAGTGGTTCCATTCGGCAACTCCGCAGGGTCAGCCGGACCTCTGGCCCGAGGGGGACCTTTTCAGTCGCCCGAGCGGATTCAAACGCGCGCACCTCGCTTGGTATGTAGTTGACCCTATTTTCTTCCGCGACAACAACCTGAAGCCACCCTTGCCGGACGGATCGGACAAGGCCAACACCATGCGCGAGGTGCTGGAACAGGAGGTGTTCCCGAACCGTGTATTGGCCACAGGCACGCCGCCCAACATCCCGATCTTCGACCTATCCTACTATCCGGCGCTGCGGGGCCCTTACAACTACACCACCGACCTCAACCCGGACGGATCGCTGGTGGATCCGGCCGACAGTTGGGCCGGTATCACGCGTCGCGTGACCACCACGGACTTTGAGCAGAGCAATATTGAGACCATCCAGTTCTGGATGATGGACCCCTTTAGCGAGAGTGCGCCCAATGGCAGCAACGAGGACTCGCAGAACATCACGGGGGGTGAGCTATACATCGACCTGGGCAACATCAGCGAGGACATCTTGAAGGACAGCCGCAAGTCCTTCGAGAACGGAATGCCTGAGAGTCCAACGGATGCGAGTGCCACCACAGCCGCCACCGCCTGGGGGGTGGTACCCACTACCCAAAGCGTGGTGAACGCCTTTGCGATCAACGACCAGAATAGCTACTCATCGCAGGACGTGGGACTGGACGGCTTGCGGGACAATGTGGCCAGCGCCAATATCCCGAGTGAACAGGACTTCCCACCGAACGCGGACTACCTGGCGACATTGCAAGGACTGATCACCAACCCTGCGGCGCTCGACTCGATCCAGCAGGACCCGAGCGGGGATCGTTACCACTTCTTCCGCGGCAGCGATCTGGACGCTGCGCCGTACGACATTCTACGGCGCTACAAGTACTTCAACGGTCCCGAGGGCAACAGCATCAGCGATGAGGAAAGTCCGGAGAGCTATCCCACGCAGCAGACCACGCTGCCCAGCACGGAGGACATCAACCAGGACCAGAACCTGAGCGAGAGCGAGAGCTATTTCCAGTACAAGGTGAAGCTGCGTCCGAATGAGATGGTAGTAGGCCAGAACTTCATTACCGATCGCCTGGAGGGCGTGGCACCGGATGGGCGTCGTGTGTATTGGTATCAGTTCAAGGTGCCGATCCGCCAGCCCGAGCGCGTGGTGAACGGCATCCAGGACTTCCGCAGCATCCGGTTCATGCGCATGTTGCTGAAGGGCTGGCAGCAGGCAGCGGTGTTGCGCTTCGCGCGGTTGGAATTCGTGCGCGGCGAATGGCGTAAATACACGCAGAGCCTCGAGACGCCAGGTGAAGGTGAAGGCGGTGATCCGAACGCCACGCAGTTCAACGTGGCTGCGGTGAACATCGAGGAGAACGGACGGCGTGTGCCGATCAACTATGTGCTGCCCCCCGGCATCAACCAGGAGACGGATGTGGCCAGTGCGAACCTGCGCAACCTGAATGAACAGTCGTTGCAGTTGCAGCTGTGCAACCTGCGCGATGGCGACTCACGCGGTGCGTTCCGCAACGTGCAGTTCGACATCCGCAGCTATAAGAAGTTACGCATGTACGTGCACGCTGAAACGCGCGACGAGACCGATCCCCTGCAATACGGCGATGTAAGCGTGTTCATCCGTCTGGGCAATGACTTCGACCAGAACTATTACGAGTATGAGGTGCCGGTGGAGCCTTCCGCCTTCGGCAACAGCGACCCGTACAATGTGTGGCCGGAGAAGAACAACATGGAGATCGAGTTCGCGAAGTTGAACGACGTGAAGATCCAGCGCAACCAGGCGGGCGTGGCCGTGAACCTGCGCTACACGCAGATGGAAGGCGACCGGCGCATCACGGTGAAGGGCAATCCGAATTTGAGCCAGATGCGCACCATTATGATCGGCGTGCGCAACCCGAAGAAGGATGGCGCCGAGGCGAACCCCTGGGTGATCGACGATGGCAAGGCGCAATGCGCGGAAGTATGGGTGAACGAATTGCGCCTCACGGACTTCGACCAACGTGGTGGATGGGCGGCATTGGCCCGCGTGAACACCACTTTGGCGGACCTTGGCACGCTTAGCGTTGCCGGCAACTACAGTACGCCCTTCTGGGGTAGCATCGACAAACGTGTGGGCGAACGACAGCGCGATACGCGCTATGGCGTGGACGTGAGCGCCAACCTGGAGATGGGCAAGTTCCTGCCGGAGAGCACGGGCGTAAAGGTGCCGATGTACGTGGGCTATTCCGAGCAGATCATCAATCCGCAGTTCGATCCGTTGAATCCCGACATCGAGTGGGTCGATGCCACCCGTTCGCTCAGTCGCGATGAACGCAAGACCCGTCTGAAGGAACTGCGCACCTACACGCGGCGCCGCAGCATGAACTTCACGAACGTCCATAAGGAACGTGGTAAGGCCGCAGCAGGCAAGGAGCACTTCTACGACGTGGAGAACCTGAGCTTGTCTTACGCATATGGCGATCAGGAATACCACGACGTGAACACGGCCTACGAGAACACGCGGACCTACCGCGGCTCGTTGGCCTGGCAGCATACGCCGAAGCCACGGCCCATCAAGCCCTTCGAGAAGGTCGGCTTCATCAGCAAGAGCAAGTGGACCAAGCTGATCAAGGACTTCAATGTGAACCTAGGCTTCAAGCAACTCACCGCGCGCACGGCGATCGATCGCACGTACCTCGAGCGGCTTGTGCGTCCGAATCCGGACATCATCTCCCTGCCGCCTATGCCCACCTACAATAAGGCCTTCACGTGGCAGACGCAGTATGGTTTCCGCTACGACATCACTAAGAGCCTGAAGCTCGACTTCAATGCCAACCGCAACTCCATCATAGGCGAGCCCCCCGGCCGTGTGAACACGCAGGACCGTCCCAGTTATGAGGTGTGGAAGGACAGCGTGCTTCAGAGCGTACGCGAGTTCGGCCTGCCAACAGGCTATGATCACACGGTGAACCTCACCTATACCCTTCCATTGGACAAGCTGCCGATCACGGACTGGGTAACGGTGAACACCACCTACGGCGCGGGATACAAGTGGGACCGTGCGCCGCTGCAGCAGGACAGCATCGGCAACACCATCCAGAACTCGCGCACCATCAGCGTGAACGGGCAGTTGAACTTCGTGAGCCTGTACAACAAGATCAAGTACCTCAAGAAGATCAACGACAAGGCCAAAGGCAACAAGGGCAGCAAGTCGCCACCGAAGGGCAAGGGCTCGGGCTCCAAGGCCGACTCTACGAACACCAAGGAGCCGAAGCCATCGAAGATCAACCCGGCCGAAGGCTTTGCGCGCGTGCTGATGATGATCCGCACCGGTACCATCACCTACACCCAGAACAGCGGCATGCTGCTTCCGGGTTGGGGCCGTGGGCCGAACGTGTTGGGCATGGACCAGGGCTTCGGTGCGCCGGGCTTCGGCTTCGTGCTGGGCGAACAGAACACCAACTTCAACGGCGACATCATCCGCGACTTTGCCACGGAGGCCGCATCGAAGGGGTGGCTGGTGAAGAGCGAGAGCATCTTCAATCCATATGCGAACAACCGTACGGAGAACATCAATGCGAAGCTTGCGGTGGAGCCGTTCAAAGGCATGCGCATCGACCTGAGCGCCATGCGCACCATCAGCAGCAACCGCAGTTCCTTCTTCCGGTGGAACGAGACACAGGGCCGCTACGTGAACGATAGTCCGCGTGAAACAGGCAACTTCAGCGTGAGCATGTTGAACTGGCCCACCACCTTCATTGCGGACAACAGCGACTTCGTGAACCAAGTGTTCGAGAACATGCTTGTATACCGCGAGACGATCAGCGAACGGCTGGGACGGGAGCGTGGCCAGACCAGCGCTCCGGTCGGCCTTCCGAGCGACAGCACGTTCTGGACCGGCTTTGGTTCCACGAATCAGGACGTTATCGTGCCGGCCTTCATTGCCGCTTACACGGGCAAGGACCCGGGGAAGGTGAGGTTGAACCCCTTCAAGCAGCTGCCCGCGCCCAACTGGGACATTACCTATGATGGCCTTACGAAACTGGAGTTCTTCAAAAAGATGTTCCGGACCTTGACGGTGAGCCACAGCTACCGCAGCACCTTCAACGTGGGCGGCTACCAGACCAACATGCTCTTTGTGCCCGGCGCAGATAGCACCGACGTACTGGGTAACTACATCCCCGAAAAGCAGATCAACGTGGTCACCATCGCCGAGGTGATGCGCCCCTTCATCAACTTCGACGCAACGCTGCAGAACAGTTTGATCGCCAAGTTCGAGTACAACCGTGACCGCAACCTCAGCCTGAGCCTCACCAACAACCAGATCACCGAGGTGCGCGGCCGAGAGTTCGTGATCGGCAGTGGTTATCGGTTCAAGAACGTGAAGTTCCCGATCGCCATCGGCGAAACCCGCCCCAAGAGCGACCTGAACCTGCGGGTGGATCTGAGCTGGCGCCAGAACAACACGGTGATCCGCCAGGTGGAACAGCAGCAGAACAATGTGACGGCCGGGCAGGACATCATCTCGTTGAAGACCAGCGCGGACTACATCATCAACCAGCGGCTGAACCTAAGGGCCTTCTATGAGCGTGTGCTCAACCGCCCGGTGATCAGCACCACCTTTCCCAGTTCCAACACCAACCTGGGCGTCAGTCTGCGATTCACGCTGGCCCAGTAGGCCGTATGCAAGCAGCCGCTATTTTCGGCTCCGCTTCCGCGATCACGAGAACGGTGGAAGCACAAAACGGAATATTCCAAACGCCATCCCCCATGAACATCCCCGCTGAGCTCAAGTACACCAAAGACCATGAATGGATCCGCGTTGAAGGCGATGAGGCCGTAGTGGGCATCACGCACTTTGCGCAGGGTGAACTGGGCGACATCGTGTTCGTGGATATCAGCAGCGCGGGTCAGGAGGTTGATCAGCACGCTGTGTTCGGCACGGTGGAAGCCGTGAAGACCGTGAGCGACCTGTTCATGCCGATAAAAGGCACAGTGCTAAGCGTGAACCCGGGGCTGGCCGATGATCCCGCTGCGGTGAACAAGGACCCATACGGCAATGGCTGGATGGTACGCCTCCGCATCAGTGATAAAGCACAACAGCTCGGCCAGTTGTGCTTTA
>JBKJNF010000134.1:0-8745 GCA_046596155.1 Flavobacteriales bacterium | reverse complement strand
TAAGCGAGTATCACAAAGGCATCACGAGGTTGCGGCGATCCATTTTCCGGTACGAACAAGCCCCGACGAAAGTCGGGGCTTGTTCTTTTCGTTTCCACAAGGACTACCGAAGGTGTTGGGCAGTTCGGTCGGCGTGGCACGGTAGCATCCCCCTTGATGGCATCAAGGCATGGCGCGCACCACGGGCAGGTTCACAACACCTTCATCGCTCCGTATGCGGAGCACATACACACCGTCCGGAAGTGTCGTTGGAGGCGTGATGATCAGTCGCGCGCCCAAGGCTGATGGATCCCATCGAACTGGCAATTCGCTCCCGAGCGCATCGATAAGGACGCATCCTGAAACGGTCGCATGGTCGCCGAGCCTTACCTCTATGCGATCGGTGAAAGGGTTCGGGAACGCGACAACATCGTCTGTGTTCCCCTGCTCATGGATGCCCACATAGGAGCAGTGCCCCGGTATGTTGTCGTCCAGCCATTGCCAGCGCGCATGCATCCAGTTCTTCAGTTCCTCTACCTCCCCGGCGTAGGAGGTGGGCACCGGCTCCGGGTTTGGCCAGACGTAAGTGCCGAGGATAGGGTAGAGCGTGAAGTTGTGCTGCTGGCCAATGGAGAGGACGTTCGCCATGCTGTCGCACCACATGTCCAAACGGGGAAGGCTGAAGACATCGTCCCGCAGGCTTTCCCAGCGGCAGCGCAAGCTGTCCGTGAAAACAGGGTCCTCCATGAAACGGTCCCACCAGAAGGGTGGCAGCTTGTCGGACCAGTCGCACACGTCGGCGATCTTGTAGGACCAACCGGCCACCGTACTCCCATCGCAGTAGTATGCGTTCGCGAAGCCGAGGTCGAAGTCCCAGAGCGGCCCGAGGGTGAGTTTGCCGCCGTTGCTGTCCTTGTCCTTGTACAGGAAGGTGCTCAGCCGGTACGCGTCCACGTTGCGCGCGAATTCGTTCACCAAGAACAAGTCGATGGTGGAAGGCACGTCCAGGAAGTGCCTGTAGCCATTCAACGTGTCCGCTAGGTCGTAATCGTGCAGCGCGTATTCGAAACTGTCCGTGTATGCCTGGATGTAAGCGGTTTGCTGTAACAGCGGCGTGTTCGGGTAGTCCACGAGGAATTCCACCGTCTGGGCTCCGTTCGCGTTCGGAGGAGCAAAATCGCTCGTCCAAGAGGCCGCGTTCGCGCCCTGCGCCCAGTCGATCTTGATGATATACCCGCCAGTCAGGTCATCCCCGATCGTGTCCTGCGGTTGCAGTTTCGCTATCGCCACGCGGTCGCCGTCGCGCTTGATCTTCTCCATCAACGCGTACACGCCGAGGTAAGCGCCGTTGAGGATCACTTCCACATGCCGCCAGCGCGGCGCGTAATGGCCCATGCGCTGGCCGAGGTCGAAGGTGAGCGGATTGTTCAAGAGGGACTTGTCGCTGTGGCTGGCGCTCAGCACCCAGTCGCTTTCTGCAGGCATGGCCAGGAGCGGCGCATTGATCTCCGCGCCCGTGCTGTCCCACAATTCGAAGCCGTATGACTTCTTCGGGAACATCTGGGAGCTGTTGCCGCGGATCTCGATGCCCATGTGGTCTTCGTAGTCGTTGAACGCGTCGCCCACATGATTCAGGTTGCCGGGCCCGTTGTCGATGATGCCCATGGTGGCCATCACCTTCGGTTCGTTCATGATCTCTGCACCGTTGGTGTTGATCACCACGATCGGCAGGTCGCTCTCGGTGATGCCGTAATACGTGGCGGGTTGGTTCCCGAAGGTTATGCTCCCGCCGAGCAGGTTGCCTGCGTCCGCGAAGGCGTAGGTGTCGAGGATGCGCAATTTCCAAGTGCCGTCACCGGGCTGGCCGTTGTTCACCACGCCCATGGGGCCCTGCGGCCGGAAGATGCCGGTGTAGGGCGGGGCGCCATCGGTGATCGCCTGTGTGGCAAAGGCATTGATGCAGGTGTTGGTGAAGAAGTCATTGGCCCCGCCAATGCCGCTGAAGAGCAGTGAACTGGTCCCGTCCGGAGCGACGAGGTGGATCTCGATGTCGGAGATCCAGGTATGTTCGATGTTCACGCAAACGGTCTCGAGCCCAAAGGCGACGGTATCTATCGTGGAAGGTACTAGGCCGAAAACAGAAATGGGGAACTCCACCGCCGTGCCGTCATCGGGGATAGCCCCACCGCCGGTAGTGAATGTTTGGGCAGGACTGAGAAGCGGGGCGAAAAGGGGAACGAAAAGGAGATAGTTATGTCCCATATGAACGTTTGGCGACCAGAAGATGGGGTGAAAGTTACATCGCGCGCTGCTCGCGTCGGTGCGGACGGTCCCGCCCCAATTGGGTCAGCGAGGAAAGCCCACCAACGGCGAAGGCCCCTCCCCGATGCGGTGGAAGGGCCTTCACGCGGTCGATTTTTAGCGCTTACTTGATGATCAGACGCTCGGACAGGCGCTGCTCTTCGGCCTACAAGTTGGCATACACCTTCGTTCACCCATGATGCGATCAGCTTATACGAGCGCATGGAGCCGGTGGGGAATGAGAAGGTGCGGTTGATTGGGGAGAAGGAGGTGAAGGCGTTGGCGCAGGAGGAAGAACGAACAAGCCCCGACTCTCGCCGGGGCTTGTACTCCATTTTGCTTCCGCAGCGGTCTCCCGAAGGGGACCCTGCCATTAGTGCTTACATCATTCCGCCCATGCCGCCCATGTCGGGGCCATGGCCATGGCCACCTACTTTCTCTTCCTTCTCCTCGCTGATCACGCACTCGGTGGTGAGCAGCATGCTGGCGATGGAAGCGGCGTTCTCCAAAGCGACACGCGTCACCTTGGTCGGGTCGATGACACCGGCGGCGAGCAGGTTCTCATACACTTCGGTGCGGGCGTCGAAGCCGTAGTCGGCTTTTCCCTCGCGCACTTTCTGTACGATGATGCTACCTTCCAATCCGGCGTTGGCAACGATCTGGCGCAGGGGCTCTTCGAGCGCGCGCTTCACAATGCCCATGCCGGTGGTCTCGTCGGCGTTGATGCCTTCGGCCTTGTCCAGCACTTTCTGTGCGCGGATGTAGGCTACACCACCACCGGGTACGATGCCTTCTTCAACAGCAGCGCGTGTAGCGTGCAGGGCGTCATCGACACGGTCCTTCTTCTCTTTCATCTCCATCTCAGTGGCTGCACCGATGTAGAGGACGGCAACACCGCCAGCCAATTTGGCCAAACGCTCTTGCAGCTTCTCCTTATCATAATCGCTGGTGGTGCTCTCGATCTGTGCTTTGATCTGGCTCACGCGGCCTTTGATGTCCTCCTTCTTGCCCGCACCGTTCACGATGGTCGTATTGTCCTTGTCGATGCTGATCTTCTCAGCGCGACCGAGCATGGTGAGGTCAGCATTTTCCAGTTTGAAGCCGCGCTCCTCACTGATCACCGTTCCACCCGTGAGGATGGCGATGTCCTCGAGCATGGCTTTGCGCCGATCGCCGAAGCCGGGGGCTTTCACAGCGGCCACTTTCAGGGCGCCGCGGATCTTGTTCACCACCAAGGTGGCCAATGCCTCACCGTCCACGTCCTCGCTGATGATCAGCAGGGGCTTGCCGGTCTGTGCGCTCTTCTCCAGGATCGGGAGAAGCTCCTTCATGCTACTGATCTTCTTGTCGTAGATCAAGATGTAGGCGCTTTCCAGGTCCACTTCCATCTTCTCCGCGTTCGTCACGAAGTAGGGGCTGAGATAACCGCGGTCGAATTGCATGCCTTCCACCACTTCAACCGTGGTATCGGTGCCTTTTGCTTCTTCCACGGTGATCACACCTTCCTTCTTCACCTTGGCCATGGCCTCGGCGATCAGGGTGCCGATGGTGTCGTCGTTGTTCGCGCTGATCGAAGCTACCTGCTTGATCTTGGCGTTGTCGTCGCCCACCGCCTGGCTCATCTTCTTGAGCTCGGCCACCACGGCGATCACGGCCTTGTCGATGCCGCGCTTCAGGTCCATTGGGTTCGCTCCGGCGGGTACGTTCTTCAGACCGGCGGTTACGATGGCTTGTGCGAGGACCGTAGCGGTCGTGGTACCATCACCTGCAGCGTCGGCTGTCTTGCTGGCCACTTCTTTCAGCATCTGGGCGCCCATGTTCTCCACGGCGTCCTTCAGTTCGATCTCCTTGGCCACGGTAACGCCATCCTTGGTCACTTGGGGCGCTCCGAATTTCTTGTCGATGATCACGTTTCGTCCCTTGGGACCGAGGGTCACCTTCACGGCGTTCGCGAGGTGGTCAACGCCACGCTTTAAGCGATCGCGGGCGTCAATGTCGAATTGGATGTTCTTGGCTGCCATGTTTCTTAGGGGTATGAGTCGGGGTGGGAAACTTCCCGCCCGTATGTTGGAATTTAGTTGAGGACAGCGTAGATATCGCTTTCGCGCATGATCATGTAGTCCTTGCCTTCTAGGCTGAGCTCAGTACCGCTGTATTTGCCGTACAGGATCTCGTCGCCCACCTTCACGGTAAGGGGTGTCACCTTTCCGTCATCGGCCACACGACCGGTGCCAACGGCGATGATCTTGCCGCGCTGTGGTTTTTCCTTGGCGGTGTCAGGGATGAACAAGCCACCCTTGGTGGTCTCTTCGGCTGGCGCGGCTTCTACAAGCACACGGTCGGCCAGGGGCTTCATTTTTGCCATTGCGGGTTTTGATGGGTTGAGAGGTTGTGGTTTCGGAATTCCGAATAAGTGTCGCGCGTCACTCAATGACAGTGCCAAGGCACCGGATCGGCGGTTGGCCTGTCAAGATCGCGTCAAAGGGTGACGATCGCGTCAGTCCGCTGTCAGGCTGACGCTCGCTCGGGGAGCGCCAAAAAAGGATGACTACTTGAGGCTATCGCCAGTAGCGGATGGAAGTTCGCCATCAGCCGGAGGGGCTTGCTCGGTCTCCACTTGGATCTTTTCGTCCAAGGGATCTCCGCCTGTGCTGGAACCGCGATTGGCGGAACTCACCAGGCAAAGCACCATAAGGGTGGCTGCGAGGGTCCACGTGCTCTTCTCGAGGAAGTCGGCAGTGCGCTGCACGCCACCGATCTGCTGGGCTCCGGTGAAGCCGGCCGCGAGGCCACCACCTTTGGGATTCTGGGCAAGAACTACGAGGGCCAGGAGGCCGGCCACGATGATGATGAGGATGGAGATGAACATGCGTGCTGCTGAAAAGGGCTGCGAAGTAAGGACTTTTTGGGATTCCGCGCACCATGCCCATCAACGACCGGCAAGCGCCGCGGCCAAGCCGCGGAAATAGGCGCTTCGTTGCGGGTGCTTGATGGCCAAGCGCTCGTAGGCGGCAATGGCTTTCTGGAAGTTCCCTTGTTTCTCGTGGATGCGGGCGAGCGTCTCTGTCACCATATCCACATGGTCCTCCAAGCTGCGCTTCCCGGCTTGCTGTGGTGTGTAGAACTCGGCCTTCTTCGGGCTGGGGGTGGTGCTGCTTTGCTGAATGAAGCGGTCGATCAAGGCCTTGGTGTCCAGGCCGCGTTCAACGGACCGGTCGACGGGCGCCTTCGGGACCTCGGGCTGATGGAGCCAGTCCTGTGCATCGGGGGCGGGTGCCATCTGGTCCAGGCGCTGGCCTGCGGGAAGGGGAGCGGACGGCGTATCAGCTGCCATGCTCAACCAGTCGCTAAAGCGATGGGTGCGTTGGTTGGTCGGCGTCAATTCCTGCGGAGCGAACCCGGCAGTGACTGGTTGCGATGGGACCTTGGCAGGCGCTGGATCGTTCAACGAAGGCGCGGACGCGATAGCCGGATGCTCCATCAGTAGTTCGTAACTGCTGGCCAGCGCGGCCTGCCGGAAAAGCGCATCGAGCGGATCCACCTCGGCCGCAGCCGATACCTCATTGAGTTTGGCTTCGGCTGCTGGTCCTTCAGGTTGAACAAAGGCCGCAGGAGCCAAGGTGCCAAGGGCCTCAACAGGTACCACAACCTCAGGAAGCACGTTGGCCGCAGGTGCGATCAACTCGGGTTGGGCAGGGGCTGTGGGAACTTCAACAATGGGCTCCGGAACAGGCGTCTCCTTGAGCGTTACGAGCACTCCTCGCGTCGCTGAGGGTGTGTCCCGTACCACTTCGAGGGTGGGGGAGAAGGCCGGTGCGGGCGATGCTTCACTGGCGTGCACCAGGTCGAAGAGCACCGCACGTGAAGGCAGATGCGCCGCCGTAGTGCGCAACTGCTCATCGAACAGCACATCACCCTGGCGATGACCACCAACGGCGAGCAACAGATGCGCTCCGCTGAACCACGGATATCGTTCGGCCATCGCACGCAGGTCCGCCAAGTCGCCCGTACGGACCCGTGCGGGCTCGTCGATCAGGCGGGTCAGGTGGTCGCGTTCCATATCAACCTTCGGGATAGAAGGCACAAGGATACATGAGCCGGGCTGATCCGCCATCCCTAGCACTTGTCGTTCGGGCCCTATGCCCAAAGACCTGCAGCGCGTTCACCAGTTGCCTAGCGTTTTGTCGTAAATGTCCTGTGCCAACTGCTTGCCGATGTCGCGCACCAGCTGATCCTCCACGGTGCTCAGGTCCTGCGAACTGCTGTAATCCGCGAAGCGCGATGCCGCGATGTCAGAACTGGCCTTGGCGTCCAGCTTGTTCGTATAATGCACCGTGACAGCGATGGTCAGTCGGTTCAGCGCGGCGGTCTCATTGGCCTGAATGGAAACGGGCTGCACATCGTAGCCAACGATGGCTCCTTCGTATTGCAGGTCGCCATCCTGGCGGGTGAGGGAGAGGGGGGTCTGCGCAAGCATCAGGTCGCGCACGCTTTCCGTGAAGGTCTGCGCCACTTGCGGCGTGCAGAGCGGGGCGCGGGCATCGAACAAGGCGATGCTCACCGTTCTTGCGCCAAGCGGAACGGCCCCTCCGCTGAAGGAATAGTTCACGCCACAACCGGCCAGGGTCAGCAACAGGAGCAGGGCCAATGCGCGCATCAAGTGATGTTGTACTCGTTGATCTTCCGATACAACGTACGCTCGCTGATCCCCAATTCCTGTGCCGCGCTCTTGCGTCGGCCGCGATGCTTGACCAGGGCCTTGCTGATCATCTCCTTTTCCTTTTCCTCGAGGCTCAACGTTTCCTCAACCACTTCGTGCGCCACGTCATGGGAGGAAGCGTTGGCCTCCCCAGCACGGCCGGGCATCTGAATGGTCATGGCACCTTGCTGCACGCTGTGTGCGGGAAGAATGATGTCGTCGCGGTAGGCCGGTGCGCTAGGCGGTACCGTCACGGGATGGCCATGGGTGCGGGCATCGAGTTCGGCGCGCAAGGCGTTCACCTGTTTGGTGAGCTCGGTGATCAGGTTGAGCACCGCACCTTGATCGTCCATGCCGCGAGCGTTGCGGTTCACCAGTGCCGGCAGCACGGAGCTGTCCACGTCCGGCAGGTATTCGCGCAAAGTGGTGGTGTCGATCTCGCGGTCCTGTTCGATCACGTTCATCTGCTCCACCACATTCCGAAGCTGACGTATGTTGCCCGGCCAGCGGTAGCTCGTGATCAGCTGCTGCGCCTCCGGGCTGAGGCGCAACGGTTCCTTGATGCGGTAGCGCTCCGCACTGTCCGCCGCGAACTTGCGGAATAGCAGCAGGATGTCCTCTCGGCGTTCGCGCAATGGGGGCAGTTTGATGGACATCATCGCCAGCCGGTAGTAGAGGTCCTCGCGGAAGGTGCCGTTGGTCATGGCCTTCACCATCTCCACGTTCGTTGCGGCCACCACGCGCACATTGGTCTTCTGTGCCTTGCTGCTGCCAACGCGGATGAACTCGCCGGTCTCCAGCACGCGCAACAGTCGCACCTGCGTGCTCAGGGGAAGTTCGCCCACCTCATCGAGAAAGAGCGTGCCGCCGTTGCTCACTTCGAAGTAGCCCTTGCGGGCTTCGTGCGCCCCGGTGAAGGAACCCTTTTCGTGCCCGAAGAGCTCGCTGTCGATGGTGCCCTCGGGAATGGCCCCGCAGTTCAGGGCGTTGTAAGGACCGTGCTTGCGGGGGCTTAGTTGGTGAATGATCTGGGGAAGTACCTCTTTTCCGGTACCGCTCTCGCCCTGGATCAGGACGGAAAGCTCGGTGGGTGCGGCCAGCGCGGCCACCTCAATGGCGCGGTCAAGCGCCTTTGAACTGCCAATGATGCCGTAGCGCTGCTTGACCGCCTGTACGTCGATGCTCTTCATTTTTCAGTTCACTTCTGCGATCGTTCCAGGATGTGGTACGGTCCGGAGCACATCGCCCTGCAATGAACTTGCCGTGGCTCCGAGCACCCGCACAATGACATAATCACCAGGCTGAACGGTGCTGTCATCGGATAAGCGACGCGGCACGATCACTGTTGTGTAGCGGTCGCTGCGGCCGTACATGTGGTCAGCGCGTCGCTTGCTCACGCCTTCGATCAATACCAGTTGTTCGGTACCGATCAACTTTTTGTTGCCATCGCTGGAGGATCGGGCCACCGTGTCGATCACCTCTTGCAGGCGGCGACCCTTCACGTCCTCGGGCACATCGTCCGGATACTTGCGTGCGGCCAGTGTCTTCGGGCGTTCACTGTACTTGAACATGAAGGCCATATCGTACCCCACCTCCTCAAGCAGGCCCAGCGTCTGTTGATGATCGTCCTCGGTCTCGCCGCAGAAACCCGCGATGATGTCGGTGCTGATGGCGCAACCGGGCATGTACCGCCGGATGGCGGCAATGCGGTCCAGGTACCATTCGCGGGTATATCCCCGGTTCATACGCTGCAACACGTCGCTGCT
>JBKJNF010000237.1:0-8304 GCA_046596155.1 Flavobacteriales bacterium | reverse complement strand
TATCACGATCATGGACTCGATGTCATTGCCTTAGCCTTCGAACGCAACGCCGATCCGATCAAGGCGGTGGAGGGGTTGAGGCAATACCGCGATCGCTTGAACGTCCGTTATGACATCCTGTATGCCGGAACCTCCTCTAAGGATGTGGCCAGCGAACGCTTGCCCTTCCTGGACCACATCATGAGCTATCCCACCTGCATCTTCATCGACCGCGCGGGCAAAGTGCGCCGCATTCGGACAGGCTTCTACGGCCCGGGAACCGGAGAGCACTACGCTAACTACAGTCGCAACCTGCGCGCATTCCTCGAGCAGCTGCTGGCCGAACATCCCAAGGCCATCAAAAAGGCCGCCTGACCGGTCCGCTCATTCAGCCGGGATCGGTTTGTCCACTACCGGCCGCCGGTCGCGGTTGGCCAACTCCCATGCCGTGTGGAACACCAGGCGCGCGCGCTGTTCCAATAGGTCGAACCGGATCTTCTGCACCTCGTCACCCGGTTGGTGATAATCCTCGTGCACACCGTTGAAATAGAAGATCACCGGCACTCCATGCTTGGCGAAGTTGTAGTGATCACTGCGGAAGTAGAACCGGTTCGGATCATTCTCGTCGTTGAAGGTCTGATCGAGCACCAGCTTGGTGTAGGTCTTGTTCGCATGTTCGTTGATGCCATCCAGTTCGGTGCTCAAGCGATCGCTGCCAATGATGTACACGTATGGCGCACTGGTCGCATGCGCACTATCCGTGCGACCGATCATGTCGATGTTAAGGTCCGTGATCGTACTGTCCAGCGGGAACACCGGATGTTCGCTGTACCACTCGCTGCCCATTAAGCCCTTTTCCTCGCCGCTTACGGGCATGAAGAGCATGCTGCGGCGCGGTCCGTGTCCCTCGGCTTTTGCCTTGGCGAACGCTTGGGCCATTTCCAGAACGGCCACTGTACCCGAGCCGTCATCATCAGCACCATTATACACGTCCTGGTCATCTTTACCGATATGGTCGTAATGCGCGGTCACCACCACCAGCTCGTTCTTGCGGTCCGTGCCTTCCACATAGCCTAGGATATTCTCCCCCGTCAGGTTCTCCACACGGGGCGCGTAGTTCACCTGCAGCCGTGATACGATCGTCGCGCCGGAATGCTTCGCCTTGCGCACCGCCTTTTTCCAGGACATATGTCCGCGCTTCAAGATCCGTTCAGCCATACCGCGATCAATGAGGAAGGTCTGCAGACTTGTGCGCGCACCCTCTGCTTTCGCCGCATTCCCGAGCTTCATCCGCGGGCTCATGATGTAGTGCGCGTAACTGTTCATCAACTCCCGCGCATCGGTACAAACAAAGAGCATCACCCGTGCGCCTGCGGCTTGTGCCGCCTCCGCTTTCCGGCTAAGTTCCTGGATGAATCCGGCGGATGGCGTGGCTCCTTTACCGCTCTTCGCAAAGGGCTCCTGCATGACCAACACTGCATTGCCGCGCAGTGCGCGCGCACCAAAGTCGTTCTGTAGTTCACTCTTGCGTCCATATCCACAGAACACAATGGTGTCCGTGGCATAGTCCTCCTGCAGCTTCTCGCTCAGGTAGAAAAAGTCCTGCATGAAGCCCTCCACACGCCCATCTGTGATGAGGCCCAATCCTCCGGGTGAGGTGATCTCCAGAGGATAGGATTGTTCATAGCCCTTGGTAATGCCCCGCAGTTCAGCGCCGGGCACTGGCGGAATGCCGTCGTGGATGAACTGCTCGCGGATGTAGGCTGCAGCCATCTTTTGGCCTTTCATTCCCGTCTCGCGACCTTCGTACTCATCACTTGCCAAGATGCCCAGGTGCATGCGCAGATCTGCTTGTGTGATGGTAGCGGCATAGCGCACCTGCACGCTATCCACCTGGGCCTGCGCGCTGGTGAACCGGGACAGCGTAACCAACGCGGCGCCGAACATAAAGATCCTCATGTGTGGAATGTCAGCAAGCTGTAATGGGTGTCGATTCGATCTTATCGATCCGGCGCTGGTGACGACCGCCTTCGAATGTGGCCGAAAGGAACGCATCTACAATGCGCAGGGCCAGTTCGTTGTCCACGAAACGAGCGGGCAAGGCCAGAACGTTGGCGTTGTTGTGCTCGCGCGCTAAGCGGGCCACATCCTCCTGCCAAGCAATGGCAGAACGAACGCCCGCATGCTTGTTGGCCGTGATGTTCACGCCGTTCGCGCTGCCGCAGATAACAATGCCCAGCTCCGCTGCGCCAGCGGCAACATCCTGCGCTACGGCATGTGCGAAGTCCGGATAATCCACGCTCTCGTGGCTCATGGTCCCTTTATCCGTAACGGCGTGCCCGAGCGCGGTCAAGTGCTGCAATACCTTCGCCTTCAGGCCAACACCTGCATGATCACCACCGATACTAATGTTCATGTGAACAAAGGTAGAAGGTCATCAACACATCGATCGTTCATTACCGAGGGATGCCGTGTATAACCTCTGATAAGCTCCACGCTATCAACAATGCCACTTTTCCCCATGATCGATCCATCGGTTCTTGCAAGCCGAGTTGCTGTACAACTACCAACGCCGATCGAACAATCGGCGTAACGAGGAAGAGGCACGGTCTGTGAACGATCAAGAACAATGTCGGGGAATGTTCGATCGTTCATTACTGCGCTATCTTCCGATCATCTCCCGCACCCTCAGGTACTGAGTAGATCTAAGATCGTTAACAACAGGTGGACTAATTTTGATAACCCATATCTGCAACTCTTGGTCCCACCGATCATACACATGATCAACAGCACATACTACATCATCATCAATTCTTTAAATATCATTAGAATACAAATGCTCTGTGTGTTCACCCTCTTGGGGGTGGCCTGCATGGGGCAGGCCGAAGACGGTCCGAAGAAGTACTTTTATCCCAACGGTCAAGTGAGCAGCAAAGGTTTTCTGGTCAACGGAAAACCGGAAGGCTATTGGATCAGTTATTACACCGATGGCGTTCTAAAAAGTGAAGGCAACCGGACGCGATCACAACTCGACAGCACCTGGCGTTTTTACGGACCGGATGGTCGCCTGACCACCACCATCGACTACAAGATCGACCAGAAGAACGGCCTCACACGAAAATTTGCCGAGGATGGTGCGCTCCTGAGCGAGGAACTCTTTGTGGCTGATATTAAGAACGGCACCACCACCACATACTACCCTACCGGCAAGGTGCACCTAGTAACTCCCTTCAAGGAGGGTAGGGAGGAAGGTAAGGCCGTGGAATACGAAGAGGACGGGCGCATTATAACCCTCCTTGATTACCGTGCCGGAATGTTGCGCTCCAAGGATGTACTGAACCGCTACGATGAACAGGGCTGGCGACAAGGCCCATGGCGTGCGTTCTGGCCCAATGGAAAGCCGAAATGGGAGGGCCGTTACGTGGATGACAAGCGCCAGGGTATATTCAAGGAATTTGATGCGAACGGCACGCTCAAGTCCATGGACAAGTTCGATCAGGATGTGGTGCAGGAACAGGCCGATGAAGTGAAATTGCTATCCATCCGGAACAGCTACCACGGAAACGGAAAGGTAAGTAGCATCGGCAGCTTTTCAAAACAGGGCTCCAAGGAGGGACTGTTCCGGTATTTCGATGAGGCCGGCAAACCCACTGCCGCAGCGATCTATCTGGGCGACCGGAAGGTGAGCGAGGGCGAAGTGAGCGAAGTGGGTGCCCTTCAGGGTCACTGGACGGAGTATTACGGCACGGGCGAGAAACGCGCTGAGGGCGAATACAAGGATGGAAAAAAGGACGGCCCCTGGACCTTTTTCCACCGCGAAGGGCAGGTGGAGCAGAAGGGCATTTACGTGAACGGGATGCCGCAGGGTGAATGGATCTGGTTCTTTCCCAGTGGTGCGCGTCATCGTGAGGAACACTACCGGAAAGGCCGGGAGGATGGTGCTTCGGCCGAGTATGATTCCACAGGTGCCGTGATCACACAGGGTGAATACATCGATGGGCAGAAGGACGGTCCCTGGCTCTACCAGGTGGGCGATCACAAGGAAGTGGGCGCATACAAGGACGGCCTGAAGGATGGTGAATGGGTGCACACCTATGCCAATGGCAAACGCAACTTCTTAGGCACCTTTGTGAACGGTGACCCCAAGGGCAAGCACCGCTGGTGGTGGCCCAACGGCGAACTCAAGCAGGAGGGGCGTTATGTCGGCGGACTGTTGGAAGGCGACCTACACCATTACGATGAGTTCGGCAACCTAATATTAACGATCACCTACAGGAACGGGGCGGAAATGAAGCTGGGCGAGGCCATGTTACCACCGCCATACGAGGCCGGCGACATTGTGGAATGATCCGCCGAGCTGTGCCCGCAACGTAAGTTTAGGCCGTGGCGAGCGAAGAACTGAACATAGTGGGTGATGAGCAGGGTGCAGAGTTGGCGAATGCCTACTTGGATCTGAAGCAGCAGTACGACGAGCTGGTCCGGAAGAACTTGGCCGGTGTGTACCGCACCACACTGCAAGGCCGCTTTGTGGAGTGCAATGACAGTCTGGCCCACATCCTGGGGTACGCCGATCGTCAGGTGCTGATGACTCTGCACGCGGACGATCTGTACATGCAGTCCGGTGATCGCCAGCGATTTTTGCACGATCTACGTGAACGCGGGCAACTGGCCAACTACGAAGCGGTCCTGCGCCATCGTAATGGGCGCGCAGTGCATGTGCTAGAGAACGTTTCCCTGCACGCCGCCGTTGATCGCCCCACCACCATAGTCGGCACGCTTATCGATATCACCTCCTTCCGCCAGGTGGAGTTGGAACAACGTAGCCTGCTGAATAGCTACCGCCACCTGATCGATCGCGTCCGTGATGGCATCTTGGTCGTGCGCGATGATCGCGTGTTATACGCGAACCCCGCCGCCGAGGTCATCGCCACGGAACAGCGCTGGCTTGGGAATAGGTTCTTGGAGCGCATTCATCCCGAGGACCGCGAGGAAGTGGAAAAGGCGCTTGGAGCATCCCTTGATGGCTCCGCCTCCGGCATCATCGACGCTCGCGTGGGCAATGGCCAGGATAACTGGCGCGATATGCTCTTCAGTGCGGCCGGCCTGTTCCACGAAGGACAGCCCGCCGTGCAGGTCACGCTGCAGGATATCGGCATGCATCGTTCGCTGATCCATGAGCGCAGTCGCGCCCGCATCGCCGAGGAGGTCAACACCATCTTGCGGCAAGAGATCATGGAACACCGGCGCACGCAGGAAGCGCTGAAGGTCAGCCGCCGTTTCGCCCGCAGCTTGGTGGACAGTTCGCTGGACGCCATTATCGCTGTGGACCAACAGGGCTTGATCACGGAGTTCAATCCCGCTGCCGCCATCAAGTTCGGCTACGAGCCGGATGAGGCCTTGGGGAACCGCACACCAATGCTCTACGCCTCCAAGGCCGAGTTCAAGCGGATCCAGCAGGAAATGAATACGCATGGCGCTTTCGCGGGCGAGGTGCAGAACATAACACGGGATGGCCGCGTGTTCACTTCCTTCCTCACATCATCGCGCTTGTACGACGAGGATGGTCGTCTGCTGGGCGCCATGGGCGTTAGCCGCGATATCACACAAGCCCGCCGAGACCAAGAGGCGCAGCGCAGGAGCGAAGAACTATATCGCGATCTCTTCGAGAACGCCACCGACCTGATCCAAAGCCTCGACACCGAAGGCCGCTTCCTCTATGCCAATAACGCATGGAAAATGGCGCTTGGCTATCGGGATGACGAACTGCCGAACATCAACATTCTGGATGTTGTCCATCCGGAGGAACGCGCGTCCTTCGCGTCCATTCGCCAGCGCCTTTTCGCTGGCCAGGCGGTTGGCCCGTATAGTTCGCGCTTCATCACCAAGGACGGCCGTACTATCCTGGTCCGCGGCAGCAGCACTGTGCGATCAGAGAATGGCAGGCCCGTGGCCAGCCGTAGCATCTTTCGCGACATCACTGAGGAGAACAATGCGTTGGAACAGGTGGCGGAACACTTGGCCAAACAGCGCGCCCTGTTCGAATCCAGCGACCACATGTTCTGGACCGCGGACCGCCGGGTTGCGCTCACCAGCTTCAATCGTGGTTACGCCGAAATGATCGAGCGGTTGTATGGCAGAAAACCCGAACTGAACAAAGATCTAGAGCAGCCTCGGAAACGATTCGCCAGCGAAAGCTACCACGCGTTCTGGGAGGGAAAATATGCCGAGGCCTTCAGCGGTAAGGCGATCCGCTTCGAGACGGACCTGCGCGACAAGTCCGGCCACCGGGTGTGCAACGAGATCTTCCTGAGCCCCGTGTTCGAGCCCGATGGTACCGTGGAAGAGGTATTCGGCATCGGCCATGAGATCACCGAGCAGAAGAACGCCGAGGACCTCGTGCGCGAACAGGCGGCGCGCCTGAAGGCCATCTTCGAGAACAGCGCCAACATGATGATCTGGACGCTCGACCGCGACCTGCGGATCACCTCGTTCAACGAACACTTCCGCGAAAGCAACCAAAGCGAGCTGGGTGTGCAGATCAACGTGGGTGACGACCTGATCGAGCTCCTCAGGGAGCGCTTCGCCAACAAGCGCCCCGCCACCATTCTCGCCAAGTTGAGGGCTGCGCTCGGCGGCGAACCCCAGCAGTTCGAGTCCGAACTGCGCGGCTCCGAACGAAACATTTGGACGGAGAACTTCCTGAACCCGATCATGGTGAACGGCAAGGTCACGGAGATCAGTTGCCTGGCCTATGGCATCACCGATAAGAAGGAGGCCGAGTCCAAGCTGCTGGACAACTTGCACGAAAAAGAGGTGTTGCTGAAAGAGGTGCACCACCGCGTGAAGAACAACCTGCAGATCATCTCCAGCATCTTCAACCTGCAGAAGCAGTATGTGGATGAACACCCCCGCACGTTGGAACTTCTGCGCGACAGCCAGGATCGCATCCGCAGCATGTCCTTCATCCACGAAAGTCTCTACCAGACCAAGAACTTCAGCCATGTGGACCTGGCAACATATATCGACGGCCTGTCGCGCAACCTGATGATGAGTTACAGCCTCACTGGCAAGATCGAGCTGATCAAGGACCTGCAGCCCGTGGAGTTGGTACTTGATCAGGCCATTCCTTGCGGCCTCATCCTCAACGAGCTCATCAGTAACGCCCTCAAGCATGCCTTCCCGGCCCAGGAGAGCGGGAGCATCAGCATCACCCTAACGGCCGACGGACCCCATGTGCGCATCACCGTGGCCGACAGTGGCCCCGGACTTCCTCCGGGATTCGACGTGGACCGGGACGCCAACCTCGGCCTCCAGCTTGTCTATACCCTCACCGAGCAGCTCGATGGACACATAACACCCCTACCTTCACGGGGTCCCAATGGTACAGGGGCGGGCTATTTACTTACTTTTGATCGGACCGGTTCCGGCAAGCAGCTTTAAGCAAGCAACTATCCAATGGCGCAGACGAACGTACTAGTGGTCGAGGACGAGAGCATTGTGAGCAAGGACATCCAGCACAGCCTGAAGAAACTTGGGTACAATGTGGTGGGCGCTGCCAGCAATGGCGAAGCTGCTGTGAAGCTGGCCATTGAGACCATGCCCGACATCATCCTCATGGACATCATGCTCAAGGGCGAGATGAACGGGATCGAGGCTGCCACACAGATCCGCGCGGAGACCAACATCCCCGTGATCTTCCTCACCGCCTACGCCGATGAGAGCACGCTGAACAAGGCCAAGGTCACCCAGCCGTACGGATACATCATCAAGCCGTTCAAGGAGATCGATATCCACACATCGATCGAAATGGCGCTGTACAAGCACAAGAAGGAGGCCGAGGTGCTGCGCGAACGCGACCTGCTCTTCAACTTGGTGGAAGGCCAAGGCGCCGGAAAGGACCTGCTCTTTGTGAAGAGCAACAGCCGCTTGGTCAAGCTGCGCACCAGCGACATCTACTTCGTAGAGGCCCTGAAGGATTACGTGGTGATCAACACGCTCAATACGCGTTACACGATCCACAGTACGATGAAGGACATCGAGGCCAAGCTCCCCGAGGTCGACTTCCTCCGCGTGCACCGCTCCTTCATCGTGCGCATCGACAAGATCGTGGCCATCGAGCAGCCCAACCTGATCCTGGAGAACGACAAGAAGATCATCCCGATCGGCGGCAGCTATAAGGACGAGCTGGCCAAGCGGTTGAATCTCGTGTAGGGGGTTCCGCTGAAGGGTTTGTCTACCGAACACGCCGATTTCCACCAACAGAATGCAGCCCTGAGTTGATGGGTGTTGTTACGCTCTATCGCCCATTAGGGCAGAAGGAACTTG
>JBKJNF010000133.1:0-9737 GCA_046596155.1 Flavobacteriales bacterium | reverse complement strand
GGCTACGCGGCCATTGCACTAGAGCACACTACCAAGGTCAACAAGGCCGCGCCCGCATTGCTCACAGGCATGCTTGTGTGGAGCGCCCTCATGGTGGGGCACGTCGGACTGCAAGACCCCGAAGATGCGCTCAATGAGCACCTAAGCGGCATTGCCAGTATCCTCTTTTTTCTACTGGGGGCCATGACCGTGGTGGAATTGATGGATGCCCATGCGGGCTTTCAAGTGATCACGGACCGCATTACCAGTTCCAATAAACTGGTGCTCTTCTGGGTCATCGGCTTCCTCACCTTCTTCCTGAGCGCCGCGTTGGACAACATGACCACGGCCATCGTGATGTGCGCGCTGCTACGCAAGATGATCGCCGATAAGGAGGACCTCTGGACCTTCTCGGGCATGGTGATCATTGCGGCCAACGCGGGTGGTGCATGGAGCCCCATCGGGGACGTGACCACCATTATGCTCTGGATAGGTGGACAGGTCACATCAACCAATATCATCTCAAAGCTGTTGCTCCCGAGTGTGATATGCCTGCTGTTGCCATTGCTTTGGCTAAGCCGGAGTATGAAAGGCGCGATAAACCGGCCTGATCAAATTCCTGATGTTCTTCTCACCGGTGTTTCCAAGCGCCAGCAGTACACCGTTTTCTTCATCGGCTTATTCACCTTGCTGGGTGTGCCGGTCTTCAAGCAGCTCACGCACCTGCCGCCCTTCATGGGCATCATGTTCGGACTTGGCATTCTCTGGGTATACACCGAGTTCATCCACGCCCGTGGTCTCGAAGAGCGCGGCCAGCTGCAGGTCACCAGTATCCTGCGCCGCATCGACCACAGCAGCATCCTGTTCTTCCTAGGCATCCTGGCAGCCGTGGCCGGGCTAGAGACCGCAGGACATTTGGGGCTGCTCGCCGCATGGCTTGACCTTATGTTGGGGAACGTGTACGCTGTGAATACCGCTATCGGCCTGCTCAGCGCCATTGTGGACAACGTGCCGCTGGTCGCTGCGGCCCAAGGCATGTATCCAATGTCCACCTTTCCATCGGATCACAGCTTCTGGGAGCTGCTCGCACTTTGTGCCGGCACAGGCGGCAGCATTCTCATTATCGGATCTGCTGCCGGGGTGGCCGCCATGGGCATTCTGGGCATCGAATTCGGCTGGTACCTACGCCGCATGGCCTTGCCCGCGTTCCTGGGGTACGCCGGGGGCATCGCCACGTTCTGGCTGATGTGGCACTGAGCCTTGCCAGCCTCCGGTTCGAGTCATCCTACATTCGTCCCCGAATTCGAACAGGACATGGATGTGCGATTGATCGAAGCCGCCTCGGAGATCGGGGCCGGTAAGCGAGGTGCCAGCATGGGTATGAGCGCCCTACGCGTAGCGGCTTGGAAGAATGGCAGCGACCTCTTCGGGCATGCTGAGGAAAGCATCCTGCGGGATGAGAACGATGTGCTTTATGAGGATGACAACACCCCGAACGCACACCACATCGATGGATTGATCCGCTTTGAATCAGATCTCGCATACGAGGTATATAAGTTCCTGCGGAGCAACATATTTCCTATGGTGATCGGAGGTGATCATTCAATTGCTATCGGTTCGGTCAGTGGCACCAAGATGGCCTATCCGAATGAGCGCATCGGCGTCGTGTGGATCGATGCCCATGCCGACCTGCACAGCCCCTTGACCACACCGAGCGGCAACGTCCACGGCATGCCCCTCTCGCTGTTGATGAACATCGAAAAGAAGGGCCGCAACAAGCCCCGTGTTTATACCATGGATACATGGGACCGGCTGAGGAAGATCGGCATGAGCGGCCCCAAACTGTTACCCAGCGACCTGGTCTTCATCGCCCTGCGTGATTACGAGCCGGAGGAAGAGGCCATCATCCGCGAACACAACATCAAGGTGATCACCGTGGAGGACCTTCGGAAAAAAGGCGCGGATGTCGTGGTCAAGGAGACCATGGACCATCTCGCCGCATGCGACCGCCTGCACGTAAGCTTCGATGTTGACAGCCTCGACCCCAGCATCAGCATCGGCACCGGAACCCCCGTGCCCAATGGTCTATTTCTAGATGAAGCCCGCGCCCTGCTCAGTGGGTTCTGTGCCGACCAGAAGACCGCAACGCTAGATGTGGTGGAGATCAATCCAGCGCTGGATATCGGTAATGCCATGGCCGAGGCTGTGCTTACCGTACTAGAGCCCCTGTTCCCCATTCTCCGGAATCGCTGATAGCTTGCCTGGATGGGCACCAGAATGCCTGAGAATATGGCCAGGTCCGCCTCCCGCGTAATTCTTATACGGCCCACTGGCTTCGGCTATGATCCGGAGACCGCGGTGAGCAACGCCTTTCAGCAGCAGCTGCGCCATGATGATGTCCGCAAGCACGCGGAGGAGGAGTTCGATGCCCTGCTATTCGCGTTGAATGAATGCGGCATCGGTACTACGGTGCTAGATCCCATTGATACAGCCGCGCCCAATGGCGTGTTCCCTAACAACTGGTTCAGCACGCATGCCGATGGCACCCTTGTGCTCTATCCCATGTGCACGCCCAGCCGCCGACGGGAGCGCGATCTGCAGTTCGCAGCGGTGTTGCGCCGAGAAGGCTTCGCCGTGTCCCGTGTCATTGATCTGACGGCCATGGAGGCAGACCATCGGTTCCTGGAAGGAACCGGAAGCCTGGTGCTTGATCGGGAGCGGGGTATGGCCTATGCTGCCTTGTCGCCGCGTACTTCGGAGCGTGCACTCAACCATTGGTGCGGGGTCATGCGCACTGAGCAAGTGTCTTTTCAGGCCACCATGGACGGCACGCTCATGGGCCAGCCGATCTACCATACCAACGTGTTGATGAGCATTGGCGAGGATCTCGTGGTGGTCTGCTTGGAAGCCTTGCCCTATCCCGTGGACCGTGATGACCTGTGGGCCGAACTGGACCGCAGTGGGCGCCAGATCATTCCTATGACGCTCGACCAGATGCATCATTTTGTTGGCAACATGCTGCAGTTGCGTTCGTCCAAAGGCTCCTTCATCCTGCTCAGCGAGACCGCCTTCAAGGCCCTGCAACCGTCCCAACGGCTGGTGCTGGAGGGGCGGGCCCAATTGGTGCCCGTGGCCATTCCCACCATTGAAGCGGTGGGGGGCGGAAGTGTACGCTGCATGCTCGCCGAGAACTTCTTGCCGGTCATGGGTTGAGCCCAGGCCGGTCCATGGTCCGCATATCCGATACGAAGCCGACCTTCGCGCTCCCATGTTCCAGGATAGACTTCAAGCCCGATTGACACCGGCAGTTCAGGCGGCGTTCCAGCAGCTGTTCAACGCGTCCATCGATCCCGCTCAGATCACCTTCCAAAGCACACGACCTGAGTTCGAAGGCGATCTTACGATCAACGTATTTCCCTTCCTGAAGCAGAGTGGCAAAGGGCCCGAACCAACGGCCACGGCCATTGGCGAGCACCTGAAGGCCAACGTGGACATCGTGGGCGGCTTCAACGTGATCAAGGGCTTCCTGAACATCGTGATCGCCGATGCCTATTGGCTCGGCTTTCTGCAAGAGGCAGGGGCCACGGATATCCTACAGTTCCAGGCCAATGGGAAAAAGGTGATGGTGGAGTATGCATCACCGAACACCAACAAGCCCTTGCACCTAGGCCATCTGCGGAACATTTTCTTGGGCTACAGTGTGAGCCGTATCCTGCGGTCCACGGGCAACGAAGTAGTGCGCGTGCAGGTGATCAACGACCGCGGCATCCACATCTGCAAGAGCATGCTGGCCTGGCAGAGGTTCGGGAATGGCGAAACGCCCTCTTCCTCCGGCATGAAGGGCGATAAGCTGGTGGGTAAATACTACGTAGAATTCGACAAGACCTACAAGCGTGAGATAGAGGAACTCGTTAGCCAGGGCAAGCCGAAGGAGGAGGCCGAAAAGCAGGCGCCCATCCTCTTGCAAGCCCAGGAAATGCTCAGGAAGTGGGAGGCCAACGACCCTGAAGTGCGCGCGCTGTGGGAGAAGATGAACAGCTGGTGTTACGATGGCTTCAACGCCAGCTACACCCGCATGGGCGTGGAATTCGACCGGAACTACTACGAAAGTCAGACCTATGTATTAGGCAAGCAGGACGTGCTGGAGGGCCTGAAAAAGGGTGCGTTCTATGAAAAGGACGGCGCGGTGTGGGTGGACAATACGCCGGAAGGACTGGATGAGAAAGTGCTGCTGCGCCGCGATGGCACGAGTGTGTACATGACGCAGGACATCGGCACGGCGATCAAACGCTTCGAGGAGTTCCCCGGCCTGTCCCGGCTGATCTACACGGTTGGCAACGAGCAGGACTATCACTTCAAGGTGCTCTTCCTGATCCTGAAAAAGCTCGGCTTCCCCTGGGCCAGCGAACTGTTCCACTTGAGTTATGGGATGGTGGACCTTCCTTCGGGAAAGATGAAAAGTCGCGAAGGCACAGTGGTGGATGCGGATGACATCATGGAGGAGATGGTGCAGGAGGCCCGCAACACCGGAGAGCAGCTCAGCAAGCTCGATGACTTTACTGCGGAAGAGAAGGCCAAGCTGTTCGAGCAGATCGGTCTGGCCGCCGTGAAGTATTACCTCTTGAAAGTGGAAGCGAAGAAGCGTATGCTCTTCGACCCGGCGGCCAGCATCGACCTGCAGGGACATACGGGGCCGTTCATCCAGTACACCTACGCCCGGATCAAGAGCCTGTTGCGCAAGAACGGCTCTTTGGAGACCTGGTCACATGCGCACATGGGCGTTGGATCGATGTTGCCTGAGGAACGCGCGGTGATCAAGGTGCTACATCAATTCCCCGCTGTGCTGAACGAAGCGGCCACACGGCTTGACCCATCCTCCATTGCCAACCACGCCTACGAATTGGTGAAGGCCTACAATACCTTCTACCAGACCGTGCCAGTGCTGAAAGAAGAGGACGCCATGAAACGCGACTTCCGCCTTGCGCTCAGTGCTTCTGTAGCCTCCGCCACGAAGAAGGCCATGTGGTGCCTGGGCATCGAGGTGCCGGAGCGGATGTAAGCCCCGTTGCGCCTATGGGTGTTGGACGTTGCGCTCCCATTGCGACGTTGTGCCGTTGCTGTCGACCCTGCTCAGAACTTCGGGCACGGCACCATGTGGTACTTACGGTTCTTCCCGCGCTTGGGCCACTCGTAAATGAGGCTCAACTCGTGCGCACCGCCGCTGCGCATGCTGAGCGTGCTGATGGTGATGTCGTAACTGTACACAACGCGGAACTGGTCCTGTGTTTCGTACCCCACCATAGCGATCATGGATTCGTCGTTGGGGTAACCCGAGGCGTAGGCCTTGAGCCCGGGAAGGCCACGGTACCACAGCCCTGCGGTCAGCTGGCGATGATCAATGTAGGCGCCAACGTCCAGCTGGTCCCAATCCTGTTGGGCTTTGTAGTGGGCAGCAATGGTCATGTAGCTCCTCGAACGCTTGAGCTTCTGGCCATCGAGCGAAGCGCGGTATCCGGTATGCACACTGGTCCTTACCGGTAACCGCGTATTGCCGCCCTCCACCAAGCTCTGCTCCGGGCGATTGAGGTGGTTCATCGACACCCCGAACCAGAACGCTTCGCTGAAATAAAGCGCCCCCGCTGAAGCATCGAAGTAGGATACACGGTCCACCAAGGAGCCTTCAATGCTGGTGGGCGCTCCTTCGCGGATCACCTGGTCGGCGAAGAGCAGTCCGCTCCGATCGAAGTCGCGGATGGTCCAACCCAGGCGCGAACCGAAGCGGACGGCGTGCTTGTGATCAATGCGGGCTTCGTAGCTGAAGCTGAGGGCAGCATGGGTGAACGCGAGTCCATTGGTGCCGGCCTTGTCGCGCAGCACCATTCCACCAAAGCCGCACTTTGACTTGGACGCGTTGTGGTCATATGCGAGGCTGTAGGTCTCATAGCCCGGGGCGATACTCAGCCACTGTTTGCGGTAGTTCAGGATCATTCGGTCCTGGAAGGTGTTGCCCGTGAGCGCCGGGTTCAGGTACAGGGGTGCCGCGTAGAACTGGCTGAGCTGCGGATCCTGGGCCTTGGCCTTTGCGGACAGGAGAAGTATCAACAGTACCAGCATGTAGGTTACAGCGGTATGCAGGATGCAGATCCACGTGCGGCTGCTGATCTGCTGCAACTTGGTTCCGGTCTTGACCGTGGAGGTGGTGTACAGGTGGGTCATGCGCTCAACGGAATAAGGTGATGTCTCCCGAGCGTTCGGCCGCACGGTCGTCGACAAAGCGGATCTCCATGCGATACACATACACATCTTGCTGGCTCAGTTGGCCGCGGTAGTATCCGTCCCAGCCGCGCTGCACGTCGTCGCTCTCGAAGACCAGTTCGCCCCAGCGGTTCCAGATGCGCATGCGGTAGTCCTTTACGAAGCGCACGAAGGGGTAGAACACATCGTTGCTCAGATCGTTCGGGTCGTACACACCACCGTTTCCGCCACCTGTGTTCGGGGTGAAGCCGTTCGGGATAACGATGTCGTATACGGGTAACAGCTCCACCTGCTCTGTGGCGTTGGCCGTGCAGCCGTTGATGTCCGTGACCTGCAGCACTACGTCGAATGAGCCGACGTCGGTGTATGTGTACGACGGGCTCTGGTCAGCACTGGTGCCGCCATCACCGAAGGTCCAACTATAGCCGTTGATGGCCCCGCTACTTCCATCGGTGAATTCCACGGTGGGCTGGCTCATGTCCGTGCTGTAGGTGCTGGCCGTGAAACCGGCCGTTGGACCTTGATACGCGATCACCGAGCTGGAGTTGGCCGCGGCCGCACTGCACCCTGCAGGCGTGGTGACCACGAGTGAGATGGTGTAGTTGCCGGGAGCATAGGTGTGCGTGGGTGCCGGAGCGCTGCTGGTATTGCCATCGCCCAGGTCCCACAGCCAGGTGACGTTGGCTGTGGTGAGGCTATCGGGGAACTCCACCGTGAGCGGGGCGCAGCCGGTGCCCATTACATCGGGTAGTACGATCGTGGGTGGGATCTCCACCAGAAGTTCCACCACGTCCTGCACACTCTGGCCACAGCTGTTGGTTGCGGTCACGTGCAAGGTCTGCGTTTGGTTCACCGGAACGATATGCGGACCTGCGCCCACGCTTCCCAATTCAGGCCAGTTGTAGCTGAGTACACCTGCATATCCCGTGACCCCGGCCCCCACGGAGGCAAGGCCGCCCATGCAAACGGTGGTGTCGCCATTAGCGACCATGGCCGCGGTGCTCAGGTCGAGCACATGTACCGGCATCGCCAGGGAGGGACCGGAGCATCCGGAAGCATCGGTGACGGACACGACCACCGTCTGTGAATAAGGGAAGGAGTACACGAGTGAGGTGCCCATGCCGATGCCGGTCCAAGTGATCGAGAGGCTGCCATCGCCGCCGCTGGCCTGCGCCGTCAGCTGCACAGGGGCATTCACACAGACCGTGTCCGGCACTTGTGCAACCAAGCTGATCGCGGGTGGTGCCATGATGGTGGCCGATCCTTGCGCTGCACATCCGTTGGCATCCGTTACGACCACTACGTAGTTACCGGTACCCAAGCTTGTGGCCATCGGGGCGGATTGCCCGCCCGCGTTCGCGCTCCACTGAAAGCTGTAGCCCGGGGTTCCCCCGTTCACGGTGGCGGAGGCGCTGCCGTTCGCATCGTTCGCACAGGAGGGGTTCACTACTAGTACGCTGGTGATATTCAGCGCCGGAGGCTGTGTTATCGTTACCGACATGGTGGTATCGCAGCCCATGCCATCCGTGACGGTCACACTGTGCTGGCCGCCCACGAGGTTGAAGGCCGTGGGCGTGGTCTGGCCCGAAGGCTGCCACAGGTAGGAGAGGCCCGGTAGGCTGGGGCTGAAGGTGGCGGTGCCCGTGTTGCCGCTCGCGCAAAGCGCGCCCGTGCTGGTGATGGCGGCGTTCTGGAAGCTGTTCGACAGGCTGAGGTGGATCGTGTCGGCATCGGCCGGGCAGTTCGTGTTGCCCGTGCTAGTGAGCACTAGGTATACCCCGCCTGTTGCGATCTCCGTTCCGGTAGGGGTATATCCAGAGTTGAGGCCGCCACTGCTGAAGGAACCGGCACCTCCGCTCCAAACACCGCCCGTGGCGTTTGTCACGTTGCCTTGGAGGTTCACTGGATAGTCGCCCATACAAACGAACTGGTCGGGTCCTGCCTGCGCGATATTGGGCTGGCCTCCGTTCTGGATGGAAGCGGTGGCCGTGGCCGACGCACATCCGCTGGCATCGATGACCGTCAAAGTGTAAGTACCGGAACCGGCGGTGAGTGTGGGACCCGTTGAGCCATTGCTCCAAGTGTACTGGTAGGGTGCGGTTCCACCGCTCACAGAGGCGCTGATCGTCCCGTTCGCCGCGCCTGCGCAGGTCTCATTCGTGACCTGAACGTTGCCGATGGTAAGCGCGTTCGGCTGCCCTACCGTGGTGTTCAGCGTGGTGCTGCAGTTCAATGGATCGGTGGCCAGCACGCTGTAGTTCCCTGCGGCGAGGCCAGTGGCCGTTGCGCCCGTCTGTCCGCCGGGGCTCCATTGGTAGCTCAGTTGCGTGGAGTTCGGCGTGAACGAGGCCGATCCGTTCGCCACCCCATTGCAGGTGGCATTCGTGGCACTGATGGCTGCATTGATGAAGCTGTTGCTAATGGCGATCTGCATGGCATCGACGGCCTGCGGACAGTTGTTGCCACTGCCCGCAATGAGCGTGAGGTTCGCAGCGCCTGCTGCGATCTCCGCAGCGGTCGGGGTGTACGACATGTTCGGGAACGTGCCCGACCAGCTTCCACCGCCACCCGACCAGGTGGAACTGGTAGCATTCGCGGTGCTGCCCTGCACGGCGATGGGCCAATCGCCGTAACATGCGGTAAGGTCCTGGCCTGCGTTGGCCGTGGGCGGTTGCGGGGCGGTGATCACCGCATTGGCCGGTGCCGATACGCATCCGTTAGCATCGGTCACCTGCACGGGGTAATTGCCCGCGCCCGCGGTGATCGTGGGGGTGGTGCCCCCCGTGGTGGCCCAGTTATACTGGAAGGGGCCTGTGCCATCCGTTACGGTCACCGTGCCCGTTCCGTTGTTCGCACCAGCGCAGCTCTCATTGGTGCTGGTGACATCGATGAAGATGCCATCGATCACCGTTATCGAGTATACATAGGTCTGGAACGCCACGATGGGGCAGGCCCCATCGTTCACGTTCACGATGAACGGGTAGAACCCCGAGGTGCCCTGGCCTGCGTTCCAGCACACATGGCAGGTGATCGGGTTGGTTCCGCTGTAGCTGAAGGTGGCACCGGGCAGGTTGTTGGCCACGTTGCTGGTGGCCTCCAGCACGTTGTTCGCGTTGGCATCGCTGATCACCATGTCGAAGCAGAAGGCACCGCTCTCGCACACCTGTACGGCGTAGGGGGCGGTCTGTACGGCCTGACCGCTCAAGCCGGTGACCGTGCCGGTGGTGGGGTCGGGGGGCACGTTGGAGCAGGGATAGGCGATGAACTGCATGTCGCGCATCACCGTACCGATCAGGTTGCCCAGGTCGTCGTATTCGTTCACTTGCACCACCACCACCCAGTTGCCAGCTGTGTTCAGGGTGAATTCCACCAGACCGGTCTGGGGGTCCAGCGTGATGCCCGTGATGGGTACGCTACCCGTGAAGGGGGGCACGTAGCTGATGGGGTTGGCTCCACCCACCCGCGCACCGATCAACTGGTAGGTGAGGGAATCACCTTCCGGG
>JBKJNF010000098.1:0-2743 GCA_046596155.1 Flavobacteriales bacterium | reverse complement strand
TCAAATGCGCAAGACGACGCACCTTTTTATCCTGGCCGCTTCCCTGTTCATCGGGACCGTGGCGAACGCCCAGTGCGATACCATCGCCACGCTCTGTGAGAAGCACATCTCCGAATCCTACATCCCCGATGGTCAGTTCTACCGTGCCTTGTTGCGCGAGGATGAAGTAGCCGAGTTCGGTCTCACGCTCTATGGTGGAACTACCTATCGCGTGGCCGCGTGCAGTGGGCTGAACGATGGTAACCTGGTCTTCAGTGTGTATGACAAGGACCGTAACCTATTGTACACGAACAAGGAGTTCAACAATGATCCATACTGGGACCTAGTGATCGCCAACACGATCGACGTGACCATGGAAGCCCAATTGGACCCCAGCAAGGCCGGCTCCGGATGCGCGGTGCTCCTGATCGGCTTCAAGAAGTGACCTTCCGAGGTCTCTGTCCTGGCGTGCGCTGACCGTTCGCTCTTCCTGCAACTTTCCCGGCGGCCCTCCGTAAAGAGGGCTGCTCTTTTTGGGTCCTGACCCTGGAAGGCGCATGTGACAGATGAGCGAGAAGATACTCAAAGCCCTCTTACAGCTGTTCGCGATCATCGCGAAGGTGGACGGTTCCTCTGCGGCCAGCCGCAGTGGTGCGTCCGTTGCTCGTTTTCTACGGCAGCAATTCACCCCGGACCAAGCCGCAGCGCACATGGCCGTGTTCGAGAGCTTTGTGATGGCCTTCCACAGCAGTGGTGGCGCCTCATCACAAGGCCGCAAGCGTACCAGCCTCAATAGCGTGAAGGTGTTGAAGATCTGCGCGCAGGTGAACGAAGAGCTGACGCAGCGCCAAAAGTTCATCGTGCTCGTGCACTTGCTGGAACTGATCCACTCGGATGGCGAGGTGGGCGAGCAGGAGCAGGAGTTCGTGAGCACTGTTGCCGAATCATTCAACATCCAACAGTCCGAATTCCAGCGGTGCCAGGCCTTTGTTCAGGCGGAAGTAGCGCGGCAGGACAGTGAGGATATGCTGTACATCGATGCCGCACATGACGCGGCCGCTGAGAAGGCGCGCCACATCCATGCCCACGGGCTGAAGGGTGAGATGCGCGTGCTGCACGTGTCCAGCGTGGCCCTATACCTGATGCGTTACAGCGGAGAGGATCGCGTAATGCTCAACGGACAGCCGATCCACCGCGACCAAGCCTATGTGCTGAACAACGGGGCCTCGGTGCGTCCGCCGAACGGCCAACCGATCTACTACAGCGACGTGCTGTCCAGCTTTATGCACCGCGAAGGCGGCGACAGGCTGGTGTTCAAGGCCGACTCCATTGAATATGCCTTTCCCAACGGACGCATCGGCCTGCATGAATTGCACATGGCCGAAACGAGCGGGAAGCTCATTGGCATCATGGGCGGCAGCGGCAGCGGCAAGAGCACGCTGCTGAACGTGCTCAACGGCAACCTGAAGCCCAGCAAGGGCCACATCACGATCAACGGCATCGACGTCCACACCCAGAGCGACCTGATCCGCGGTGTCATTGGCCACGTGAGCCAGGATGACCTGTTGATCGAGGAGCTCACGGTGTTCCAGAACCTGTTCTTCAATGCCAAGCTCTGCTTCGGCGACCAGTCGGACGAGAAGATCACCGAGCGCGTATTGCGCCTTCTGCAAACGCTCGGCCTCTACGAAACGAAGGATCTAAAAGTGGGTAGCCCGTTGGAGAAGACCATCAGCGGTGGGCAGCGCAAACGATTGAACATCGCGCTGGAACTGATCCGCGAGCCCAGTGTCCTCTTTGTTGATGAGCCCACCAGCGGTCTCAGCAGCCGCGACAGCGAGCACATCATGGACCTGCTGAAGGAGCTCGCGTTGAAGGGGCGCATTGTGTTCGTGGTGATCCACCAACCCTCGTCGGAGATCTTCAAGCTCTTCGACCGGTTGTTGCTGATGGATCAGGAAGGGCACCCGGTGTACTACGGTGACCCTGTGGACGCCGTGGTCTATTTCAAGAAGGTCACCGGCCAGGTGAACAGTGAGGTTGGCCAGTGCGATGCCTGTGGCAATGTGAACCCCGAGCAGATCTTCGACATCCTCGAAGCTCGCATCGTGGACGAGTATGGCAACGAAACGGATCAGCGGCGCATCAGTCCCGAGGCGTGGAACGAAGTGTTCCGTGCGCAAATGGAAGTGCGTGTAAGCCGCGTGGCCGACGGCAAGACCGTGCCGAAGAGCACCTTCCGTGCGCCCGACAAGTTCAAGCAGATGCTGGTGTTCTTCCGGCGCGACCTGTTGAGCAAATTGGCCAACCGCCAGTACGTGCTGATCAATATGCTCGAGGCGCCGGCCCTGGCCTTTGTGATGGCCTTCTTCCTGCGTTATCACCGATCCCTTCCCGGAGCTGCGGGTGAGTACATCTTACGCCGCAACGACAACATCCCACAGTATCTCTTCATCGCCGTGATCGTTGCCCTCTTCCTAGGACTGACGGTGGCCGCCGAGGAGATCATCCGCGACAAGAAGATCATCCAACGGGAAAAGTTCCTGTCCTTGAGCAGGAGCAGTTATCTACTGAGCAAGATCGGGCTGCTTTTCATCATTAGTGCCATTCAGACCTTCCTGTTCACGTTGGTGGGCGATCAGGTGCTGGGCATCCATGGATTCACGTTGGTGCATTGGGCCGTATTCTTCTCCACAGCGTGTTTTGCCAACGTATTGGGCCTGAATGTCAGCGCCAGCTTCAACAGCGCCAAGGTGATCTACAT
>JBKJNF010000078.1:0-8715 GCA_046596155.1 Flavobacteriales bacterium | reverse complement strand
CGTCGGTGGAAAGCACCACTGTGTAGTTGCCGCTCTGCAGGTCCCTCATGTCGAATTGCGCATTGGTTCCGCTGGTTGCGTTGAACTGTTCACTGCGCACTAAGCGACCGGTCACGTCCATCACCTCCATCCGCACTGAACCGTTCTCAGCCTCAGGCAGGCGGATATAGAGCTCCCCGGTCGTAGGGTTCGGGAACAGCTGGAAGTCGCCGCTCTCCACTTCCGAAACGCCTACCAGTCCGCAACCTACGGTCCAGTATAAGGGAGGGAAGCCCTGACCCGTTGCACAGGAGCCCATCTGACTGCTGATCACCAACAGTGTAAGCGCATTGTCCGCATTGTTGCTGGTGATAGCGAGGCCGCCGAGTTGGCCGCCCTGGTTGCCCATGTACACGAGCTGGGCCGCAGTATCGAGGCCGTTGAAGATCTGAATGAAGTCATTGACCAACAACTGCCCATAAGCAAAGCTCAGCGTGATGGGATCCGTAGTACCGCTTGTGTAGGTGAAGAAGGCTGTGTCGGCGTTGGTGTAACAATACTCCTGACCCGTCGGCTCGCAAGCCACGTTTATGCAGCTATCGGAAGCATAGGTGAACACTGGGCTTACGATACGGCACAGTGGATTCTGGCTGTTGAGCACGGTAAGGTGGGCAAGGGAGTCTACAGGGATGGGCCCGATGAGGGTGGTTCCGACGCCCACATTGCTCAAGGTGTCACCATTCCATGAGTTCACGACCCGGAGTGTTGGCGCGGTGCCGGTGCTGGTCACGTTCACCGCAATGTTAAAGCCGTGATGCGCGCAATCCGGTACCAGGTCGAACGTAGCAACGGGGTTTGTGCAATCCAAGCAACTCACGTTCCAATCCATGGGTGTATAGAGATTGTCCACACAGCTCGTGTAGAAGTTGGAACGAATGCGCAGAAGCAGTGAGTTAGTCGCATTCATGGAGGTGAAAAGCAAACCCGTAAGGTCGCCGTTGTTCGCACCGCTGAACAGCAGGTTGGACTGGTAGTTCGGACCGTCGTACACATAGATGGAATCTCCAAAAGTGCTCATCTGCCCAGAATTGAAGATCATGGCGATGGGAAAGGTGTTAGCGCTCTGATAGACGATCGCCGTATCCGCGGTGTTCGGGTAGCAGTAAGTGTACTGGTTCGGGCCGCAACTCACGTAAGGGCAAGGTGGATTGGTGATAAAGGGCGACTTCACGCTGCAAAGGAAGTTCACGTCATTCACTACCTCCACACGCACGGAGCTACCGAACGGAAAGGGACCCGAGGCATAGGTGCCAGGTGCAGTGACTGTGATCGTGGGTGCGCCACCCGTATTGGTGAGCTCAACGGTGGGATCGGAACCGATCGACGTTAGGGTGGTGTTTATGTAGAACTGATTGTTCGCACAATCCAAGGAGATCTCATAGGCAGCATCAGGCTGAGTACAGTCAAGGCAGCCCACGGTCCACTGCCACTCTATTTCGCTACCCGAGGAACAGCTTACGGAACCGTCCGAGCTCATTTCCATGTACAGGTCGGGACCCGTGCTCACAGCGAGGATGCCGGTAAGGTCTTGCATGGTGAACACACCTGCATGGGTGAAGATGACCGGATAGGTGTTGTTTGGGCCATCATATATGGACAGATGGTCCCACGTATCGCTCTCGATCGTACCCTGGCTGAAGAGCAATGCCAGTGATTCGCCGCCCGTTGAATGGTAGGCCCAGTGCTCATTATCGTTGTTGTCGTAGCAGTAGGCACCGAACACGTTCGGACCACCACAGGTCAGATCATAAGGGCAGGTATTGAGGGACTGCAGGTCGAGGAAGTTGATGTTGCAAGCCGGATCGCTTTCATGCGCCACGACTACATCAACAATGGCGCCCAGAGGGAACGGTCCAAGCACGTAGGTACCGGCGCCCACACTGAACAGGGCCTGAGGCGGATCCTGGTTCACCGTGTAGTTAATGTTCACCGAAGAACCATCTCCTGTGTTACCCACATTCACGGTGATGTTGAAGCTCTGGTTGGGGCAATCATCAGCAACCGAGTAACTCGCGGCCGGCGGCGTGCAATTCAGGAACAGCTGCACCGTGGTGACCTGGCAGGTGGTTTGACCCGTGCAGCCCGCATCCGTCGTCCAAGTCGCAAAAAGATCCTCGTTGGTGGCAGCGGTGACCGTAACTGGTGAGGTGCCATAGCCCAATACCGGTCCATCAAATGTTCCTTGGTGCACGGTAATATAATACCCGCCATCGATGGTGAACTGATAAGTGGCACCTGCCACAATACTCGTGACGCGCGAATACTCGACCGTAAAGCTGCAGGAGCTGATGGTCGTAAGCGCTCCTCCCGGGTCCGGAATGATCGCGTTACTCGGGTACTGGGTCTGGTTGGTGCACTGAGCCAAGGCCGCAGTTGCAGGCATCAGCGTCAGGGCCAGCAGAGAGAGGATCGGTAGGGGTCGACGTGCGTTCATGCGGTTCTGGTTATACCCTGCCACAGAGGGTGCGGAAAAGTAGGCATTCGCATCGTCCATTGGTCCCTCGGCCCGGGAACAACGAACAGCGTTCGGTGGATTGCTAAGCCCTTCTGGGCCCAACAGGCCCGCATGGCTTGCCCATTTCGCCCAGCACCTGCCTCAATGGGCGACCACGACCGGGGCCAGGTAGATCTGTTCGACCGACCATACCCGCAGCACGTAGCTACCATTCGTCACCTTGCCCAGATCGATCGACCAAGTGCTCGTCTGGTCACGAGGAGGGGTTCCTACCCGTGCGACCTTTCCCAAGGCGTCCACCAATTGCCAGCCCAGCACGTCTCCGACCCCGAGCGGCCATGTGACGTTCACGCGGTCATTCGCCGGCACCGGGTAGACAAGCATGTTCGGTTTGGCGGGTCCTTCCACCCCCACTAAGCCACAGCCCACGTTCCATTCCAGTGGCGGCGACGCGTCCCCCGTTGCGCAGGAGCCGGAACCGTTGCTCACAACTACCAAGGTAAGCGCATTGTCCGGGTTGTTGCTGGTGAGCGACAAGCCACCCAATTGCCCGCCGTAATTGCCGGCGTAGACAAGCTGAGCCGTGCTATCCGCTCCATTGTATAGCTGGATCTCGTCCCCGGCCAACATGCCACCAGCAAGGAAGGTGAGCGAGATGGGAATATTGGTTCCGCTGGTATAGCTGTACCAGAGCGTGTCGCCATTACCGTAACATAACTCCGTGGCGGTGGGGTCACAGGCCACGATCAGGCAACTGTCGCTAGCGATGGCCAAGGGACCACTGTTCACCCGGCAAAGTGCATTGGCTCCATTGATCAGGGAGAGGCTGACCGCTTCACCGATGGTAAATGGGCCAGCGCTGGTCATCCCGAGCCCGATGTTCTCCAACGTGTCCGTGTTCAATGAGTTGGACAAGCTCAGGTCGGCCGCTGTTCCCAGGTCGGTCACATTCACCTCCACATTGAACCGATGATGTGCACAATCAGCGACCAGATCGAACGTAGCAGTTGGATTGGTACAATCGAGGCAGACCACTGACCAGATCCACGGTGCGAAGTTGCCATCGCCGCAACTAATGGACCCATCCGAACTCATCTCCATGAAAAGCTGCGGCCCCGAGCTGACCACCACAAGTCCAGCTAAGTTGAAGTTCGACGACTGCGTGTGCTCCCAAAGCATCGGAGCCGTGTTATTATCACCGTCGTAGATGGTCAGGTGGTCAAACGCGACGTTCTCGATGGTGCCTTGTGTGAAGCTGATGGCCAAAGGCTGGTTGCTGTTGTTTGCGTAGAGCCAGGAGTGCGAATCGTTATTCGCATAGCAATAGGAACCTGTGGTCACTGGGCCGCCACATACCACCTCCTGCGAACAGAATGTGTTCTCGAAGATGCCCAGCGCCGTGGTACAGATCGTGCTTTGCGCATTCACCAAGGTCAATCCCACAGGCGCTCCAAGGGGGAACGGACCGGCCGTGTACGTTCCCGGCGAAGTGACCGTGACCGCGGGCAGACCAAGGCTGTTGGCGATCTGCACCGATGTGGCGGATCCCAAGTCGGTCACGTTCACCGTTACCGTGAAGTTCTGCGCACCGCAATTCGTGATGACCGGTCCAGCAGTGCCAGCGGGCGATGTGCAATCGAGGCAGGCCACGGTATAATTCCACTCGGGCGAAACTCCCCCATCAGCGCAACTGAAACTCGTGTTCGATGTCATGGTCAGCGTGAGCGCGTGATCAGGGTTGGTAGAGACCACAGTGACGCCCGTAAGGTTGCCGGCATTGCCCACGCCGGAGAACAGGATCGGATCCGTGAGATACAAGCCGTCGCGGATCACCAACGCATCGTTGCCACTGGGTGAAACGGCGCCACTGTTGAACTGAAGGCTCAGCGGATAGGACGACGTGCCTTGGTAATGGACCACATAGTTCTCGCTGTTGCCGTAGCAATGCGTGTAGGTGTCCGGGCCGCAGCTCTCCGTAGCGCAAGGCAGGTTGGTGATGTCGTTGATCACCACGTTGCAATTGGCATTGTCGCCATGCACCACGGTCATGTCGATCAATGCGTCGAGAGGGAACGGCCCGAGGAACGTGGTGCCCAACCCCACCCCGGTCAACAGTTGCAAGTTCCCTCCATTCACGGTATAGGCGAAGGACAACGACGAGGCATCCCCTGTATCGGACACCATCACGTTCACATAGAAGTTGTTGTTCGCACAATCATTCTCCGTGGTGTATGTCACGGATGGAGGAACGCAATCAAGGAAGCGACGGACGGTGGTGGCCAAGCAACTGCTGGCTGTGCCGCAGGCGGCGCTGATGTTCCAGTGTGCAAAAAGGTCCTCTCCCGAGAGTGCTGTCACAGTGAGTGGCGAAGGACCATGACCAAGCACAGGACCATTGAACGTTCCTTGGTGCACGGTGATATACGACCCATCGCTGATGGTGAATTGATAACCTGTGAACGCTGTTATGCCCGTGATCCGTGAATACTCCGTTTGATAACTGCACGTGGTGATGGATGTCACCAGGCCTGTGGCATCCGGAACGACCGAGTTGCCGGGGTACTGTGTCGAGTTGGTGCACTGCGCCACAACACCGATGGACGCACATCCAGCGATGAACGACAACAGGTTGCGAAAGGGTCGATAGGAGATCATGCGGAGCGGGTTCGAGGTGAAAGTAGCAACTTGGTTCAGAAGTGCCGACGTGCGACCGTTGGGCGGGCTGCGGACATGACGTTCACTTGGCATACAAGCGTTGCACCTCGTACATCCCGGGCTTCCAATTTCCTTCGTAGTCGATCAGGCTCCAACTGGGGCCGGGCCAGCAATCGTTCAGCTGCCAGAAGAGCGTGCCCATGCAATGCGGCTGCGCGGCCATATGCGCTTCGATGGCCATGCGGTAGGCCTTGGCCTGCACATCCTGGCTGTCCTCGATGAACTCACCGAGCGTCTTCGGCTCTGTGCCCAACTCGCGTTTGATCGCATCCCAGATCGGCTTGTCTGTCTTATAGCTGCGCTGCATCCGCTTCATCGCCCGGCTGCCGAGGTACAGCTCCTTCGGATCGATATAATGCGAGAGCAGCGCGCTGTCCGGGTAGCTCTGGAAACCATACTCGCTCACAAAGCGGCCCACGTTGTTCTTGAAGGAAGAGAAGGCGCTGTCGCCGTGCCAGACGCCCCAGTAGTGGAGGTCGCCGCTCTTGAGGCCTTCGGCGTTGCCCCAGTTGCTGAGGGGGGAGGTTGGGGTGTAGTCAACCCGGAACCTGTCATGGGAATGCGGCAGATACCTGTCCCAAAAAGTGGCATTCGAGTCGATCACCCGGGCTGAATCCAATGCGTGCAAGCGGTATCGATCCTGCCACCCCCAATTGTTCCAAGCAACATTCAACTCGTTGTTGCCACAGAACAATGCAAGACACGGATGCAGTTCGATCCGGTGTGCCTGGTCGATCGCTTCCCAACCTGCATTGTCCAGAAACTCACCTTCTGCCGGAAGCAAATTGGCGAACATGTAGTCCTGCCAGACCATGATGCCAGCGGTGTCGCAAGCGTCGAAAAATGCCTCCGGTGGGTACACTCCCCCGGCCCACACCCGGACCATGTTCATCCCAGCAGCCCGCATGTGCCGGACCTGAGCGACCCACACGCTATCCCCCATCGATGGAATGAGCGAAGGGGGGACGAGATTACATCCCTTCACGAAGACAGGTTCATTATTCACTCTGAATGTGTAGGGCTGGCCTGAATTATCTCCTGAATAGAGTTGCAACTTGATCATGCCCAAAGTGTACGGCCGGGAAAAAGAACTAAGCACCTTGTCGCGATACACATGAGACACGGTAAGGTGGTGGACCACATGCGGACCTGATCCTGCAGGCCACCATTTCTCATGAAGCCCTGTTTTCGTCACTGTCTTGAAGCCGCCGCGCTTGACGAAAGCACGCACCGACGTTCGCGCGAGCCGTTCACCATCCATCCGCAATTCCACATGGCCTCGAAAGTCGTATCCACTGTCCACTTGCATCAATGGGATGAAGCTGGCCCCGACCTGATCAAAGCCCTGGAAAAAATCGATGAGGTCACGAAAGCGCAGTCCACTCCACCCCCTCAACTCCACCCCCTGCCAGATCCCGCTCGTGACCAGTCTTGGGCAGAAGTCCCAACCGAACTGGTAAGCCGCCTTGCGGATGTATGGGCTTACGCCGCTGGGGTCATTGTCATGCGGTAGTTGGATTCCGTACGCATCGCGCAGCTTCGCACCTTCCTTGATCGGGCTGCGGAAAATGACCTTCAACTCGTTCGCGCCGGGCTTCAGCAGTTCCTTGATCTCCCACTCCCATGTGCGGAACATGTTGTCCGCTTTGCCGAGCAACGAGTCGTTCAGGTAGACCTCCGCGAAGGTGTCCAGCCCTTTGAAGACGAGGTCCACGTGGCCGTTCTTCAGCAGAGAGTCGGTGGCGATGATCGTGCGCTTGTAGATCCAGTCCTCGTTCTCGATCCACTGCACGCTATCGATGTTGCTGCCTTTGTAGAAGTCGGGGATCAGTCCGTGGCGCAACAGGTCCGTTTGCACCACACCCGGCACTTCCGCGGAATACCACTGCTCCTTCCCCACTTGGCAGAAGGTCCAGCCATCGTTCAAGGGGATGTGCGATTCTTGGGCCTGAAGGCTTGTTGACAATACGTACAGGGCCACGAGCCATGAGCTTCGAGCCACGAGCTTGAGCATGGTGGCACTCCATGTCCAATCTCGTGGCTCATGGCTCGAAGCTCGAAGCGGATCGGCTCTCATCGCAGACCCGCTTTCACCAACGCATTCAAGACACCTTCGATCTTCCGCAGATCAGGCTCTGTCTCAACGTTCACCCCCACATTCGCCGAACTCATCTCGGCCCCCTCAGCTCTCGCATTCGTAGCCTGTTGCGCCGCGAAGTGCACCTCAATCACACCTGTGCGCTCCACCAATTCCACCACATTCGTAGGGTTGATGCCTCCCGCTGCGGCAATGCGAACACGCCCAACCGCCTGGTCCACCATGCGCTTCAACATAGGCGCACCTTCCATGGCCAAAGTCTTTCCGCCCGAACTCAGCACACGGTGCAGTCCAAGTTCCTTGCACATATCCAGCGCTCGGAGCTGATCGCTCGCCCGATCAATCGCGCGGTGGAAGGTGAGTTCTGCATCCCCCACCTTTCCGCGCACTGTGCTCACGAATTCCTCGTCCGGCAAGCCTTGTGCGTTGAGCGCCCCGATCACTAACCCAACTTGATGCACCACCAGATCGCGTGCATCGGTGAGCATGATGGCCACTTCATCGCTGGAATAGTGGAAACCTCCCGGTGTGGAGCGGATGAGAACGCGCGTCCTGATCTGCTCGATGGAGCAGATGCCTTGTACCAGTCCACCGCTCGGCGTTACCCCCCCGCAGGCCAGCCACGTGCAGACTTCCACGCCCTCCACCCCGCAATTCGCCGCAGCCCTGGCCTCGGAAAGGCTGGAAACGCAGACCTCCACCGCTACACGCATGCGACCAATGTAGCCAGGGAACGCCGCCACTCCGCAACCACCAGCGTCCGGTCCACGTAGAAGTCCGACGATGAAGTCTCCCCTGCAAGCATTCCTGCTTGTCCTCGTACTGGTCGCCTTCCCACGGTCCGCCCATGGGTCGCGGCAAGGTGACAGTCTGCAGACCACGATGGACGGCCAGAGCACCTCGGCCGATCGCGCAAATGCCTTGCTCGCCATGGCGCATGCGCAGGCCAACGCACAACCGGGGGAAAGCTTGCAGCGTGTGATGACCGCCATCCGATTCGCGGAGCGGGCCAATGATCTGGCACTGCTTCTGAGGGCGGTGCGCCAAGAGCGCGATCTGGAATTGAAGGCCGGAGCCCATGACCAATTCCTGTTAAGCGCCATCCGCGCGGTGAGCATCAGCGAGCGACGCAGCGACCCCAAGGAATTGGCGCAGGACATGCGTTACCTGATACAAGCGTATGAACGCACCGGTGGTTATGACAAGGCCATTGAGGCCAGCCGCAAGGCCCTGTTCCTATTGAAAGGCACGGGCGATAGTGCTGCCATCGGACGCGGTGTTACGGACCTCTTGAACACCTTAGTGAACGCAGGCCGGTTCGCGGAAGTGATCCGGACCAGCCCTGAGGCCATGGCCTTTTGCAGCCAACAGAATGATAGCGCAGGCATGGCCCAGATATGGTTGATCC
>JBKJNF010000001.1:0-9473 GCA_046596155.1 Flavobacteriales bacterium | reverse complement strand
ATGGAGGCGTGCAAGTATTGCTCGCTGGGGCATCCCGGCTCGTAGGCCGGGAGACGGCTGCGATGTTCGAGGTGGGCGGGCAGTACCGGAGGCATATGTGAGCGACTGGTCACAGGTCGATCTGCACATCACCATGTCCGCGATAGGCGGTGCCGTCCGCGTGGACAATGCGGTAATACGCTCTGATCACCTGCGGCCCAGTGATGCCAATCGAATCCGTGCGGAACAACACGTGATCGCTGGTCAGCGAATCGAAAGCCAGGAGAAGCTGGAATTGGGCGTCCACGAACCGAATGTCCACGTAGGAGGTATCCGCTCGATAGAACCCAATGATGAACTGGTTGTCCGTGGGGTTGGGGAAACAGGCGATGTGCAGCGAGTCGGGCGGCAGGGTGTCCCAGATCACCGCAGGCCGATCCGCGAACAAGGCTTCCACCGTAGCACACCACTCATCCGACGAACGCCAGTCCGTACTGTCAGCGGGATACATCAACACACCGTTCACATCCGTGTGGTGGACACCTGACACACTTCCGCACGCGTCCGGCGGCTGCCCGACAGCTGGTGCATCATCGGCCTTGTTACACGCGGCTGAACAGACCACTACAACTACAATGAACAGTATGCGCATAAGGCGAATCTAGCGCACATGGGTTCACCTTCGAGGCGATGATAGAACGAACTGGGCGGGCAGTATAGAAGGACATACAGAAGCGCTGGATCAGCGCCACCGCAGCTCCAGCGCCGCCCCCTCCGCTACCTGCTCCCAACTGTTCAGCAGCGTGATGTACGTCTGCAGCATGCGTGTGCTCGCTTCATCGGTAAGGCCCTTGGGCGCGCGCGGCAGCTCCGCCTCCACGCTGGCGATAAAGTCTTTTTGCGCGACGGCCCCGTTGCTCAGCGCTTGCAAGTTGCGCGTGAGCACTTCCGCCGCTAGCGCTTCAGGCGGCAGCGTGGCAATGATGGCCGGATCGCCCAACTGCTGAATGGTGTACCCTTGGTTGATGAGGCCGAAGAAGCCCTCGCCCATGTTCAGCTCGATCTCCACTACGTAATGCGCCAGGTCCTGGTCCGGTAGACCCGGGCCTAAGTCGCCTTGCGTTTGCGTGCCGTTGCGGCGGGTGCAGAGAAGTCGATGGGTGCCGTTGACCTTGGTGAGGCGGATGTGCATGTGTTTGTCTCGGCCAGTGTGTGTGTGTTATGCGCAAAGAGGAGGGGCTGACCATTACCGAACGCATCAGTGCGTGAACAGAAGTTCGGTGATGCGCGACCAACGCAACGCGGGAGTTACGTTTGTGCAAATCAACGAACCATGGCGAAGCGAACAATTAAGAAAGCAACAGCAAAGAAGGAAGTGAAAAAGGTGGTGAAGGCAGTGAAGCGCACCGCGAAGAAAGCCGCGAAGGCGGTAAAGGCTGTGCGTCCGGCCAAGATGGCCAAGCCAGCGATCGCCAAAGGAAAGAAGGTGGTGAAAAGCGCAAAGAAGGCTGCTAACAAAGTGGTCGCCAAGGCGAAGACAACTGTGCGGAAAAAGGCATCACCGGCGAAAAAGAGCATCGGCAAACGCGCAGGCGCCGCCATCCACAACGTGATGGTTGATGCCGCCGAGGTCATGCACGTGGTGCGTGAGAAGATCGGCCATGTCCTCTTGGGCGACCAGCCTACACCAAAGGGCAATGACAAGAAGAAAACCAAGCGCTAAGCAAGGGGGCGGGTCTCTTCTAAACCTGCTACGCATGTTGAATGGGTGACTTTCTGGTGGCGTGCATCAAGTAGTGCAATAACGGCACGCTTGCTAAAGCGCGCTGTCCCATTACATACTACCATTTCGAAATAAGGAATAGGCTAGCGAAGCGCCGTTAACTTTTAGCATTGCGATACGGCGCGGTGGTTGACCTGCCTGAGTTATGGAACGATCCTGTCGGAGAAGCCGGGTGGAAAAAGGATGAGCAGATCGGGCTAAGCCTTATTGTGAGATAGGACAAGGATCACACACGACCTGGGGTGCTGCGCTTTGCCGGAGGGCGGGTCGTGGGTAGTGGTATATCGCTTTACGCTGGTTGACTAAGTCTTGGCCAGGTCGAAGGGCGGGAGGCAAGCAACCGAGACCCCAGCCTTCGCATGGAAGGGCCGTGGCTAAGCATGGTGTACGAACAAGAACGCCGTGGTGCAGCTGAGGGAGGTTTGTACGAATTGCGCACTTGGGCAGCTCGCGGCGGCGGTGTTCAACGTGGAGGTGCCCCACGACACAACCCACCGGGGCACTTACTGCCCATACCGCACCACGATCACCCCAAGACCGGCCCTTTTCACCACGCATACCCCACACTTGGTGAGGAGAACGTGAAAGGACCATTGCTTGCAAGGAGTAGTTGTATTGAACTATGCGACCATGAACCACGCGAGAAAGTACCCCGAACTGCAGATACCAACGGACCCAATAGCTGCCGGCCAGCCGAAGCGGATCTTGGTGGTGGAGGACAACAAGGACACGGCCTTGGCGCTCATGACCTTGTTGGCGATGAAGGGGTATGAGGTCCACAGCGCTTATGATGGGAACACCGCGGTGGCGGAGGCTGCATCGTTCGATCCGGACATTGTATTCCTTGACATCGACTTACCCGATATCAGTGGCCATGAGGTGGCGCGCCGCATCCGTGCCAAGAAGGGTGGTGAAGACATCCGGTTGATCGCACTGACCGCTTGGCAAAATGATGATATCCGCAGGCGATCCGCGGAGGTCGGATGCTCGCATCACTTGGTGAAACCGGTGCGGTTGGCTGATCTTATGTACGTCATAAGGGATTGAGCTGATCCTGTATCCGTGGCGCGATCCGCTGCCCCCGATAGATGACTTTATGGACGCACAACGAGGTATTCGACGAATAACAGATCAGACCCTTAGGGAACCCCTACTTTAGGTGAATATCCAAGAATCCACTCGTGGGACCTGCCGTGCGATCGCATGCTTTTCCCCAAGTGGTACGGATCCGGGAGGAATAACGATCATGACCCCGTCCACTCCCGAGTTGCGCGATCTGGCTTTCCGGCTTTTGTCCGAAGAGACCAAGGAGGGCAAGGTCGCGCCCTTCGCAACAGCAGCAAAGTTCTGTGGCCAGTTGAGCACGGTACTCTCCAAGCTGACGGGTACCGCCGGTTCGCATTCGCTGCTTGCGCGGGCCCTTGCGCTGGCCCAGCAGGAGGCACCATGTCTCGCCAATGTGCAACTGACGCCTAACGGTCAATTGCACGGCTTCGTGGAAAATATGTCCAACCACGAACAGGACGAATGGAACAAGGCCGGGCTTGTCCTGGTAGGCCAACTGCTCGGCCTGCTGAATGCCTTCATCGGTCAACGGCTCACCATGCAGTTGGTGAATGATGCCTGGCCCATATCACCGGAAAGGACAGCGGCCGTCCGTAACGAACCCATCCCATGAACGCACGTACCAAAGTCGTTATCAACAAGCTGCCCACCGGCGTTCCAGGATTGGATCAGATCTTTGGTGGCGGATTGCCGGAGTTCTCCTTCAACATCATCGCGGGCACACCCGGTTGCGGCAAGACCACATTGGCGCACCAGATCGCGTTCGCCAATGCCACGGTGCAACGTCCCGCACTCTACTTCACCATACTTGGCGAACCGGCGTTGAAGATGCTGCGTTACCAACAGCAGTACGATTTCTACGATGAGAGCAAGATGGGCGCCGCCATCCGGTTCATCAACCTGAGCGAGGAGATGCTGAAGGGCGATTGGAACGTGGTGCTGAACTCGATCATCAAAGAGGTGGAGGCGGTAAGCCCGGCCATCGTGGTGGTGGATTCGTTCCGCAGCCTGGCGCGTAAATTCAACAGTGGCAGCGGCGAAACGGATCTGCAAGCCATGGTGCAACGCTTGGCCATGCACCTCACCAGTTGGCAGGCCACCTCCTTCCTGCTCGGGGAATACTCCGAAACGGAGCTGAGCGGCGATGCGGTGTTCACCGTGGCGGATGGGATCATCACACTGCACCAGAGCATGAACCGCAACAGCATGGTGCGTAAGCTGCAAGTGTTGAAATGTCGTGGGCAGGAGACCTTGCCGGGCATGCACATCTTCCGCATCACGAACAACGGCCTTCACGCTTTTCCGCGGATGCTCGGCCGGAGCTTGGAGCAGAACCAGAAACGCACCGGCAAGCGGATCTCCATCGGCATTCCCGAACTGGATGCGATGATGGCCGGGGGCATACCCGAAGGGGACAGCGTCATGATATCCGGTGCCACCGGCACAGGCAAGTCGATCCTCAGCACCCACTTCATCGCGGAAGGGCTCCGGCAGGGCGATCCGGCGGTGGTGGCGGTCTTCGAGGAGCGGCCTTCGGAGTATGCGGCCCGCGCGGCCACCTTCGGCTTCGACCTCAACACCCCACAAGCGAACAACAAGCTGGAGATCCTCTACCTGCGGCCCTTGGACCTCACCGTGGACGAGGCCTTGTACGAGATCACGCAGGCCGTGCAACGCGTAGGGGCAAAACGATTGGTGATCGATTCGTTGCAAGGCTTCGAACGGGCGCTCGCACCCGATTTCCGAGAGGAATTCGAGGAGTCGCTCTATCGCATGTTCATTTCGCTCACGGGTCTTGGGGTCACCATCCTCAGCACCCTCATGTTGGAGGAATCCTTTACCCGGTCGCCAGCGACAAGTTACTCGGTCTCCTTCCTCACGGACGATATCATCCGGCTCCGGTATGCGGAGATCGATGGGAAGTTGCGCAAGATCCTCAACATCACCAAAATGCGCGGAGGCGATCATAGCAAGGAGATCCGCCAGTATGACATCACCACCAAGGGGCTCGAGCTGAACACCACCGGCTACGACGGACTGCTTACCGGAGTTCCAGTACGGTCGGGCGGAGCTTCTACAACTGACCGGTCATGAGGATCATGAGATCTCTATTCCGGTTGTCCGGCTCTTGCGCCAAAGCGCGTTGGCACATTGCCGGTAGTGGATCGTCATGCTGCTTCGCCCCATCAAGCGACCGCTAGGATGGACAAAGGACAACCCACAACCGGCAACAGCTCCCCGATACACCTGCTCTCCACACACTGTTCACCATGAGCAATGCCAAACCCATAGCGCCCAGCACAGCAGCCGTCCAAAAGGAAAAACGTGCGCTGGAGCAGATGATCTACCATGCCGTCATGGAATTTTCGCCATGGCCTATGGCGGAGGTCGAAGGCGTGACGCACTTGGTGCAGGCCATGAATCCCGCCTTTTGCGCCTTGCTGGAAAAGACCCAAGAGGAGGTGCTCGGCAAGCCCCTCTCCCAACTCTTCACTGAAAGCCACCCCACCCACACGCTCTTGGAAGGTGTGCTGAACACCGGCGACGCAGCAACGCATGTGGAAAGCGCACGGAATTCGGCAGGTCCCATCTATTGGGCGTACACCTGCTGGCCGGTGAAAGCAAATGACGCACACCATGTGGGCCTGATGATCCAAGTGACCGAGACCAACGAGGTCGATCAGCAGACCAAGGACATGAACGAGGCGCTGCTGATCAGTTCGGTGCAGCAGCATGAGCTTACCGATGTGGCCGATCGGTTGAACGTGAGGCTGCTGAAGGAGATGGCCGAGCGCGCACAGGCCGAGAAGTTGTTGCGCCAGAACCACGACACCTTCTCCAACCTGATCAAGAACGCGCCCTTCGGCGTGCTTGTGATCGATGCGCAGTTCCGTGTTCAGCAGATCAGTGCCGCCGCGGTCAAAGTGTTCAGTAACGTAAGGCCGCTCATCGAGCGCGATTACGGAGAGGTGCTGCGGATCATCTGGCCGGAGCCCCTCGCCAGCGAGGTGATCGGGCACTTCCGCCACACGCTGGCGACCGGAGAGCCATACGCGCAAAAGAACACCACGGAGCAGCGCCTTGATATACCCGAGGTCGAATCCTACGACTGGAGGATCGAGCGTCTCATCTTGCCGGACGGGCAGTTCGGCGTGGTGGGCTACTTCTATGACATCAGCGAAAGCAAGCGACTGGAGAATGATCTGCGCGCAAGCGAAGAATTCAACCGGAGCATCACCGAAAGCAGTCCGGATTGCATCAAGATCCTCGACGTCCACGGCAACTTGCTCTCTATGTCGGACCGTGGGCAGAAGCTGCTGTGCATCCCAGATCTGAAACCCTACCTGAATACCCCTTGGATGGAATTCTACGCGGGTGAAGAGGATCGTGCGGCGGCGACGCTGGCCGTGAAGACAGCGGCAGAAGGTGGTGAAGGGAACTTCATCGGTTTCTTCCCCACGCTGGATGGTGAAAACAAGTGGTGGGATGTGCGGATCTCGCCGATCCATGAGGCGGGCGACACCATCAACCGACTGCTTGCCGTTTCGCGAGATGTGACCGACCGCAAGCTTGCTGAGCTGAACCTCGCGTTCCTCGCGTCCATCAGCAATGACCTCTTGCTCCTCTCGAACCTCGACGAGATGATGAACTTGGTGGGTGAGAAGATCGGTACCTACCTCGGCCTCTCGGTGTGCGCCTTCGTGGAGATCCACGAAGGCGGAGACCAGGCCATCGTTACGCATGACTGGCATCGGGACGAGGGGCGGAGCTTCGTGGGGACACACCGGATGGAGGATTTCTTCACACCGGAATTCCAGGCCGCAGGCCATGCGGGAGAAACCTTCGTGGTGAACGACACCGCCACCGACCCCCGCGCCAGCGATGCCAATTTCGCAGCGTTCAACGTGGGGGCGTTGATCACGGTGCCGCTGCTGCAAGGGGGGATCTGGCGCTTCATGCTCTGCGCCTACCATTCCAAGGCGCACCATTGGCGGACCGATGAGGTGGAGCTGGTGCGCGAGATCACGACACGCATCTGGGCACGGTTGGAAAGTCTGCGCGCCGAAGCAGCGGTACGGCAGATGGATGCGCGGCTCCAGCTTGCACTGGATTCCGCACAGTTGGGAACATGGAACTTGGATCCGGAACGAGGTGAATTCAGCGTGGACGAGCGTTATCAGGCCATATTCGGTATCGAGTTGTCCAAGCTCACACGCGCGCAAGAGTTGGAAACGGTGCATCCCGATGATAGGGACCGCGTGTCCGGGACGCTGGAGGACGCAATGCTACTTGGCGCCGATGCGTCGATCGAGACGGAATACCGGGTAGCGCATCCGGATGGAACCGTACGTTGGGTGCTTTCCAGTGGACGCATGCTTTTCCAAAATGAAGGAACCACTCCTTCGCTCCAAGGCTTCGCTGGCACGGTGGCCGATATCACCAAGCGCAGGGAGTTGGAGCTCGCCTTTGAAAAGACCGTTACGGAACTGGCAGAGACCGATCGCCGCAAGAGCGAGTTCCTGGCCACCCTGGCCCATGAACTGCGCAATCCCTTGGCCCCGCTCGTGAGCGGCGTGGAGATCCTCGCGCTCCCGAACTGCGATCCGGAGACCGCAGAACGAACGCGGGCCATGATGGGCAGGCAGCTCCAGCACATGGTACGGCTCATCGACGATCTCATGGACCTGAGCCGCGTGTCGCGTGGGGTGGTCAACATTCGCAAAGAGCGCATGGACCTGCGGCCCACATTGACCCAAGCGGCGGACACCGTACGGTCCATGTACGAGAAGCAGGGGCACACGTTGGTGGTACGACTTCCGGAGGAGGTCCTTTGGGTAGAGGGCGATGCCAACCGCCTTCTACAGGTGTTCGGCAACCTGCTTACCAACGCGGCGAAGTTCACGGAACCAGGCGGCACCATTACCGTGCGCGCCGAGCTGCGCAGTGAAGAAGTAGTGGTGAGCGTGGAGGACAACGGTATCGGCATTGCAGAGGATGAGCTCGGCACCTTGTTCGACATGTTCGTGCAGGTGGATAGCACCAAGCAACGTGTGCAAGGGGGCTTGGGTATCGGCCTCAACATCGTCAAGCACATGGTAAAGCTGCATGGTGGCCGTATCGAGGTCCTGTCGGCCGGACTTGGTTGCGGTACCTGCTTCACCGTATTCCTGCCCCGCGCTGCGGCCATGGCCGCAGCTCCTACTACCGCACCGCCGCAGCAGCCGGCCGCTCCGGTCACCTTCATCGCCCAGCGCATCCTCGTGGTCGATGACAACCAGGACGCCGCCAACCTGGTGTCACATATGCTCACCCGCGCAGGCCACGTCACACAGGTGGCGTACAGCGGTGCACAGGCACTGGAACTCGGCGCGCGCATGCTCCCCACGGTGGTGCTCATGGATATCGGCATGCCGGAAATGGATGGCAACGCCACCTGCCGCAGCATGCGGCAAACCCCTTGGGGCCAACCAGCTTTCATCGCAGCCCTTACCGGTTGGGGCAACGATGACGATAGGCACCACACCGAACAGGCCGGCTTCGATGATCACCTGGTAAAACCCATCGGCAGTGCCGATCTGATGGCGCTGCTGGCCACGGTGAAGGCAACAACCCCACGCTGAGGCGAGGGGTGGGGCACATGCATGGCCACTGTGGCACTTGGATCCGATCCGCTTTGTAGGTACTGAATACGAGTGCCGTACATGGCGCACACGAACTAATGCATGCGGGGGGCATGGCGTGTGCGACCGATCTGCTGGCTGGACCTGCTCACGCCAGCATTGTTCGCAGTGCTCTGGCCGTTCCGGAGGATAAACGGCATTGACCAAGCGGTCAATGGATCACGCTGAACCGGGTTGTCATGCGCGCACCCGCTCGTCCTGTGGTGCTCAGCACATAGATCCCTTCGCGCCACGCGGAAACATCCACGTTCGTATCCGACACCCCGGAATGGACCATTCTTCCTTCCAGATCGAACACCCGGATCTGGGATCCAGGCTCAACGCCGGACAAGGCGATCTGTTGCGAGGCCGGATCCGGGAAGACGACCATCGTTGTTCCATGCACTCCGTGTTCCGTAAAGGACGTGGAGATATCACCGCAGAAACGCGCGGTGAAAATGGCACGGTCAACGAATTGCCACGGCACATTATCGAAGGCAGGTTGACCCACGATGCCAGAGGCACCACCAGTGAAATAGAGGCATCCCCCGACGCCCAAAACCATCGCGCGACCTTGTCCTGGAGCGTAGCGCTTCACCCATTGCACCGCACCGGCCGGATCGTACTTCGCCAAGAAAACCGCTTCGTTGCCAAAGGGTGCTAGCGTGATGCTGTCGAACACCGTGTTGGCACCCGAGTCCGCCTGGCCCGTGAGATAGCTGTTGCCACCGGCATCCACCGCCACACCATAGGCATGGTCCGTTTGCGGACCTCCTGCATGGTGTACCCATTGCACGCTACCACCATCATCGTATCGGGCGATGAAAATGTCCCGGCCTCCGTTCGGCACCAAGTTCTGACCGTCGAAGTCGGCCGTACCGGCGATCTCGCCGCAAAAAATAAGGTCGCCGTTCACCGCACGGACAATATCGTAAGCCTTGTCAGCGACCGAGGTGTTGGTGCTGCCTGCACGGGCTGACCACATC
>JBKJNF010000102.1:0-6724 GCA_046596155.1 Flavobacteriales bacterium | reverse complement strand
ATCTTCACGCCATCCTCCAGTACCGCGCCATCGCTGATGTAGCAGAACGCACCGATGTAGACACCCTTGCCCACCTTGGCCTTGGGGCTTACATAGCTCGGCTGTTCGATGCCCATGCGCTCGTACTGGTGCCTTTCGTGCATTTCCAGCAACGTAGCGAACGCCGCCCGCGGATCCTGCACGCGGATAAGCGTGGTGTGTTTGGGGATCGGCTTGGTGGGGGTGAATCCCTTGTCCACGATCACCACACTGGCCGCCGTGGTGTACACGTGCTCGGTGTACTTCGGGTTGCTCAGGAAGGTGAGAGTGCCCAGGCGGCCCTCCTCGATCTTGCTGACGTCGATCACCAATACCTGGGCGTCACCATCCACGGTGCCTTCCAAGAGCTCGGCGATCTGTCCTGCGGAGAATTGCATGAGGCGGCCCGCGAAGATAGGCGGCCCGACCTACGGCCGGGGGACTCAGCCCTTGCGCAGGATGCTGTGATTGTTGGCCTGGGCCGTGGGGGTCACCAGGATGTCGTTCACGCACACGTGGGCCGGCAGGGTGGTGACATAATGCACCAGCTCGGCGATGTCCTCGGGGCGAAGTGGTTCCAGGCCTTGGTAGACCTGCTTGGCGCGTTGTTCATCGCCGTGGAAGCGGACTTGTGCGAATTCTGTTTCGGCCAGGCCCGGGGAGATCTGCGACACCTTGATGCCATGGGGAAGCAGGTCGATGCGCATGGCCTTGGAGAGGGCATCCACCGCGTGCTTGCTGGCGCAGTAGACATTGCCATTCGGGTACACCTCCTTCCCGGCAGTACTGCCGAGGTTGATGATGTGGCCCTTCTTGCGGTCGATCATGCCCGGGATCAAGGCCCGGCTCACGTACAACAAGCCCTTCACGTTCGTGTCGATCATGCGGTCCCAGTCGTCCGTGGCGCCGTCCTGCACAGGTCCGAAGCCTGCCGCCAGCCCGGCGTTGTTCACCAACACCTCGATGTTCCGCCAATTATCAGGTAAGAAAGCGATGGCCTTTTCCACCGCGGCCTGATCCCGGACGTCGAAGTGCAGGGCATGTGCCGCGGCGCCGCTCTCCACCGTACCGTAAAGTCCTTCCAGTTCGCGGCGCAACGCCTCCAAGCGCTCCACGCGGCGTCCGGTGATGATCACGCGCCAGCCCTCCGCAGCAAAACGACGTGCCGTGGCTTCACCAAAACCGCTGGTGGCCCCGGTGATGAGAATGATCCGCTTCATGCGGCAAAGGAAGCAGCGACCTGCGCTTCCGCGATCACTTACTGCAAGGGTACCGCCACCCGGGTGCGGTCCCAGGCCAGTACCAGGGTCGGAACGGAGTCCCCCTCCACCGCCATGGTGAATACCTCCATCACCTCCGGAAGCACTTCGGGCACTACGGCCACTTCCAATGCATCGGACTCCGGTTTGCGTAGTGCCTTACTGTCAAAGTCCACGCCCCAGCCGTACATCTCCTCATTGAAGATCACCTTCCATTGGCTCGCTCCGGGAATGGTCCACAGCGTGTATTTCCCCGCAGGCAGACGCTTGCCACCGATGGTGAGGTCCTTGTTCGTGGTGAAGGTGGTGGCCTCGTTGGCACCCGTGCGCCAGGTCACGTCATACGGCACCAGACCTCCGAAGATCTCGCGCCCTTTCTTCGACGGCCGACAGTAGAAGATGTCGATGTTCAATCCATCCTTCGCATACGCCACTGTGGCTTCGGGACTGGCCTTCTTTGTCTGGCTCTTCAGCATCCGCATGCTGATGGCACCGATGGCGATCAGGAGGCCGATGATGATCAGCGTCCACTTGAGGAATTTGTTCATGGGGAAGGTGGTGTGGTTGATGAGTGTAGGTACTCTGGGCGATTGAAGGGGCTGAGGATCAATGCACCTCCACCGTCTTCTCTTCCACCTTCAGGCTGTCGCGCATCTCCACCTTCACTTCCATCTTATCGCCGGTGCGCTTCACGTTCACCGTGCCGCCTTCGATGTTGATGGTGGTGTCGACCTGGAAGTTCGAGGCCTTCAAACCGTCGATCACGGTGTGCACCTTGTCCTCTCCTTCGCCGCGCGCACTGCACATACCGGGTCCCATACCGCCTTTGCAGGAGCCTCCTTCGCTGTGCCCGCCCATGCAGCACGCCTTGCCATGGCCGCCCATCATGGCCGTATGATCGCACCCGGCCTTGTCGCATTTGCCGCCTTCAGTGCAGCAACTCCCACCATGTTCGCATGCGCCATCCTTGCAGCAGCTCATTTCCTTATGGCATCCGCCGCCTTTGTGGCCGCATCCGTGTCCGCAGCTGCGTCCGATCAGAAAGCCGCCGATGCCGAATAGCAGGCCGAACACGAGGATCTTGAGCCACGGGTTGTTCATGGGGTGGAGGTGCTGAAGACAACGAAGCTAATCTTCTGGGGCTGGCTTGACCCGCCGGGTAGCTACCGGGTTTTGACCAATGGCTGATCACTTTGGACATACCAGAACGCGGGCGAACAGTGCTGCATTCATGACCGGATCCTCTACCCGAACCACTCCGCCCCCAACCATCGCGGGTAGGCCAAATAATACTTTACGACCGGGCGGGCCATGGCCTGTATGCCGAAGTTGTCACTGGCCTCGGCGATGTCGCGCAGTGAACCATCCTTGTACAGCAATTGGATGCCCGCCTGTGATGCGTCGTAGGCATTGTTCACGATGCGGTCCGTGAGCACAAAGCAACTGGTGGCCGCCTCACCTAGGCCCAGCACCTGCGCTACTATCGCGCGAACGCGACTGATCACTTCCTCATCCCATGGCTGGTCCTGCAGTCGGATGCGGAAGGTACGCCGTTCCACCAGGTCGCTGCACAAGGTGCTCAAGGCCTTATCCGGATGGGCGGTCCACACTTTCACCGCGCCCATGATGTCGTGATCGTCCAGTCGCAGGAAGTCGCCGAGCACGGCCGGGTCGCGGAAGCTGGCACGTTCGTGCGGCGCGCGCAGGAAGCGTTGGAGGGCGGGCGCGCCGAAGACCTCGGTACCGTTGGAGGATAGTTCGCGCGCGCGCTTGAGGGCCTGCACCAGCATCACCTCGGCGGCCACCACCGTCTTGTGCAAGTACACCTGCCAGTACATGAGGCGGCGTGCCACAATGAACTTCTCAATGCTGTAGATGGCCTTTTCCTCCACCACCAATCGGTCATCGACCACTTCGAGCATCTTGATTATGCGATCACCGCCGATCACCCCTTCGCTCACGCCGGTATAGAAGCTGTCGCGGTTCAGGTAGTCCATGCGGTCCACATCGAGTTGGCTGCTGACCAGCTGATGCAGGAAGTGCTTGGGGTGTTGATCGCGGAAGATGGCCAGGCCCGTGGTGAGAGCACCGCCGAGCTCTGTGTTCAACGCGTCCATCACCACGGCGCTCACGTCCTCGTGGCCGATGCCTTCCACCAGGCTGTGCTCTAACGCGTGGCTGAACGGACCATGGCCGATGTCGTGCAGCATGATGGCGATGTGCGCGCCCAACCATTCCTCCTCGCTGATGGCGTGGCCTTTGGAGCGCAGTACGCTGATGGCCTGGCCCATAAGATGCATGGCCCCCAGCGCGTGGTGGAAGCGGGTGTGCAGGGCCCCAGGATACACCAGATGGCTAAGCCCCAACTGCTTGATGTAGCGCAGGCGCTGGAACCACCGGTGGTCGATGAGGGCCAGCAGGGTGGGGTGCGGCACCGTGATGAAGCCGTAGATGGGGTCGTTGAGCATCTTTTTTCCTGCAGCCACGGGGGTTCGGTCAAGCCCGGCGCGGTAGTTCGGCATCCGCGACAAAAGGGCGTATTTTCACGCACCGAAAATAGACGGCTTTTCCGGCACGTTAGTTCCGGGCACCAAAGCTGCTCACCATATGAACGCAACCATCCTCTGGGCCGACGACGAGATCGATCTGCTCCGCCCACACGTTCTCTTCCTTGAACAGAAGGGCTATAACGTGACCACTGTGAACAATGGCCTCGATGCGGTGGAGCAGGTGGGGAAGCAGGAGTTCGACATGGTGTTCCTCGATGAGAACATGCCCGGACTCAGTGGATTGGAGACCCTGACCAGGCTGAAGGCCATGGCCCCGCGTACGCCGGTGATCATGATCACCAAGAGCGAAGAGGAGCACATCATGGAGGAGGCCATCGGCAGCAAGATCAGCGACTACCTGATCAAGCCCGTGAACCCTAACCAGATCCTACTGGCGCTGAAGAAGCACCTCGATGGCAAGCGGCTCGTGAGCGAGAAGAGCAACACCAGCTACCAGCAGAACTTCGGCCGCCTGGGCATGCGCCTGAGCGATCGCTTGAGCACCACCGATTGGATGACGCTTTACGATGAGCTGGTGCGCTGGGAGCTGGAGCTGGCCGGCAATCCGGACCAGAGCATGGCCGAGATCCTGCGCAGCCAGTGGGGCGAAGCGAATGAGCTCTTCTGCCGCTTTGTTGAACGCAACTACACCGACTGGCTCACCGGAAAGGCGGCTGATGCACCTCTGCAATCGCACCAGCTCTTCAAGGCCAAGGTGGCGCCGCTTATCGAGGAGAACGGATCACCCTTGTTCATGGTGCTCATCGATAACCTGCGACTGGACCAGTGGCGCGTGATCGAGCCCATCGTGAGTGAACTGTTCAAGGTGGAGGAGCAGGGCATGTTCTACAGCATCCTGCCCACCGCCACCCAATACGCGCGCAATGCGCTCTTTGCAGGTATGATGCCCGCCGACATCGAACGCCGCTTTCCCGGCAAGTGGATCAGCGAGGACGTGGAAGGCAGCAAGAACGCCAACGAAGAGGAGTTCCTGGCCGACCAACTGAAGCGGTTGGGCAAGAACGTGAAGTGCAGCTATAACAAGATCACCAACATCACCCAGGGCAAAAAGCTCGCGGAAGGCCTGCACAACCTGATGGGCAATCCGCTGAACGTGATCGTCTACAACTTCGTGGACATGCTGAGCCATGCGCGTACGGAGATGGAAATGATCCGCGAACTGGCCGAGGACGAACCCGCCTATCGCAGCCTAACGAAAAGTTGGTTCGAGCATTCGCCGTTGTTGGACATGATGCGGACCATCGCCGCCAAAGGCGCCCGCATGGTGATCACCACGGACCACGGCACCATTCGCGTTACTGAGCCGAGCAAGATCGTGGGCGATCGCAACACCAACAGCAACCTGCGCTACAAGCATGGTCGCAACCTTACCTACGAACCGAAGGACGTGTTAGTGATCAAGGATCCCGCCAAGGCGCTGCTGCCCCAAGCGAACGTGAGCACCACCTATGTGTTCGCCAAGAAGGACCTCTTCTTCGTGTATCCGAACAATTATAACCACTTCGTCAACTTCTTCCGCAACACCTTCCAGCACGGGGGCATCTCGCTTGAGGAGATGCTGGTGCCGGTGGTGTACCTGAAGCCCCGCTGACCCCATGAGCTCCGTCCTTCGATTTCCCCGCGCCGAGGAAGCGCCCGAAATGGCGGGCGCCTTGTTGAACGCCTGCAAGGGCCGGCGGATCTTCGCCTTCAAGGGCGACCTGGGCACGGGCAAGACCACGCTGATCAAGGCGCTGTGCGAAGAACTCGGCGTGCAAGGAGGAACCAGCAGTCCATCGTTCAGCATCGTGAACGAATATGTGGGTGCCGATGGTCCAGTCTATCATTTCGACCTGTACCGCTTGAAGGAGGCCTCGGAACTTGCGGGCATCGGCTTCACGGAATACCTGGATAGTGGTCACTACTGTTTCGTGGAATGGCCTGAACTGGCCCGGGGCCTGCTACCTTCCGACACCGTGAACATCCGCATGCGCATGGCCGCAGGCGACGGACGCACCATAGACCTGGCCCTATGAGCACAAGCGCCGAACTGCTTAAACAGCTGGCCCGCGAGGTGGCCCTTTCGCCGATGGAACAAGCCCAAGCGGTGGGCACCAAGCGCAAGAGCCTGTTCATCGGCATCCCCAAGGAGACCACCTTCCAGGAGCACCGCGTTCCATTGACGCCTTCCAGTGTGGCCGTGCTCGTGGGGCGCGGCAATGATGTGGTGGTGCAGCGCGGTGCGGGACAGGCCGTGCAGTTCCAGGACAGCGACTATTCCGAGGCGGGCGCCATGCTCGCCGACAGCGCCGAGGAGGTCTTCAAGGCCGACCTGATCCTGAAGGTGGCCCCGCCCAGCATGGCTGAGATCGACTTGGTGAAGCCCAAGCAGACGCTGATCAGCGCGCTTCAGATGACAGCGCAGCCGAAGGACGCGCTGCGCAAGATGATGGACAAGAAGGTGACCGCCGTGGCTTGGGACTTCATCAAGGACCGCGAAGGCATTTACCCGATCATCAGGGCCATGGGTGAGATCGCGGGCAACACCTGTATCCAGATCGCCGCAGAACACCTGAGCACCGACAAGGGTGGCCCCGGCCTCATGCTCGGAGGCATAAGTGGGGTGGCTCCTGCGGAAGTGGTGATCATTGGCGCGGGCACCGTCGGTGAGTTCGCCACACGTGCCGCGCTCGGTCTGGGTGCCAGCGTGAAGGTCTTCGACAAGAGCATTTACCGCCTGCGCCGTCTGCAGAGCGACCTGGCCCAGCGGATCTACACGGGCGTGATCCAGCCCGATGAACTGAGGCGCGCCCTCCAACAGGCCGATGTGGCCGTGGGTGCCATGCGCCCCGAACATGGCCGAACGCCAATGGTGGTAAGCGAGGACATGGTGCGGGA
>JBKJNF010000230.1:0-2773 GCA_046596155.1 Flavobacteriales bacterium | reverse complement strand
CTTCGTCCTCGACCACTGGATCGAACGTGCCAAAAGAGAGTTGGTTAGGCTCTCCTGAACCGATCAAATAATGGCTTTCGTATGCGCCATTGGGATGAAGCTTGTACACAGCACATCTCTGTTTCCATGTTCCCTCATTGAGCTCTTCAGTGCCGAAAACAAGGTAACCGCCCGACGTCTCGAACACAGATCGGCCATAGGCATCATTACCTGCTTGCGCACTATCAAGGTGCACAATTAAGGTGTTCTGGCAGAGAGCGCTACTGTTCCCTGCCAAGAACACAAGACCGAGCAAGATGGAACGACTCATCGTGCGATCGCGCATTTGGTTTCCCCCCTCCCGCAGGGTCTCCGCCACCAGATCATGCGCCCAAGCCAACTACGGGACCCTGCGGCCAGATCAGTGTTCCGCATGCAAGAACTCATCATAGTGAACGACCGGTGCCTTGCACGCATCACCCCGCTCATAAAAGGCCGCACTGGAATGCGGATAGTCCAAGGCGTCATCCACCAACGACCATGCTCCGCTCACGGGGTTAGCGTGCATGTAGTTAAGTTTTTGCTGGACCATCGCCTCGTCAAAGCATTCCCGAATATCGGAAGAAGTAGCGAACACACGATGCTCCTGTCCGCGTGCAGCGTCGCTTGGCCGAACACCCGCTCGCAGGCGGGCGATGATCGCCATTTCGTTCCGGGCTTTCAACCGGTGGCGGAAGACCCGCGCGAGCGGCTTTATCAGGACGGGTAGGGGCTTGGTGCCGCAGGGTCCCGAGGCGGAGACCTGCGGGAGGTTAGGTTGATCGCACCAAAGCGGAGCGGTCCGAGCCGCCTCTAACGGATAAGGGCACAAAAAGGAAAGGGCCGCCCCAAGCGAGGCGGCCCTTTCGACAGTTCTATTCCGTGTGATCAGCGGATCACCTGCAGGTGCATGGCCTTCACCGATGCATCGCTCACCAGCGTTACCGTGTAGAGCCCTGAATGGAGGCCATCCACGGCAAGGCTGCTGCGGGAGTTGTTCAGGCTACCGTTCAGTACCACACGACCGGACAGGTCGCTTACGGTGTAGGATACATTGCCCAGCGCAGCGCCCAGCTCGATCGTCACCTGTTCGGTGGCGGGGTTGGGGAACAGACGCGAAGCAACAAGCACACCGGCTTCATTGATGCCCGTGGCCACCACCACATCATTCTCATCGCGGGGCTCGATCTTCCAAGCACCGTTGGCGTAGTGTACAACACCGGTCACATCGTAATTCGTGCCAACGGTCGGGTTGTAGAGGTACATCTGGTCATCTACAGGCAAGCTGCCAGGAGCCTGATTGATCGTCCATTCACCGAAGCCATCGGGGAGGCTGGTGCAGGTGGCATTGGCGATCACGGCCAGCACACCTTCCCACTGCTCCTGTGTGGCGCCGTCGGTGCCGAGCAACTGAGGCGCTGGCGTGGCGAACTGACCAACGACGGTGAGTGAGGTCACTGCGGTCAATTCGGTCAGTGTGTTGAATTCGCTGACAGTGGCTTGGAGTACCACGCTGTCGCCGATGGCCACTACGCCCACCGGATCAAAGCAATAGATGCCGCTCCAAGGGCCCGTGCCGCTCTGGATGAAGTAGGAGTTCTGTCCGATGGTGTCCACGCCGGTAACTATACCGCCGGTAAGGACCACCTGGCCGTTCAAGGGTGAGTTGCCGTTCACATCCGTAGTGTATTGGATACCGTAAACGCTCGCGTTCAACGGGCCGCCACCGGTGGTGATGTTCACATCGTCGATCACCAATTGCTCCGGACCGGCGGTGTTGCGCACGGACAGGATGAACTCAGCCCCCGTGGTATCGTTCTGGCAGGTGATGCTCTGGGTCACTTGGGTCCACGTGTTGCCCGTGGAGACCGTGTAGGCGTTGTAGGTCGCATAACCGAAACCGGTGCTGCGGCCATCGAACAACCCCGTGCGGATCTCGCCACTGCCACGCACCCAGAAACTGATCTGGTAGATCGCGGCGTTCGCAACGGTAACTGCTTGCGTGGAGAAGCGTTTGTGGCCGCTGCCCGTGTTGGTCAAGCGAACGGCATATTGGCCGCCGTGCACGTTGGTCGTCACCTGTGCTACGCTGTCCGCGCTGATGGACGACTTCACGCCCAGCCAGCCGGCCGGTACGGTATCGGGCCAGTTCTCGAAGCCGCTGCTGAATTGCGCGCTGGCGATCGTAGCGACCGATGCGGCAAGAATGAGTAAAGTTGATCTCATGGGGTGTGGGTATGGCTGAAGTTGGGTGCTGCTGTTGACAGCGGGTTATTGCGCGAGGATCTTGACATCGTCCAGTTCCCAGGTCTTTCCATCGGCACTGGTGCCGGTGTACTTGAACCCGATGTGGACGTTACTGGTGATATAAGAGGAAAGTGAAAGGGCGCCCGAAGGTGTCCAAGCCCATGCTCCAGCGCTCACCGCTGCGGGAAGTGAGGTCCATGTGGCGGTCGATGGCGCACCGCTTGTATAGTCCGTGCTCACGAACACCTGAAGATTCGCACCCGTGTAGTTGCTTCCGGTGATGAAGGAAAGGATCGGCGCGGTAGTGGCCGTGAGGTTGATGGACGGAGAGATCAGCCAGGTCTCGCAGGGTATGTTGGCGCTATTCACATAGTTCTTGATCTGGCCGTACGGCGTTCCGTCGTTCGATCCGATCGTGTTGGTGGTCCAGAACACGGTCGTATCCGACCACTGCGACCATCCGCCGGATGTCACACTCGCATCGTTGAAGTTCTTGCTGAAGAAGGGC
>JBKJNF010000023.1:0-7014 GCA_046596155.1 Flavobacteriales bacterium | reverse complement strand
GTTGTTGCTGGCCACATTGCAGAAGGGCGCTCGGAGCGCATACACTTCCACGATGTACTGTGTGCCGGGGTTCAAGGATGCTGGAAGCTCTATCTGCAGGTACTCGTGCCAGTAGGTGGGTGTGTTGCCCTTGCCGTACACCTTGATCCCGGCCATACAGTCGCCGGTGCGGGGCGCTGCCTTGCCCTTGCTCTTTTTTGCGGGATTGCTCCAGCACGTGGGGTCAGCTTTCGTACTGAAGTGGTCCGGCGTTGTTTCCGTGGGTGAGTTCCAACCCACCATCACTTCGTCATTGAACTTCCGCGCCTGTTGCGTCCATGCGCACTGCAGCCGCTTGGTCGTTTCGAAGCTGGGGTTCGGCACCAGGTTCGGCATGGTGTCGTTGTTCAACGTGCGCTGAAGCATCGTTTGTGCGCTGGCGGTGGCTAGGCCAAGAAAGGTGAAGAGCGAGAGGAGCAGTGCGCGGATCATGCCGCGAAGCTACCGGGGGCACGATGGGTTCCCGGGTCGAACGCGAGATCGTTGATCAACAGGTGTGCGGTGGAAAGCGGGGGCATGTGAACATGCGGTCATGTGGTCATGGGCCCTTCCTGGATCCAGTTGGCGATCATGCGCGGACCTGCGGGCGTCATCACACTTTCCGGGTGGAACTGCAAACCACAGGTGTTGTACCGCGCATGGCGCAGCGCCATGATGATGCCTTTTTCACGGTGCGCGATCGGCATCAGCTCACTCGGGAGCGATGAAGATTCCACGGCCCAGGAGTGATAGAGGCCAACGTCGAAGGGCTGTTCGATACCGTGGAAAAGCGGATCCACCGGACGCGTGCTGGTGCACCGGGCCACAACGCCGTGTTGGACCTGCGGCTGATTGAAGAGCGTGCCGCCACAGGCTTCAGCGATCGCCTGCATGCCCAAGCAGATCCCCAGTATCGGGTGGGTGGGCATGAGCTTCATCAGCAGCTCGGGCATGATGCCAGCTTCCGACGGAAGTCCAGGACCGGGCGAGAGGACGATGCGATCATAGGCCGAAGCCTGCTGAACGGTGATGGCATCATTGCGCACGACATCAACGTCCGCAAATGGCTCCAGCAGGTGCTGAAGGTTCCAGGTGAAGCTGTCGAAATTGTCGAGTAGAAGGATGCGCATGATCGCGTGGTCCCTGCCTATTGCCCCTGCAGTTTGCTGAGCTTGCCGATCCACCCTAGGTGCGTGTGATGGAAATTGTCGCCGAACTTGAGGCCATAGCCAAGGATACGATCCATGCTGGCATGACCATAGATGACCAACGCTGCGGTGATATACACGCTTTGCACGTTGGTGAGCATGTTGCCCATCTCTACGGCCATGCCGGCGATCAACAACAGCACCGCAATGCCCTTGTGATGAAGAAGGTTGTACGTGAATGCACCGACGCGCGGGTTTACGAGGTAGCCCATCATGCCTACATCCGGCCCAATGAACAGCAGGAGATAGGCCCACCACGGGACACTGTTCATGATCAGGGCCACTAGGCAGAGCAGGAACTGCGCGAGTTCCTCAAGTCGTAACAGGTTCCGCATGGGCTGCTTGGCTGATCAATGAACGAGATGATCCGTTCACCACGTGATCCCAACGGGACAATGGTCGCTGCCCATCACGTCGTTCAGGATGAACGCCTCCTTCACCTTTTTCTCGAAGCCCTTGCTCACCAGCACATAGTCAATGCGCCAGCCTACGTTCTTCGCCCGCGCACCAAAGCGCTGGCTCCACCAGCTATACTTCACTTCGGTAGGGTGCAGTAGGCGGAAGGTGTCCACGAAGCCTGCGTTCAGCAGCGCAGCCATTCCGTCGATCTCCGCTTGTGTGTAGCCGGAGGTCTTGTTGAAGTTGGCCTTCGGTCGCGCGATGTCGATCTCCTGATGCGCCACGTTCAGGTCGCCGGTGAAGATCACAGGGCGCTTTCCTGCGGCCAGGTCTACGAGGTACGCGCGCAATGCCTTGTCCCATTCCTGCCGATAGGGCAGTCGCTTCAGGCCTTCGCCGCTGTTGGGAACGTAGGCGTTCACCACGATGTGGTCGGCGAAAGTGGCTGTAACAACACGGCCCTCATCATCATGCCCGGGTATGCCAATACCGAAGTCCACACGCACAGGACTTTTCTTGCACACGATGGCCGTGCCGCTGTAGCCTGGTTTCAATGCGCCATAGGCATGCACTTCGTAGCCCTTCAATCCATTCAACGCTTCACGCACCTGATCCGCCGTGGCCTTCGTTTCCTGGAAACAGTAGATGTCTGCCGCACGATCCTGCAAGGTGGTCACCAAGCCCTTTCCCACTGACGCGCGAATACCGTTGACGTTAAATCCGATGAGTTCCATGCCGTAAGTAAGTCATCATTCGTCGAATCCCGGCCGCACAAATCGGCGGGCTTCCGGAAAGACCTTCAACAGGCCCAGGATCGTGTGCTGTAGCTGGGATAACAACGGTAGGATCTCATCCAATACCTCGGGCATGATCTCTGTGATGGTCATCCACGCGCTCATGGAGACTTCAGCGGACAAAAGCGCCACTTTGGCGCTACCGTTCGCATCGCTCTGGACGGGGCTTTCCCAGATGCCGTCGTTCATGTCGGAGAGTCCGTGCAACGCGCGCTGGGTCTTCACATGGATCATGAAGACATACCAGTTCAGGATCTCGATGGCGTTGGACAGTTCATCATGTTCATGGGTCAAGGCCTTCTTGTCGGGGCCCTGGCCCGCCATTTCTTTCAAACGGGCCACCTTCCGATCGGTCAGTTCCTGATGTCCATCCAACCAGTGGCGGGCCATGTTGCTGTAGCTCATCGTGAGCTTCGCCAGAGGGTGGTTCCGTGCGAACCTCCGATCGCGTTCCAGTTCAGCGCGCCATTCCGCCTCGGTCTTGGCCTGCACCTCCTCACTGGCCTCAGCCATTTCCTCCTCGTCGTGCGCGGGGTCGTTCCAATCCTTCAACAGGCCCATGGCTTTGCGCATGTTCTCTTCGATGCGCTCCATGGCCCCATCGTCATCGAGGTTGATAGGGTTGCCCGCCTCATCGGCCATCATGGCGTAGTTGCGACAGCGCAGGCGGAAGCGGCAGCGTTCACACCACGAGTTGCAATAGTTGAACACGCCGGGAATGAAATTCTCCTCGTTGAATACGCTCTGCTTGGCCGCCATGGGGTGGTTGGTTCCGGCTCCAAAATACCGGATCCGGACCTTTTGCGCCACGCCCGCCTCCGGGACTCGTCGGATCAGGGCTATTCCCCGTCGAATGATGGAATAAATGAACCATTCGTTACTTGCGTTGTCCTTGCTCCGGCACGAATTTTATCGTACGGCATCTCCCTCAACTGTTCGCACCATGGCCATCACCCCCTATACCGGCACATTCGGAAGGTCGGAACTGCAGCATCTTCTCCGCCGGACGCTCTTTGGTTGCACGCCGGCGGATCTCGCCCATTTCAATGGGATGACCCTTATTCAGGTGATGGACGAGCTGCTCACGTTCACCAACGCGACCACACCTCCGGTCAAAGCCTACTCGGCGCTTGACGGTAACAACAACCCTGATCCAAACCTGCTTGACCCCAACGTGCTCTTCGGTACAACCTGGGTGAATACGCCCCGCGAGGCTGATGCTGCTGCGGAGGTGACGCAGGCCCGACTCGAAAGCCTCGTGGCCTGGTGGATGGGGCAGTGCGTGGAGCAGGAGCGGAACATGCGCGAGAAACTAGTGCTGTTCTGGCACAACCACATGCCCACGCACATCGGCCAGGTGTTCAACTCGGAAGTGAGCTATACCATGAACCAGTTGCTGCGCACCCAATGTGTGGGCAATTTCCGACAGCTGATCCACGACGTCACGTTGGAACCGGCCATGCTATACTACCTCAACGGTTTCCTCAACGTGGCATCGGCCCCGGATGAGAACTACGGCCGCGAATTGCTGGAGCTGTTCACCCTAGGGCAGGGCAGCGGCTATACCGAAGCCGATGTGCAGGCCGCAGCGCGCGTGCTCACCGGTTGGACCGTATTGGAGCAGAGCGGTGGCAACCCCATCCTGCCACAGACCAACTTCTTCCCCTTCAACCACACACAGTCCAACAAGCAGTTCTCCACCTTCTTCAACAATACGGTGATCCAGGGGCAGAACGGTCCGAATGCGGGCGAGAACGAACTGAACGCGATGCTCGACATGATCCTGGCCAATGATGAGTGCTCCCGCTTCATCGTCCGCGAGATCTATCGCTTTTTCATTCATGGCGTGATCGACGCTACTACGGAAACGGAAGTGATCGAACCGTTGGCCGAGGTATTCCGCAACAACGTGGCGGCCCCGGATCAGATGCGCACGGTGCTATCTGCGCTCTTCACCAGCGACCACTTCTTCAGCGCAGCGATACGTGGCTGCATGGTCAAGAGCCCGGCGGACCTGGTCTTCGGTGAACTGCGCCTGCTGGCCCAACCACTGCCCGAGCCCGCTTTGTTGGAGGCCCGCTTTCAGGTGATGCGTGATATGTACTGGCTTGTAGATCATGCCGGACAGAACCTGGGTGCACCGCCGAACGTGGCCGGTTGGCCGGCGTATTACCTCTATCCGAGCTACGATGACCTGTGGTTGGACACCTCCACATTCCCCTCGCGGAACAACTCGTTGTTGGGCATCAACTACAGCGGTTTTACCACTGCCGACAATACCTATGATGCCGCCAGCGCGAACCTGGAGTTCAAGGTGGATCAGGTGGCCTTCACACAACTGCTCGACAACCCTTCCGATCCCGTGCAGTTGATCGATCAGTTGGTGGAGCACTTCTACGTGAACCCCATTTCGCAAAGCGTGAAGGACCAGTTGCGCCAGAACTACTTGTTGCTGGGCCAGCAGAACAACAACTATTGGACGAACGCCTACGCAACGTACATCAACGATCCGAACACCACGAACATGGCCGCGCAACTGGTGCCGAACATCCTACGCTGGCTCATCGGCGATATGCAACAGGCCGCGGAACACCATCTCTTTTGAAACCACCAGCATGCAACGACGCAACTTCATCCGATCCATGTCCGCGGCCTCGTTGGGCGGCTTCGCTGTCCGCGGCTTCGGCAACCCGCTATTCGCTCCGCTGTTCGATCGCGCTGGCGAGGACCGGGTGCTGGTCATCGTTCAGCTATACGGCGGTAATGACGGCCTGAACACGGTGATCCCGTTGGATCAGTACGGCATGCTTTCCCAGGTGCGGTCCAATGTGCTCATTCCAACAGTGCAGGTGCTCCCACTGCAAGGGCTTAACGGCCTCACCGGCCTGCACCCGGCCATGCAGGGCATGCGCGAGCTCTGGGATGCGGGCCATCTATCGATCGTACAGGGTGTTGGCTACCCGAACCCGGACTATTCCCACTTCCGCAGCACGGATATCTGGGAGACCGGCGCGAACAGTGATCAGCTGCTGGACAGTGGATGGACTGGACGCTACCTGAACTTCGAGTACCCCAACTATCCGGTAGGCTATCCGAACGCCACCATGCCCGATCCACTGGCCATTCGCATAGGCGGACCGGTGACCATCGGCCTGCAGAACATGGGCGTTAGTATGGGCGCTTCCATCTATACCACCGAGGATTCGCTTGACCTCAGCGGCAACATCTTCCTGGATCCCGTGACCGCGGATTGCAAAGGCTCGAAACTGGACTTTGTGCGCACGGTGCAGCGGCAGACCGATCTCTACGGCAATGTGATCGAAGCGGCGGCGCTACCATCCTGCAACCTCAGCACCCTGTACCCGACCGGTGGGCAACCTGGTGCTGAACTGGCCCGTGCGTTGAAGATCGTGGCGCAGCTGATCTGCGGAGGTTTGAAGACGCGCATCTACTGGGTGAGCATGGATGGCTTCGACACACACTCGCAGCAGGTGGATGGCAACGACCCCACGCTCGGGGAGCACGCCCTGTTGCTACAAGGTCTGTCCGATAGCATTCGCGCATTCCAGGACGATGTACATCTGTTGGGCATCGAGGACCGCGTGCTGGGCATGACGTTCTCCGAGTTCGGTAGACGGATCAAGAGCAACTCGTCGCTCGGTACGGACCATGGTGCGGCCGCGCCCATGTTCCTCTTCGGTAGCAACGTGATCCCCGGCGCAGTGGGCCAGAACCCGGAGATCCCGGCGGACACCACCTGGAACACCAACCTGCCCATGCAGCACGACTTCCGCAGCGTGTACAGCAGTGTGCTCCGCGACTGGTTCTGTATGGAAACGACCGACGTGGACACGGTGCTGCTCGATACCTACCAGCCGCTTGCACTGGTGGATCCGGTGGGGTGTCTGAACACCTCGGTCCACCAATTGAACCAGGAGGCGGGCCTTTCGCTGCTGGAGGTGTACCCCAGTCCATTCGCTGACCGCACGACAGTGCGCTTCACCAGCGATGGTGGCCGCGTGCTGGTGCAGGTGTTCAACGAGCAGGGGCAGGCGATCCGCACCTTGGTGAATCGTGACATGCCCGTGGGACAGCACACGGTGGATGCCGATCTGGAGGAGCTGCCACCCGCAGTGTACTACTGCCGCTTCCAGAACGGAGCGCGACAGCAGGTGAAGAACATGCTGAAGGTGCGCTAGGCCCCGAAGGGAAAGCGGCGGAACTCCGCGTACAGTGCGTCCGGCTTCAACGCCCGACGCAACAGGACCACCTCGTTCACATGGCTGTGGTCCTCCAGTACATCGTCGCGCACGATCGGCCAGGCGAGCTCGAAACGGTCCGGCTTCAAGCCAGCTGCGATCGTGAGGTGCGGATGCTCCGTAACGTGCATGCCGAACCGTTCGATCGCGGGAACGGCACACACCGCCGCGGCCAAGGGTTCGCGCACGGTGGCCACTGCCGCATGGTCGAGCACGTTGACGTAGATCGTTCGCTTGTCCGGGAAGTGGGTGATCCCCTGCAGGCCAAGGGGAATGGGCTGCAGCTTTCGTGCACTCGCCGAGAGCGTGTTCAGCAGCTCATCCTGCAGCACATCG
>JBKJNF010000280.1:0-7167 GCA_046596155.1 Flavobacteriales bacterium | reverse complement strand
CGCCAAAGGGTCATTGGCGATCAGTGGCGCTTCGCGGTGGCTGCTGGCCCAAGCACTCGGCCCGGAAAAAGCAACCAACGCCAACCACGCACTGACAAGCAGTGTCTTGTAGTTCATCGGGCAAGGGTTTTGATTCGAGCAGCGGTGGGTTCCGTCGCCTACCGACACGTACGGAAGAAGCGGGCCGATCGGATCGGATCCGTTACGATCGGCTTTACCCGCTCGGTTCTAGGAATGCGGGCAGCATGGCTCCTTAGCTAGGCGCGGTAACTGGAGTGTTCGTTCATCCGGAGCGGGCTTGTTACAACCCAGAACTCAGGACCGATCGATCGAGCATACTTTCCCCGCCTTGGGGAAACGAATCCTCACAAAAGTCCGGCCACACCCCAAGAACTGATCTGGGCGTCCCTCCTCAAAATATTCTCTAGCTTTTTCCTCCGACAAACGGGTGCGTTTCCACTTCCTTCCCACACCTCATTGGCATTGCGTCGATATCGAAAGCGTTGTCTTGTTTGAGGATCACGGTGTGGCCGTCATTAGAGCGTTGATGTTTTCAGCCAAAGGTCATGTACGCCGATCTGCTCGGCGATGGTTAGCGCAAGGGTATGGTGTTCATTCCCTTCGACGACCACTGACTTGAGGACCTCATTGTATGAAAAGATCTTCAGTTCCTTCTTACAGTATCCCGAAGTCTTGCCCACCTCCGAACAACATACTCGATGCTTCTTTTTAACGGGACGCTTCGTATGTGGACTGCTCAATGGCGCGCAGCGAGATGATCAGTCGTGACAGACCTCTCCGCAATCTCGGGCCGTCGTTCTCCTTATGGAGGTCCTGCTCGGGAGAGATCTTCTTTTTCATTTACGGTGATCCGATCGCAGCCATGCGCTCGTAATTGTACCAGGTCGGAAAGATCCGACGTAACGAACAACCACCCAAAAAAACCAAGACGATGAATAAGCTGATGAAACCAATGATCACCTTGATGGTGATCGGCGCACTGAACAGTACAGTGAACGCACAAGGAATGGCTATGAAGAATGGCAAGGAGAGCACGGTTATGGTAGGCGGAGAGGCGATGTATCCGATGAAGAACATTATCGAGAATGCGGTCAACTCGAAGGATCACACCACCCTCGTAGCTGCGGTGAAGGCAGCGGGTTTGGTGGAAACGCTTCAGGGCAAAGGACCATTCACTGTACTGGCACCGACCAACAGCGCTTTCGCAGCATTACCGGCAGGAACAGTGGACGGTTTGTTGAAGCCTGAAGCAAAAGCCCAACTCACGACGGTGCTCACATATCATGTGCTAGCTGGCGCTTACGACATGAAGACGATCAAAGCAGCTATTCAAAAAGCGGGTGGAGAAGTGAAAATGAAGACCGTGGCGGGCCAGGAACTCACCTTCTCCATGAACGGACCGAACAACATTCAGGTGATGGATGCTGCCGGCTCTTACGCCAACATCAGTACCTATGATGTGATGCAGAGCAATGGCGTGATCCACGTGATCGATCGCGTGTTGTTGCCGAAACTGTAAAACCGATGGGTCGGGAGGCCCTTGGTTTGGTGGAGGGCCGTCCTTGAACTGCGCAAGCAGAGCGGGGACGGCCTTGGCTTTTGTGCTAGCTCATGACTTCCGAGAAATTAGGCCCACACCGGGCTGCCCTCGCTGCAGTTCCTGCACATCTCAATGCTGCTGCGTGATCTCAGTAGCGCCCCACGGAACTCACTGTAGGCATCGCTGTTCCACACTTCGCGGAAGGAGTTCTTCCGCAGGTCGCCCAGCACATGATGCGCATCCTTGTCGAAGCAACAGGGCACCACGCGTCCATCCCACGTGATCACACAGCTGTTCCACATCTTCCAGCAATTGTCCTCCAGCTTATTCTTCACTTCCCATACACCGCTCGCATTGCGACGGTAACGTGCGTACTGGTCCTGCGTGGGGATCAACGGGTGATCATCCCTCGGGTCGTAGATCTGTGCCGTTTTCAGCCAGAGGTCATCCACGCCGATCCGTTTGGCCAGGGCTCGCGCCTCGGGGATCTGGTGCTCGTTCGGCTTCACCACCAGGAATTGGAAAACCACGTGCGGTCTAAGGCTTTTGAGCTTCTTCTTCCAAGCAACGATGCGTTCTGCGCCTTCGATCACCTTGCTGAGCGTACCTTCTTTCCGATAGGCCTCGTATGTGGCCTGATCGGTGCCATCCAGGGAGATGATCAAACGTGAGAGGCCACTGCGAACGGTGGCTTCTGCATTCGTTTCGTCCAGAAAATGTGCGTTGGTGCTGGTGCTTGTGTAAAGGCCGCGAGCGCTGGCATAACGCACCATATCCAGGAATGACGGGTTGATGAAGGGTTCGCCCTGGAAGTAGAAGGTGAGTGCCCAGAGGTCCTGTGCCAATTCGTCGATCACCTGCTTGAATAGATCCTGCTTCAGGTTGCCGGTGGGGCGAGTGAAGGCGCGCAGCCCGCTGGGGCACTCGGGGCACCGCAGATTACAGGCCGTGGTGGGCTCGATGCTCACACTGATCGGCATGCCCTTGATCAGGGGTTCCTTCGTTCGTTTTGCGCGTTGGTAGCTGCTCCACACCCGCCACGCATTCGCCGTCCGTTGCGCAGTGAGCGCACGACCCCACAGGCGGGCATCATGGAACTGGGGGAGCATGATGAAGGAGACGGCGCAAGGTACCCGCAGAGGCCTGCCGCGCGCTCCATTTGTCCACACTATTCCGCCGTTGGTCCTACTATGACCTGTCATTACCGCGATCCACCTTTCTTCGTGAACGCTCGATCACCCGCCGGATGCGCCCCCTTTTCCTGTCCATTTTCTTGCTTACAGCATCGTGGAGCATCGCCCAGGTCGTGCTTACCGGCCGCGTGGTGGATGAGCGCACCAAGGAGCCCCTGGCATTCGTGCCGCTGAATATCGCGGGTACATCAAATGGAACTGTCAGCGATATCGATGGTCGTTTCCGCTTGGAAGTATCGCAGCTGCCTGTGCGGATCCGTCTCAGCTATGTGGGCTACACCACACGTGAGCTTTCCCTAGAGACCATTGGACCGGCGATCATCGCGCTACGTCAGTCCGATCTGGAGCTGAAGCCGGTTGTGGTGAGCGGAACGGACAACCCGGCGCACCGCATCATTCGGCGGACCTATGCTGCGCGCAAGGAGAACGATGCCATGCGCAACCGTTCCTATCGATACACGAGCTACAGCAAAACCACCTTCGACGCGGCCTTGGACAGTGCGGTTGCAAATGATCCAGCGCGCACGGCTAAACTGGACAGCAGCACACTGAAGGCACAGGAGTTTTTTGAGCAGCAGCACCTGTTCCTGATCGAGAGCGCTACGCGCAAGAGCTTCATTCCACCCTCCCGAGGGCACGAGGAAGTGCTGGCCATGCGTGTTAGCGGCCTCAAGGATCCCTCGCTGCTGGCACTTGCTGGACAGACCGAGACCTTCAGCATCTACGATCCGCAGATCGCCATCGACAAGAAGCTCTACCTCAGCCCGCTGGCACCGAGCAGTACCGCGAAGTACCGGTTCGATCTCCAGGACACGCTCTATCAGGGCACGGACAGCGTCTATGTCATCAGCTATCGCCCGCGCAAGGGCACCAAGTTCGATGCGCTGAAGGGGGTGCTCTACATCCATACGGCGGGTTATGCGGTCCAGAACGTCATTGCGGAACCCGCCGAGCGGCAGGGTGTGAGCATTAAGTTCCAGCAGCTGCATGAACGCATGCCCTCGGCTGATGGAAGTGGTTCCCTGCGCTGGTTCCCGAGGCAGCTCAACGCCTTCATTTACCTGGACCAGGCGTCGATCAACGGCATGGGCGTGTACGGTGAAAGCCGAACGTACCTGAAGGAGATCGAGGTGGATGCGGATGTGGAACGCCGAGAGGTGCGAGGACCGGAACTGGTAGCCGATCGTATGGAGATCCGCCGCGACGATGCGTATTGGAAGGCGCTGAGGACCGATTCGCTGGACGCGAAGGACCTGAGGACCTACGCGGTGATCGACAGCATCGGTGATTCACTGAACCTCGATGCCAAGTTGAAGTGGCTGAGCGCATTGGCCAGCGGTAAGCTCGCAATTGGCCCTGTAGACCTCCTGCTCGCTCGCCTCATCGACTACAACGGCTATGAAGGGCTTCGGCTAGGTGCAGGTTTCGCCACTAACGACAAGATCTCTCGCTATGGAACCCTTGGCGGGTATGTTGGATTTGGCTTCTACGATAAGGGGTTCAAATACGGTGGCGATCTCACTATCAAACCACTTTACGGGCGCGACATGCATGTGAAGCTCAGCTATGCTTACGACGTGGATGAGACCGGCGGTGTCGCGTTCCTCGGTCAACGGCACGGGCTATTCTCGCAGGATAATGTGCGGCGCTTCTACGTTGACCGTATGGACCACTTGGAGCGGATGGCCGGTGAGGTGAAGGTGCGGATGGGAGGATCCGTGAAGATGTGGGTGGGCACCGAGCGGTCGCAGCGCCTCAATGACATCGGATACCGGTTCGCGCGTTCAGTGTCCGATGGCGTGACGTTGCTCCAGAACAGCTTTCTCACCGGTGCCATAACAGCGGATCTGCGCTGGGCCTACCGCGAGAAGCTGGCGCGTCTGCCTGGCCGCGAAGTGTCAATGGGTAGCAAGTATCCCGTGGTCAACATCAGCGCCATGCGCGCCATCAGCGGGCTGTGGGAAGGTGAGTTGGAAACCTGGCGGGTGAATGTCATGGTGGAAAGGACCTTCCGCATACGCCTAGTGGGAACCCTATCGTTGAGTGTGCTTGCAGGCAAGGCCGACCCCGATGCACCGATGCCCTTTCTTTACAATCTGCGGGGCACCAACGCGCGCGAAGGCTTGCTGATCGCGGCGGACAACACCTTCGAGACAATGCGCCCCAACGAGTTCCTCGCGGACGAGTTCATCACGGTGCACATAAAACACAGTTTTGGGACATTGCTGGTCAAAGGGAAGCATTTCCATCCCAAACCAGCGTTGGTGAGCAACGTTGCGTTCGGTCGCTTTTCTCATCCCGAGAATCACAATGGACTGTCCTTCAGTGCATTGACCGAACGTTTCTTTGAAAGTGGCGTACGCATCGATGATGTGTTCGCAGCTCTGGGCGTGGGGGTGTTCTTCCGCTATGGTCCGCTGGCCTTTTCCGAGTGGAAGGACAACGTGGCGCTGAAGCTTTCGACCAGCCTGAACTTCTGAGTTGGCCGAGGCTGGGAACAAACCGAGGACAAGGGGGGCTTTTTCGTTCCTTTGCCCGCTCCGCGCAGCAACCTGCTGCCCGATAACAGGATGATGAAGGCATGTGGGCTTGGGTGGCCGGTCGTGTATTGCGCAATCGCCTAGCGATCCTGATCGCCATCGGCCTGCTGACCGCGGGTCTCGGCCTTATGGGCACGCGCGTGGCCATGAACTACAAGCATGGCGGACTGCTTCCTCAGAACGATAGCGCTTACGTTGATTACGAGCGCTTCCTCTCCACCTTCAAGGAGGATGGTAACGTGTTGGTGGTTGGCACCCAAGGCGGCCCGGCCGGAGATCTATACTCGCCCGCGAACTTCAAGGCGTGGTCCGATCTGGGCAATGACCTGAAGGACATCAACGGCATCGATTCCGTCTTCAGCGAAGCACACTTGTACACCCTCCTGCGCGACGATTCGCTACAACGCTTCGTGGTCCGTCCGCTGATGAATAAGTTACCAGCGGACCAGGCGCAAATGGACACGCTGCATGCGCACATACGTGCCCTGCCGTTCTATCGTGGACTCCTGTACAACGATAGCACCAAGGCCAGCCTGATGATGGTCTTCGTGAATGCGAAGCTCTTCGATTCAGACCGTCGCCAGGCAGTAGTGGACGCCGTTGAGAAGCGCACGGATGCGTTCGTTGCTTCCACCGGAATGCCCATCCATCGCAGCGGACTGCCGTGGATCAGGGTGAAAAGCACCAACCTGGTGAAGGGCGAGATGCCGAAGTTCATGCTCATGAGCATGGCGCTGTGTGCCTTGCTGTTGCTGTTCTTCTTCCGTAGTTGGCGGGTAATGGGCATCTGTATGCTCGTAGTGGCCGTGAGCGTGGTCTGGACCTTTGGGTTCATGGCCTTGTTGGATTACAAGATCACGCTATTGCAAAGCGTGATCGCGCCCTTGGTGATCGTGACCGGCGTGCCCAATTGTGTGTTCCTCGTGAACGCGTTCCATTACGAATTCGTGAACCACGGCAACCGGGTGAAGGCCCTGCAGCGGGTCATCAGTCGTATCGGTGCTGCAGCCTTCATGACCAACGCCACGACCGCCGTTGGCTTCACCACCTTTTGTGTCACCTACAGCGATGCGCTCGTACAATTCGGTTGGACGGCTACGATCGGCATCATGGTGCTGTGGCTCTTGAGCATGGTGCTCATCCCTATCTTCTTCAGTTACATGGGTGATCCGAAGGAGCGCCATACACGTCACCTCGACAGCCATTGGCTTGATCGCGCGGTGGAATGGATCGTGCAGATGAGCCGGACACAACGTCCGCTGATCTATTGGGTCACGGGCATCTTCACCTTGTTCGCCTGCTTCGGGGTGTTGCGGATGAAGGACGAGAGCCGCATCGTGGACGATCTGCCTGAGGATAATCCGGTGCTCAGTGACCTGCGCTTCTTCGAGCACAACTTCCACGGGGTAATGCCGCTGGAGATCGTCATCGACACGAAAAAGAAGGGCGGCGCATTGAAGGACGGCACGCTCAGCCGAATTGAGAAGCTCCAGGACACGCTGGCCACCTATCCGGAGTTCAGCAGGCCCATCAGCATTGCCGATGCTGTGAAGTTCACGAAGCAAGCCTTCTACGGCGGTGATCCCGCGCGGTATGAATTGTTGAACAGCACGGACAAGACCTTCATCCTTCCATACGTGGAGAACGCGAGTGGAAAGCAGGGTATGGCCAGTGCCTTCCTCGACAGCACGCGGCAGACCACCCGTGTCACTGTGCAGATGGCCGACGTGGGCACCACCCGCATGGAAACACTTCTGACCAAGCTGCGAGATCAAACGGACAGCATCTTTCAGCCAGAAAAGTACAAGGTGACCTTCACCGGCACCAGCGTTGTCTTCCTTAAGGGTAGTGGGTACTTAGTGAGCAACCTGAT
>JBKJNF010000175.1:0-13152 GCA_046596155.1 Flavobacteriales bacterium | reverse complement strand
CGTGCATGGCGGTTACATTCGGCGAAGATCGATGGCGACCTTCCTTGAACAAGTGGCCGAGGCCGTATTGGCGGAACACGGAACCTCCCTGGTGAAAGTAGCCGTTGTGCTGCCGAGCCAGCGCGCGGGCCTGCATCTGCGGCACGCCCTGGCCGCGAAAGCGGGCAGCGCGCTATGGAGCCCACAGCTCTTCACGCTGTCCAGCCTCATGGAGCACATCAGTGGCATGCGGGTGCTGCCCATGGAGGAGCTGCTCTTCGAAGCGTACGAGGCGTATCGCACGATTTCGGGCCAAGAGGCCCTTGGCTTCGATGAGTTCATGCAATGGGCACCGATCACGCTGGCGGATATCAGTGAGGCCGATGCGCACATGCTTCCGCTGCAAGGCTTTTACCGCGACCTGCGCTCATGGGAGGACCTGGAGTGGAGCTTCAATAGCGATCCCTTAAGCGAAGGACAAAGACGTATGGTGCGGTATTGGGCGCAGACCGGTCTGTTGCATACGGCACTGAACGAACGGCTCATTGCACAACATGCGGGAACGGTTGGTCTCGTAGAACGGGTCGCGGCGGAGAAGGCCGCAGAACCATGGCCATGGGAGCGCGTGTGGTTCGTTGGTCTCAACGCCTTCACAAGGACGGAGTCGCGGGTGCTGCACGAAGCGCAGGCCGCAGGCATCGCCCGGTTCGCATGGGATGCCGATGGCTACTACCTCGATGATCGCACCCAGGAGGCGGGCGATCATTTGCGCACAGCGATCCGCACCTTCGGCAAGGGCGTGTTGCCGGTAACGGACCGTCTTCGCAACTCCGGCTTGAAGATACGGTTGGTCGAAGCCGCCACTTCGGTGTCACAGGCTTGGTGCGCCTCCACGTTGGTCGCGGAACTGAGCATGGAGGAACGTGCGCGCACCGCCGTGGTGCTGGCCGACGAAGGGCTGCTGCCGGCGGTGCTTGAGGCCCTGCCCGCCGATACGGGTCCGCTGAACATCACCATGGGACTTCCGCTCGCGTCGTTACCCATTGGCTCCTTGGTGGAAGCCTTGTTGCGGATACAACCGTTAAAGCGAGCGCCCGATGATGCCGCCCCGTGGGCCTATCGCACTGCGGACCTGGAACATCTCCTGCTGCATCCTTACCTGTACCACGGCGCCTCAGCCGGGGCCGTCGATCAACTGCTGGATGCCGTGCAGAGCGATCAGGCAGCGGCTGTGCCGCTGTTGCGCCTGCGCACAGCGCTAGTTGACGTGGGTGTTACGCTCGGCGGGCACATGGGCATGGCCCTCGGCCTCGATGCGGACAGCAGTATGCATGCACAGATGCTCGGGTTGTTCAGCTGGGCGAAGGAGGCCATGGGGGATGATGCCTTTGCCACGGAACAGATCTATCAGGCCTCCATCGTACTGCGCAGGATCGACCGCTTGATGCACACGTATGGTCATGCCACCTCACCTGGGGCATGGGCCGCTGTGCTGCCGCGCCTCATGCGCAACGCGCGGGTCGGCCTTTTCGGTGAGCCGCTCAGCGGCCTGCAGGTGATGGGTCTGTTGGAGGCGCGTGCCTTGGATCACGAACGCATCATCGTCCTAGGCGCCAGCGAAGGGCATCTGCCCGCGTCAACCGCCGACCGCTCGTACATCCCCTACGAACTTCGGCGTGCCTATGAGCTCCCAATGCGCGAAAGCGCGGATGCGGTGCAAGCCTACAACTTCCTGCGGATGATGCAGCGCGCGAAGCATACGGTGCTGGTGTACGCGGAGGATGGCACGTCCGCAGGTCCCAGCCGCTACATCGCCCAGTTGCGCCACGAACTTTTTCATGCCCGGCCCGACGATATGACGGACGAACGTGCCGTGATCCCGGTACCCATCCACCGAGCAGCGCATATGGCCGTGGCCATGGGCGATCGCACACGGCCTTTGCTGATGCAGCGATTGGCAAAAGGATTCACGCCGAGCATGCTACGGACCTGGTTACAGTGCCCGCTGGACTTCTGGATCCGCAATGTGTTGAAGGTGGAAGAGCAGGCCGCGCCAGGGCCGCGCATTGCCTCCAACGTGTTGGGCGAGGCGTTGCATAAGGTCCTCGAGCACCGCTACACCCCGTGGATCGGGCATATGTTGAAAAGCAGCGACCTCCGCGCAGTACGGACCGACTTGGCGCAGGCCATCCGCGATGCCCTCCATGGTGTACAAACCGATGTGCTGTTGGATCGCGGCGAACCCATGTTGCAACTGTCCATGGCCACCGATGCGGCCATGGCATTTGTGGAGGGAGAGGCCCGGGCGATCGATGCCGGAGACCGGATCGAGCTTAAGGGCTTGGAGCAGGAGCTCAGCGCGTCGTTGCCGGCGGCCTCGCCCCACCTTTCCGGTCCGGTGCTCATCCGTGGGCGTATCGATCGAGTGGATCTGCGCGATGGTGTGCTCACGATCCTGGACCTGAAGACCGGTCGCGTGGAAGCGAAGGATCTGCGACTGAAGAGCATGGACCTGGAGGACCTGCGGAAGAACAAAGGCCACGCGGCACAGTTGCTCATGTATGCCTGGCTCTACATGACCTGCCATCCGGAGGTGAAGGCACTGCGATCGGGTTTGTTGCCCCTGCAACACACCGCAGGTGGTGGTGGATCGTATCTCTCACTTGCTGATGATGATCTGATCACCCGCGAACAACTTCCGCAGATCACCACGCTATTGCAGGAAGTGGTGGCGCAGCTGGCGGATCCTGCAACGAGCTTCGAGCATGATCCGCGCAGCAAGTATTGTGCGTTCTGCGCCGAGGCCTATCTCTAAGCGACAGTGTAAAAAGCGAAAGAGGGGCCATCGGCCCCTCTTTCATTGCGATGTGTAATGGATACTAGTGGTACACGATCTTGTGCACGCTGGTGGTGGCGCCACGCGTGAGACGCAGGTAGTAAATGCCCTCGCTCATGGTGGTCAGGTCCATCTCCTTCACGTAGGTGCCGGAGAAGCCCCTTAGGTTCTCATTGAACGCCGTCTGCCCGAGCGTGTTCAACACCTCAATGCGCAGATCCACAGGCTCCTCGCTGATGAAGGAGAAGGAGAAGTGGCCTTCGTTGGGGTTCGGTTTGATCATCACGGTACCTTCCAGGTCGGCCGTGGCGGCAAGGCTCTTGTAGATCGTGCCGGTCTTGTCCATCCCGCCCAGCGAAACATAGAAGTCGCCGTTGTTGTGAAGGGCGTTCGTCCAGTTATCGTTCACCAATTCCACAGCCCCGACACCGGAAACAGGTATGCTCAGGATCGTGTATTCCGCACCAGCCTCCCAGTTCATGCCGACCTGTGCCATTTCATCGAAACCGAAGCCGGCGAAGACCATGTAGTTGAAGTTGCCATCTTCGCGGAGCTGGCCGGAGCGACGGGTGTTCAACGGAGCGTTCTCAGGAGATACTGCATCGCCCAAGGTGATGTCCGTGTTCTTGTCCCAACGCAGCGAGAAGACCACACTGCTGAACACGCCATTGAACTCGGTGGTGGGTCGCACCTTTACCTCAAGCGCACCGTTGCCGTTGTTGAAGAGACCGATGTCCATGGTGCCCTGTGCGAAAAGGACGGTGGAAAAGCAGGTGATCGCCAGAAATGCAATGGAGCGAGTAAATGAACGTGCCATAGGTCTGGTCGTGTTTGGTGCTGGCTGCATTGGTGCAACTGGGACGAAGTTAGGATATGTGAACACGATCGACAATGGGGCGGAACGGAAAGGTTCCACAGCCCCATGAACTGTGGTCCGGAACCGACGGATCCCGGAACGGGTAGTGTGCAGGGCCTAAAAACCAAACAGGGACCTCTATAAGAGGTCCCTGCATGGTTAACCTGCAAGGATTATGGAACCAGTGTCAGCCTCGGAAAGGAAGATCCGAAGGACCTAACAACAACAAGACGAATTGGCGTGGGTGGGGTTGCCTTGGCTAATTATTAATTCAGGGAACGAACTTGTATCCGACGCCCCGGACACTGTGAAAGTGCCTGGGTATCTGCGGGTCAGCTTCAAAATACTTACGGAACGCCACGATGAAATTGTCGATCGTGCGGGTGGTGGGGAACACGTCATAGCCCCAGACCTTTTGGAGGATCTCTTCCCGACTTACCACTTCGTTCTCCCGGTCCATCAGGAGCTTCAGCAACATGATCTCGCGCTGGGTCAGACGCTTTTCCAAGCTCCGCTGGCCTTTGACGTCATACGAATCAAAGTCAACCTGGTTGCTGCCAAAGCTTCGCTTACTAGGCCCTAGGGAGCCGGGGCTAGCGCCGTTGCGTTGCATTAGTTTGCCTACCCGGAGCAGGAGTTCCTCTAATTCGAACGGCTTTCCCAGGTAGTCGTCGCCACTGCGCAGCCCTCGGATGCGGTCCTGCGGCAAGGAGCGTGCGGTGAGGAAGAGGACGGGCGTTGAATTGCCTTCCAGCCGCATCGTTTCGCAAATGGTGAATCCATCCACATCGGGAAGCATCACATCCATCACAATGCCATCGAAACGCGCGCCGCGAATGCGCTCCAGTGCCTCGCTGCCACGCACGGCCGTGGTCACATCATAGCCTTCCATCTCGAAATTTAGGCGTAGGGTGGAGCGCAGGCTTTCCTCGTCCTCCACCAATAGCAATCGCTTCTTGCCTTCCATGCGGGGTGCAAAGATCGTTGCGGATACCTTCGTCGCTAATGATGAATGAGGAACAAATGGCACTTGCGAACGCATTCAGTGCCGGAACGATGATGGAGACATTGGGCATCCGGTACATCTCTTCGCCGGAAGGCACCATCGCCGCCACCATGCCGGTAGACGCGCGTACGATACAGCCAATGGGCTTGCTGCACGGCGGGGCCACGGTGGCATTGGCTGAATCGCTCGGCAGTGTGGGTAGCTACTTGCTGGTGGATAGGGAGCGGCAGGGCGTAGTGGGCTTGGAAGTGAACGCCAACCATTTGAAGTCGGCCCGGACCGGGGTCGTAACAGCCACGGGCCGCTTGGTGCATCACGGCCGCACCACCCATGTGTGGGACATCCGGGTGACGAATGAGGCCGGTGAATTAGTGGCATTGTGTAGATTGACCAACCTGATCATTGAGAAACGGACATGAGCAAGGAGGAGACCCTGCGCATCGCGCTGCATACATGCATTGAACAGCGCCTCACGTTCGCGGCCTTCCGCACACCGGAAGAGAACGTACAGATCTGGGCGCAGCGCGCGCCGGAGCTAGAGACCGTGGATGGCGCTTTGATGTGGGAGCTGAATGAGGTGTTCGTGCTGGCCCCCTTCGACCTTGATCATACCCGGGTTCCCTTCATCCGATCGGACGTGGAGCTGGAGTTCGGCGAATTCGGCCCTGATATCGACCCGCTCAAGCAATGCATGGGAGCGGAACCACATGCATGGTCCACGCCTGCGGCCACGGGATCTGATGCGTTCCAAGGCCAGGTCGCGGAGGCAATTGAAGCGATCGTGCACGGTGAGCTTGAGAAGGTAGTGCTGTCCCGCGTGATGCACACGCCGATCCATGCCGATCATGCGGTGGACCTGTTCCTGCGCGCTGTGCGCGAACAGCCAGAGGCCTTCGTGGCCATGGCCAACACGCCAGATCACGGCCTGTGGCTGGGTGCCACACCCGAGCGCCTTGTGCTGGAGGAAGAGGACCATGTGGTCGTGGATGCCTTGGCCGGAACAATGAAGAAGGAGCTCGCTCCTGCTGAGCACATGGCCTGGGGCGCGAAGGAGCGCCATGAACAATCCGTGGTGACCGACGCTGTGTTGGAAGCGTTCGAACGATTGAACCTGCAGAACATCCAACGCGGACCTACCGAGGTGTTGTCCAGCGCCAACATCGCACACCTGCGCACGCGGATCCAAGGCGACCTGGGCTCAAGCACCCTGAGCGACCTGGTCGTGGCATTGCACCCCACGCCGGCGGTATGTGGCATGCCGGCGGACAAGGCCCGTGGTTTCATCCGCACGCACGAGGCCCATGATCGCGGCCTATATGCTGGATTCTGGGGTCCTTGGAATCCGGATGGTCGCACCGAGCTCTACGTGAACATCCGCTGCCTGCGGGTGTTGGGTGGTGATGCAGTGCTCTATGTGGGAGCGGGCATCACAGCGGGATCCGATCCGCAACGCGAATGGGACGAGACCGAACACAAGGCGGCCATGTGGCTGCGGCCGATCATGGCGCTGGAGGGCTGAAGGATACTTTCGCGCAGCCGCAGACCCTGCAAGCCGGGGCGAGGCCTCGAAGGATGCAAACGAGTGATCATTTTTCCGCAGCCGAATTGGCGCGTCTGTGCGCGGCGAAAGGCGTGCGCCACGTGGTCATCAGTCCCGGCAGCCGAAGTGCGCCTTTGGTGATCGCCTTCCACCGCCAGCCGGAGATCAACTGCCTGCAGGTTATAGACGAGCGCAGTGCCGCCTTCTTCGCCCTGGGCATGGCCCAACAACTGCACGCACCAGTGGCGCTGATATGTACCAGCGGAAGCGCCGTGCTTAACTACGGCCCGGCCATCGCCGAAGCGTATTACCAGCGGATCCCCCTGTTGGTGATCACCGCGGACCGGCCTGAGGAATGGGTGGACCAAGGCGAAGGCCAGGCCATCCGCCAACAGGGCGTACTTGCCTTGCACATGAAGCGCAGCGTTCAACTTCCGCGCACATCCGCGGATGACCTTTCCCGCTGGCATTGCGGTCGGTTGATCAACGAGGCGATCGATGCCACGTTGTTGCCGGTGCCGGGTCCGGTGCATGTGAACGTGCCTTTCACCGAGCCCTTGTACGGACATACCGAAAAGGCGGGAGACTCGCGATTGATCGCACCGGTGATGAGCGAAGCGTTCATCCTGCCCGATCATGCGCGCTGGTTGATCAACCAATTGTCCACGTGTCGCAAGGTGATGGTGCTCGCGGGTCAGGGCGTTTGGAGCGAAGGCCTGAAGAAACAGCTCATCCAACTCGCATCACTTCCGCAGGTCACGGTGCATACCGAAGCCACCTCCAACCTCGATGATCCCGCGTTCATCGCTTGCATCGACCGCGTGATCGAAGGGGTGACAGATGCGAACGAGAACGACCTGCAACCTGATCTGCTCATCACCTTCGGTGGCGCCATCGTGAGCAAGCGGGTGAAAACGCTGTTGCGCAAATGGCGCCCCGCACAGCATTGGCACATCGATCCGGGCCAGCGGCACTACGACACCTACCAGAGCCTCACGCACGACATCGCGGTATCGCCGGAGGTCTTCTTCGCGCAGATCGCGGAGGCCGTGGTGGTATCGTCCCATCGCGTCGACAGCTTCTATGGCGAAGCGTGGAAGTTGCTCGACGAGCGCACGCGGGCCACGCACGATCGCCTTGTGGCTGCCGCTCCTTTCTGCGACCTCACCGTGTTCAAGCTGTTGATGGAACATATTCCTGCAGGCAGCGATGTGCATCTGGCGAACAGCACACCGGCCCGCTACGCGCAGATCTTCGATCGTGTTCGCGGCCAGCGCTGGTTCAGCAACCGGGGCACCAGCGGCATCGATGGATGCACCAGCACCGCCGTGGGCGCAGCGCATGCCACGCAACGACCCACCACGCTGATCACCGGGGATATCGCCTTCTGTTATGACAGCAACGCTTTCTGGAACGCGCATTTATCCGCGCAGCTGAAGGTGATCGTGATCGACAACGGTGGTGGAAACATCTTCCGCTACATCGAGGGTCCGGACACCGACGCGGAACTGCTGCCCTACTTTGAGGCACCGCACACGCGCAACATTGAGCAGCTGGTAAAGAGCTACGACCTACCTTATTTCCGCGCAGCGGATGTCACATCGCTTGCTTCGGCGTTGGAACAGCTCTACGCGTTCCATGATCGGCCCGCCGTGCTTCATGTGGTCACCGACGCGGTGCTTTCGCCTAAGGTATTGCGCGACTATTTCAAACAGCTGCGCGCTTGAACCCCTGGCTGCATGCCTTCCGCCTGCGTACACTGCCCTTGGCTGTGAGCAGTATTTTGGTGGGGAGTGCGTTGGCGCATATTGCCGATCACTATCGCTACAGCGGTCCAGCTCAATTCAATGATGCAGTGCTGGGGCTCGCGTTATTGACCGCGGTGCTCCTCCAGATCCTCAGCAACCTCGCTAACGACCTTGGTGATCACCAGCACGGAACGGACAACGCTGACCGCATAGGTCCTCCTCGGGCAGTGCAGAGCGGGGCCATCGCACCGGCGGTCATGAAGCGTGCGATGGCGATCTGCGCTGTGTTGGCCTTCATCAGCGGCTGCGCTCTGATCACCGTGGCGTTGGGTGCTACGTTGAAGACGTTGGCCTTTCTGATCATCGGCCTGCTGGCCATCGGGGCAGCAGTGAAATACACCTTCGGCAAGAACCCTTATGGCTATGCGGGGCTTGGCGATGTGAGTGTATTCCTCTTCTTCGGCATCGTGGGCGTTTGCGGCACCTTCTACCTGCATACACAGCATTTTCATCCAGCGGTGTTGCTACCGGCCATTGGCTTCGGCCTTTTAAGCACCGGCGTATTGAACGTGAATAACATGCGCGACATCCACAATGATGCGGCCAGTGGCAAGCGCACACTTGTGGTGCGTATGGGCAGTGCGAATGCGCGGACCTATCACACCTTTCTGATAGGGGGCGGTGCTGCGTGCCTGGTCACTTTCACACTGCTCGGGACGCAAGGTCCACTGCAATGGATGTATCTGCCTGCGTTACTAATTCCCCTGGTGCATCTAGTGAAGGTGTGGCGCACCGTGGAACCCCGCGACCTGGACCCGCAGTTGAAGGTGCTTGCGTTAGGGACATTTTTCATTGCCCTGCTCTTTACTTTCGGACTATTCCTCTGGTGAATGCTCCGCGCGCGCTGGATCGAACACACCCTGCATCCCCGATTTGAACTGGGGACGAGCAAAGGCGTGATCACCGATCGCACCGTGTGGTACCTCATGGTCTGGCATAGCGAACGACCAGATGTGATCGGTATCGGCGAGGCCGCGTTATTCCCCGGTCACAGCAAGGAGTTTCCGGCAGATGTCAGGACGAAACTCGTGGAATTATGCGCCGATACATCGAACTGGGACCAACGGATGATCGCTGATCTTATCGATGTGCCCAGCGTGCGTTTTGCGGTGGAACAGTGCTTGCGGGATCTGCAGGTCGGTGGCTCGAAGAACTTGTTCCCCTCCGACTTCACCATTGGTCGTAGCGCCGTTCCGATCAATGGCCTGGTGTGGATGGGCGACAAGACCACCATGAAGCAGCGGATCCGCGAACAGATCGATGGTGGCTACACCACGGTGAAGATGAAGATCGGAGCTATCGGCCTTGTCGATGAACTGGACCTCCTTCGCTCAGTGCGCGCGGAGTTCAACGAACGCGACCTGATCCTGCGAGTGGATGCGAACGGGGCATTCAGTGCGGCCCAAGCCCCGGAAGTGCTGCATCAATTGGCCGATCTACGCGTGCACAGCATTGAGCAGCCCATTCCACCGGGGCTCTACGAAGTGATGGCCGAGCTTTGCGCTTCTTCGCCAGTTCCCATCGCCCTCGATGAGGATCTCATCGGGCTGAACACCACGGAGGCCAAGGCGGACCTGCTTGAGAGCGTTCGGCCGCAGTTCATTGTTATCAAGCCCAGCCTTGTCGGCGGCTGGTCGGCCTCGCAGGAATGGATCGCGCTGGCCAAAGCACGCGGCATCGGCTGGTGGATCACTTCGGCGTTGGAGAGCAGCGTCGGGCTGAACGCGATCGCGCAGTATGCTGCTACCTTGAACGTGGGCATGGCGCAAGGCCTGGGCACAGGACGCGTGTACGCGAACAACATCCCCTCACCATTGGAAGCGTCCCGCGGACTATTGCACTACCGTCCTGAGGTGGAGTGGGATCTGTCCTCCCTTCAACGCTGAGTTCCATCATGGCCACTCCGTTCACCACGCTCACCATCGACGGTCGCACGCACCGTGGTGCAGAGATCGGTGCATGGGCTGAAGAACTGGTGGAACGCCATCACAATGCGGCCTGGTGCGCGGAACTCCGCGATGTCCTGCACATGCTTACTCACGATGATGGCTCCATTTCGGCGCGCACGAGCGGCACCACGGGCGAGCCCAAAGAACTGCGCTTCTCCGCGTCCGACCTGAGCGCCAGTGCGCGTTTGACCGGTCACACCTTCCACTTGAAGCACGGGGAGCGGGCCTTGCTGTGCCTGCCGTGCAACTTCATCGCTGGGCGCATGATGCTGGTGCGAGCCTTCATCATCGGCTTGGATCTGCATGTTGTGGACCCCTCAGGGCCGGTCCTTGAGAAGCTCGATCCCACCGATCGATTTCGTTTCGCGGCCATGGTGCCGCAACAATTGCACCGCGCTCTGCAGGATGACCGGCCGCGCGTCGAAAGGCAGTTCGATACCATTCTGCTCGGTGGCGGCCCGGTTAGCGCGGCGTTGGAGCAGGACATCCGCGGACTGAACGTGCGGGTCTTCCACAGCTATGGCAGCACCGAAACCTTGACGCACGTGGCCCTTCGGGAGTTGAGCAGTGGGGCAACCACTTCAGCCCTGTCCGCGATCGGTGACATCTCGTTCGACGAGGACGCCCGCGGGTGCTTGATCATCAACACACCCCACCTGAGCTTTCGCAGGCATGTTACCAACGACCTGGTGGACCTTCTGGATGACCGCCGCTTCGTATGGAAGGGCCGATATGACAACATGGTCCTGAGCGGAGGGCGTAAGATCAATCCGGAAGCATTGGAGGCGCGGACCGCAGGCATTCTGCCGTACGCACACTATTTCGCGGCATACGAGGAGGACGGCCTCGGTCAGGCACTGCTGTTGGTGTTGGAATCCGAGCGGCCAGCCGCCGAGCTGACCAGTGAACTGAATGAGCTGTTGCAGGCTGAATTAGGCAGACAGGAACTACCGCGCAGGCTGATCATCTTGAGCCACTTCCCACGGACTTCCTCCGGCAAGATCATTCGCATTCCGTTCTGGGATGACGTGGGAGGTTCGGTGGTGTTCGGTGGTATTCGCAAAGTTTAATTCTACTACGGCCATGCGTTTCTGGAGCCAGCCGATCATCACGCTTGCGCACAGGATAAGGCCGAGCATTTCGCAGGTCTCCTCACAGGTATAGACCGCGATGTACAGCGGACTGACGTACAAGTGGCAAGTTCCGGGCTCGTAGACGTCGCAAGGCATGAATGCCATTTGGGCCGGGGTCATGATGGACGGTGAAAGACCTTCCGCGATCTTGCCGCTAAGCATCTCGAGGAAAACGGCGCCAAAAACGTACACGGCACCGCACAATACCATCCTGATGCGCAGGTCGCGATCGAGTGCAAAGAACCAGCGCGAAAGCCAGATGCCAAGCCCGATGGCGGCGATGCCATAGGGGATGACCCACGCGTAGTAGAGCCAGCCGAAAACGGTTCCAGAGGTGGACCCATGGTTCATCAAGCGGAGCGTGACGAGCATGAATTTTTCATGGACCTGCGAGCCTTCGTCGATGCCGAGGAAGATGAAAACGCCGCACAAGGTGAACCAGCCCCTGCGCAGTACGCCTTCGCTATCCTTGGCGATCACCGCCATCAGCAAGGCGCATAGCAAGAAAAGGAAGGAATTGAAATACGTAGGCAGGTTCGACTCCAAGTCGAGGTCGAACAGCTCTGTGAAGGCCTCCATCCGGATGCCTAAAAGCAAATGGAAGGCCACCACCCCAAGGTGTAACGCTACAAGGATCCCGAGCGAATAGAACAGGATCTTAGGAATACCAGCGCTAGAAATTCTAAGCGGCGAACGAGAGGTTGTCATGTGCTCGTAGGAGCTGTCCGCGATCACACGCAGACCATTACACCCTACCCTCCCGACAAGGGAGGTAAGTGGCAGTCCTGAAGACGTTGCCTGCCTCTAAAGGCAGGCGGCCGACACTATTTGTTCCCCATGATCTTGAACATGCCCGTGCCGCAAACAGGGCAGGTGCCCTTCATCGCCTTGCGACCATTGGCCATGGTATTCTCCTTGGGGTCCTTCATGTCGCGCTTTGCTTTGCACTTCACGCAATATGCTTCTACTGCCATGTTCAGGTGTGTTGGTCTTGTTAGCTGATCGTTTTCAGTTTGAAAGTTAAGTAACGGAACTGGAACTCCGGGGATCCGGCCAGCCAGTTTTGAACGATCCCTGTGTACGCGGGATTTCAACACCCAGAACTTACGGCATTTGGCAGGCACATGTCAATATGTGGGATACCGTCCCACATATACGCTTCACTTGTGCGCTGGAAGCCTAGGGACGCGTAAAATTCATATAAGTGGGCCTGGGCCGAAAGGGCGATGGGGACCGCGCCGAACAAGGTCCGGCTTCGGGCTATCGCTTCGATCATGACCGCCCTGCCAAGGCGCTCTCCCCGGCGATCGGGATGCACCACAACCCGGCCGATGTGCGGATATCCATCCTCTTCAGCAGGTAATAGGCGGGCATAACAGAGGAGAAGGCCCTCCGGCTCGAAAGCGAACAGGTGCAGGGCGTGCGGATCGCGGCCATCGATCTCGGGGTAAGGGCATTTCTGCTCCACCACGAAGACATCCACCCTCAGGCGCAGTATGGCATGCAGTTCTTCCACGCTCAGTGCATGGAAGGGCAGGCATTTCCAGCGGAGGGCGTGGCTCATATAGCTACGTCGATCAAAACGCCTTCACGCAGATAAAGGATGTGCGCTGTGACATTCGTGTGGCCGATCGAACGCAACAGCCCCGAATAGGTACGCACCTGTTGTTCGTGCTCGGGCTTGTGGATGCCATTCTTGAAATCGACCACGCGGTATGAGCTGCCGTCGCTCACGATGCGATCCGGGCGATGCAGTTGGCCGTTCGCATCGATCAGGTCCGCTTCAGCATGCACTTCAAGGCCAGGGGCGAAAAAAGGCAGTACCGCGGGCAGGTCCAGCAGGGTCTGGAGGCGAGCACGCAGGTCTTCCTGTTCGGCCGGAGTCATGCCCCAGCGCGGCGCTTCTGCGGCAATGGCTTTCGACAGGTCTTCGGGCACATGAATACGGGCGAGTACCGCGTGCATCGCGCGACCCAGTGACCGGTGCGGGTCGGGGTCGGCGGGATCCCAGTCCTCCGGAGCTTCCAGTCGCAGGACGGGCTTGG